>CAYTYV010000595.1:0-3666 GCA_964441055.1 uncultured Polyangiaceae bacterium | reverse complement strand
ATCCGCGACGCCAGCGGCACCTCCACCGTCACCTACAGCAACGTCCAGGGCGGCTTCACGGGCGACGGCAACATCAACGCTGACCCCTTGTTCGTGGACGACGGCAACGGCGACTACCGCCTCGACCCGGGCTCGCCTTGCATCGACGCGGCCAACGGGCCCGTGGCGCCCGACTACGACCAGGACGGCTACGGCCGGGTCGACGACCCAGACAGTCCCAACAACGGCATCGGCCCGCCCTGGGCCGACATGGGGGCCTATGAGTTCCAGCCGTCGTGGTGGTGGTGACGGGGCGGCCTAGCGGGGCGGCAATACCGTACGCGTCCTGTGAGCCCGTGGCTGCAGCGGCGGGGCAGCCGCGTGGCTCTAGCCGGCGACTAGCTGGAGCCCGTCCTTTCGAGACGACGGAAGTCCGCCGGATTCGCCGTCGCCAGCGATGCCTCGTTGCGCACGGCGGTCGCAGCGATCATGCAGTCGGCGAGCGTGCCACGCCGCCGCCCCGATCGGTTGAAGAGCCCAGCAGCGAGTGAGGCGTCCTCCTCGAGGAACGGAAGCGGTTGACGATGGCCTCCTGTGCCTCGGCACTGTTCATGCGGCGTCTGCGTTGGCTCGAACGGCGATTTGGTCCGTGTCGAGCACCGGTCGCACGTCGGCATGGGCTAGCGTGACCAGGGCTTGCGTCTTGCCGGAGGCCCGCACGAACTCGACCTCCATGGTGTCTGCATCGTAGAGCTCGACCACCGCCCCCAGATCCCCGCGACACAGGCCGTGTTCAGGCAGATCTTGGTTGAGCACCACAGTGTCGAGAAGCCGATACGCCATCTACTGTCCCCTGGAAACGCGGTCACGAAGCGCGGGAATTGCTCTCCCCAGCGAACGATCCAAATGGCCACCACCCGCCCCGTCTTGCCGGACGGCCCCTCAAGGATACCACGAAGCTCGTACTTCTGCCCGTGCCGGTTCCGCCCGCCAAGCGCGGCCTCTGCCTTCGCCGCCAGGTCTCGCAGGTCGGCCTCCAAGCGCACCCGATGGTCGGCCGAGTAGCCAAGGCTCTCGAAAAGACCGCCTTGAAGCGCCCCACTGGATGCTCCCGGGACAACAGATACCGCCGCACCTTCGCTGGTTCGACCCGCGCGTGTTCTGCCCCCGGCAGCTTCACACGCCAACCGTGCCATGTTCGACCGCCGAGGTCGAGGCAGCTTCGCCCCGGACGACGAACAACAACTATCACCTCGACTACGGCTCGCCCTGCATCCACGCGGCCAACGGGCCCGTGGCGCCCGACTACGACCAGGACGGCTACGGCCGGTTCGACGACCCGAACAGCCCCAACACGGGCGTAGGCCCGCCCTGGGCCGACATGGGCGCCTACGAGTTCCAGCCGTCGTGGTGGTGGTGACGGGGCGGCCTAGCGGGGCGGCAACACCATACGCGTCCTGTGAGCCCATGGCTGCAGAGCTGGCCGTTGCGGGCTTGGATCAACCTCCAAGAGGCACGGAAGGGGCGATGCAACCTCGTCCGCGGGCCCTGACTTGCTCGACTCAAAAAGAGGTCTGGTAGCCCCCACGGTAGCCAGAAAAAACCGCAGACAAACCAATGCCTTCGTTTCTCCGCGGTTTGTTGATGTTCGAGGATCGAGCCGAGGCGCCTCGACTTGGCGCCGGCCGGGGCGGTGGGCGACCAAGCGCTGAACGGAATGAAGAGGCGCCATGGACATGGGGTGCGTAGTGCGTATTTCGCCAAACGCGATCACCCAGTCCGCCATCGCGATCGTGCGCTTCGGCCACGCGGCTGCCCGGGGCGACGACGAGCCACAGGCCGAGGCCGAGGACTGGCAGCCCGGGCATTGAGCATTTCCGCTTTGACCCCGCGTCGCAAAAGCCGCAGAATCGACCTTGTGCCGTGGCCTGCCGCCGCGGCCCAGCCCCGAGGAGACCATGGACAACCTGGCGCGAAAGCTCGAGCAGCAGGATGTGATTCACGAGGTGGGGACCATCGTCCGCGCCGATGGCGCGGCGCTGGTGGTGCGCACCGCGGCGGGCGAGTACCCGGGCAAGCGCGCGGTGAGCTGCCTGGTCGAGCCCGAGGTGGACGACGCGGTGCTGGTCGCGGCGCTGCCCCAGGGTCGCTGCTACGTCTTGGCGGTGCTCGAGCGCGAGCCCGGAGCTGGCGTGAAGCTCGGCGCGGACGGCGATCTCCAGATCCGCCTGCCCGAAGGCAAGTTCGCCGTGGCGGCGCAGGACGGCGTGAAGCTGGTCTCGGCCCAGGAGGTGTCGGTCGTCTCGGGGCGGCTCAACGTCAATGCGGTTGACGGCAACGTGGTGCTGCAGCGGCTGACCTACCTCGGCCGGCTGCTCCGCAGCGAGGTCGACAAGGTCAAGGTGCTGGCGGGCAGCTTCGATACCGTGCTCGATCGGCTGAGCCAGCGGGTCAAGCGCTGCTACCGCACGGTGGAGGAGTTCGACCAGCTCCGCGCCGAGCGCATCGACTACCAGGCCAACAAGAACATGAGCCTTCACGCGCGCAACGCGCTGGTCACCGCCAAGCAGCTCGTCAAGGTCGACGGCGAGCAGATCCACCTGGGCTAGGAGGGACGCCGTGTTCGCCAACGCGCAAGGTCCGATCCCCGCTCCCGACATGGGCTTTCCCGACGTGTGCCTGACGCCCGCCCCGCCCGCGCCCGCGCCCGTGCCCATCCCCTACCCCAACATCGCCATGGGCCCGATGGGGGTGCCCGCGGCCTACAACGTGCTGTTCATGTGCATGCCCGCCCACAACATGGCGACCAGCATCCCGCTGTCGAACGGCGACAACCCCGGGTTGGCCACGGGCGTGGCCTCGGGCGTGGTCATGGGGCCTAGCCGCCACCTGACCGCCTCGTTCACCACCCTGGTCAAGGGGGTGCCCGCCACTCGCATGACCAGCGTGGCCTTGCAGAACTCGACCAACTGCCCCGGCTGCCGCATCGCGCCAAGCCAGACCAAGGTGCTGGTGCTGGCGCCTTGATAGGAGGCCCAATCCCGCGCGCCTACCCTGGCGGCTGGCTGGCGCCGTTCTTGGCGACCCTGGTCGTGGCTCCGCTCCTAGGGCTGCTCACCCTCGGGGCCTTGCTCGAGCTGCGCGCGCTGGTCCAGGGCGGCGATGTTGCTGGCGGCGTGCTCGCCGCGGCGCTCGCCCTCAGCTGCTACGCGGGCATGGTCTGGGTGGTGCTTCGGTTGCTACTCGCCGCGGTAGCTCACCGCCGCCACGGCGGCTCAGCGGCTAGCGAGACGACGGCGTCGGGCCTCTCCCGCGGAGACGGGCGATGGCCGAGAATCCTCGCACGCAACGCGGAAACGGTAGTACAGCACGAGACCATGTCAGATCAGGTTCAAGCCTCGCACATCCTCCTCATGTACCAGGGCTCGGAGCGGTCCACGGCCACGCGCTCCAAAGAGGAAGCCCAGCAGCAGATCGCCGCGCTGAAGCAGCAGCTCGACGAGGGAGCCGACTTCGGCGAGCTCGCCCAGCAGCACTCGGACTGCCCCTCGGGCAAGCGCGGTGGCGACCTGGGCCCCTTTGGCCGCGGGCAGATGGTCCCCGAGTTCGAGGAGACTGCCTTTGCCATGGCCGTCGGCGGGGTCAGCGAGGTCGTGGAGACGGCCTTCGGCTACCACGTCATCAAGC
>CAYTYV010000594.1:0-3669 GCA_964441055.1 uncultured Polyangiaceae bacterium | reverse complement strand
CCCCGCTGCGGGCCGCTGCCGAGTTCGACGACAGCGCGATCATCGTGCCAGTCATCCTGGCCACCTTGGATCGGGCCGTCTTGGCGTCGCGCCTCAAGCGCCGCGGCAAGGAGGTGGGCGGCGAGCGGCGCGCCCAGCGGTACCTGAAATCGCTGGACGACATCATGCGCATCCAGGACTTCATCGTCGAGCAAGCCGAGCAGCACGACGTGCCCATCATCGTCAACGAGAGCTTCGACGAAGCGGCCAACGAGCTGTTGACGATCATCACCGACCACATCCACCGCGTGAGCAAGCTCGAGGAGCGGGCGCCGTGAGCTTCGCGGGGTTCCGCCACCAGCTGCTTTACCTGGTGCTCGATGGCCTGGGGGACGAGCCCTGTGATGCGCTCGGCGGGCAGACCCCTTTGGAGGCGGCGCGCACGCCGCAGCTCGACGAGCTGGCGCGGCGCGGGCAGGTCTGCTGGCTCGATCTGCGCGATCGATCGGGCGAGGTGACCACCAACCGCGGCCAGTTCGCCCTGCTCGGCTACGACGACGAGGATGCCACCCCGCGGCGCGGCCCGGTCGAGGCCGTGGGCTTGGGCGTACAGCTGCAAGAGGGCGACGTGGCCCTGCGCGCCAATTTCGCCACCTTGGACGCGGAGGGCCGCATCGTGGACCGACGGGCGGGCCGCATCCGCGAGGGCACCGAGGAGCTCGGCCGCGCCATCGACGGCATGGATCTCGGCGACGGGGTGGTGGCGCGGGTGCACGGCGGAATCGAGCACCGCATGGCCCTGGTGCTGCGCGGCCCAGGGCTCAGCGCGGCCATCAGCGACTCCGACCCCACCCACACGAGCGCCCAGCCCACGGCGACGCTCGATGTGCAGCCGACCGACGCGGCCGATCCCGCGGCAGCCCACACCGCCGACAAGCTCCGCTCGTTTCTCGCGCGCATTCGTCCCATCCTGAGCGAGCATCCGGTCAACCGCGAGCGGCAAGCCCGCGGTCTTTTGCCCGCCAACGGGCTGCTCACCCGTCAGGCGGGCCGTCACGTCTCGGTGCAGAGCCTGGAAGACCGCTTTGGCGTTCGGTGCTTGGCCATCGCGGGCGACGGCACGGTCATCGGCGTGATGCGCGTGCTGGGCTGCGAGACGGTCAAGCTGCCGTCGTTCACCGCCAACGCGGACACCGATCTGGACGGCAAGCTGGTCCAAGCCGCGCACGGGATCGAGGCCGGCTACGGCATCGTGATGACCCACATCAAGGCCACCGACACGCTCTCGCACGACCGCCAGCCCGTGGCCGAGGTCGCCTTTCTCGAGCGCATCGACGCGGCGCTCGCGACGGCGCTCGCCAAGCTGCCCCCTGGCGTGCTGGTGGCAGTGGGCAGCGACCATGCCACCTCCTCGACGATTGGCGACCACCTCGACATTCCCACGCCCGCCCTGCTCTCGGGCGTCGACGTTCCTGCCTCTGGGGCAGCGGCCTTCCACGAGCAGGCGCTGCGGCAGTGCGGCGCACCCGTGCTCGTAGGCGGCGCCTTTTTCGCGCGGCTGTTCGCGGCGCTGCGGCCCTCGTCTCGGCTAGCTCGGCGGGCCCTTAGAGCCCGCCTTCGATCCAGCTGAGCTCGCTCGCCGTCGGCGTCGACGAAAAGGCCCGCGGCCTATCCGTCGAAGCGCCGCGGTCGAGTCCCACGCGTGGAGCTCGTTCGCGCAGAGGCTGACTCGCGGATCGCCCGGGCTACGTGCTCGGGGGGGTGCGCATTTGGCTCACATCGGCACACGGTTTCAGGCGCCCACCCAGGCCCGCGGCACAGTGTTGTTGCTAACATGTTGATATTTGGCGTGCGACTGTTGGCACAAAGATTGCCACGCTCCGAACAGAGACGTGCCGCTCGTGCCACCTGCCACGAGCGAGCAGTGAACGCGCTCGCTTGAAAGATCCGAGGGGAACATGAACAACAACAACGCCGCACATCGTTGGATCGCTCTGGGAGCGATCCTCGCCGTGGCCATCGGGGCCGCAACAGCCGGGGGCTGCAGCTACCAAGCGGGGGTCTTCTCGTCCGACGGTGACGGCAGCGGCGACGGCGAAGGCGGCAGCGGCACGGGCACGGGCTCGACCGGCACGGGCGAGGGCGCCTGCAATGGCTGGGGCGCGGGCGGCTCGGGCTATGGCAGCGGCCCGAGCGATCTGCCGCCTTCCCAGGCCGAGCGCATCATCGCCGAGGCCGACATCGTCCAGATCGCCGATGACCGGCTCTATGCCCTGTCGCGCACCGCGGGCTTGAGCGTCATCGACGTGTCCGTGCGCGACCAGCTCACGCTGCTCGATCAGGTCGAGCTGGAGGGCTACCCGCTCGAGATGGTCCTCCGCGGCGAGCTCGTCTACCTGATGATCGACTACGGCGTCGACGTGCACCTGTCGTGCGTGCAAGCGCTCAACGCCTCCGTGCCGACTGACATCCAGCCGCTAGGCCCCTGCATCGAGCTTCCCGGGCACCTGTCCGACACGCGCATCGTGGGCGATGTGCTCTACGCCATAAGCTACGAGACCCACGACTGCCCGACCTGCCCGAGCCTGCCCACCACGACCATCACCTCGCTGAGCCTGAGCGCGCCGAGCTACCTCGAGCAGGTCGATCAGCTGAGCTACGAGCAGCCCTACGCCGACGACATCGGCTGGAAGCGCAGCGTGACCGTCACCGCCCAGCGCATGTACGTGGCTGGTGTCGAGTGGGACGGCATCGCCGACGAAGGCCACTCGACCATCCACGTCGTTGACATCTCCGATCCGAGCGGCGCGTTGGTCGAGGGCGCCAGCGTGGAGGCGACGGGACAGATCTTGAGCCGCTGGCAGATGGACGAGCACGACGGCGTGCTGCGGGTGCTCAGTCAGCCGGGCGTCTGGTCTGACGAGGGCCTGCCCACGGTGCAGACTTTCAGCGTGGTCTCCTCGCAACAGCTCGAGCCGCTGGGCTCGCTCGAGCTGGAGCTTTCCGTGCCCGAGTCGCTGCGCGCGGTGCGCTTTGACGGCGAGCGGGCCTACGCCATCACCGCCCAGGCGCTCGAGCCCTACGATCCCACTCCTGGCGCCGAGGTCGATCCCCCCGAGCCGCCCTGGGATAGCTGCGGACCGGAATGCGATCCGCTGTTCGTCATCGATCTGAGCGATCCCGCCGAGCCAGAGCAGCTAGGCGCACTCGAGATGCCAGGCTGGATCTATCACCTGGAGCCGCGCGGCGACCGCTTGCTCGCCATCGGCTTCGAGAGCACCTACCCGCTCGGCGAGCTCAGCGTCTCGCTGTTCGACGTCGCCGACGGCGCCGACCCGCAGATGCTCGCCCGGGTGGGCTTCGGCAACCAGTGGTCGGGCCTTTCCGAGGACCAGAACCGCATCCACAAGGCCTTTTCCATCATCGACGAGCTCGGCCTCATCGCGGTGCCCTACGGCTGGTGGGTGTGGTTCTCCGAGGTCTGGTGCGACGAAGGCCCCTGCGGGACCGAATGCTGGGACGATGGCTTCTGGGAGCGCAGCGGCGCCGTGCAGCTCATCGACTACACGGGCGATACGCTGGTCGAGCGCGGCTCAGCCCAGCTGGGGAGCTGGGCCTTGCGCGCGCGCATCCACGACCCGGGTTTTCGGTCTGTGGGCACCTGAACGCCATTTCGGCGATGCCGCCGTG
>CAYTYV010000593.1:0-3693 GCA_964441055.1 uncultured Polyangiaceae bacterium | reverse complement strand
GGAAGGAGCTGCGCTGGCGACACCGCAAGGCCGCGCGCAGGTCTCGGCCCAAGCCGCACCGTCGGCGACGAGCGCACCACCAACGTCGGCACCAGACCAGCCGCCGCGCAGTGATGCTTCGTCCGGGAGCTGGACCTATCCGTTGGGCGACTACGACTATGGCAAGGCTGGGGCGCCCGGCTCCGCGGGGGCCATCACGCACAAGCTTGCCGCGCCAGCGGCGGAGCCAAAGCTGCCCCCGAGGCCAGCACCGCGTCCAGTGAGGCAAGACAACGCAGCGCGCTCGGACGACCTTGCATCGGATGCGCCGTCGTCCGCAGCTGAGGGATGGGCGCCGCATCCGCAGGACGACGCCGACCCTTCAACGGAGGATGACGTAGCCGAGCCTGCGGAAGTATCCGACGAAGCCGATACCCTGTGGCTTGGGGCGCCGCCTGCCGAGGCCGCTGCGCCCTTGTCCGCCGCGGAGCCTCCCGGCTTCCACGATGCAGCGTGGCGCGCGGACGCGCTCGACGGCCCCCCATCGGTCCCCGAGCCCTCAGCCGCGATGTCGCAGCAGCCGCTGATCTTCCAAAGGGCTTTCGACGCGCTCAGCCGCCTGGCGATCGGCACGACTCGCCGCCGCGTGCTCATCGGGGTGGGCGTGGCGACCGTGGGTCTTGCGTGCACGGTGCTGGCGGTGGTGTTTCTCGGTCGCTGCGCGGGCGGACAGACCGCGGCGGGCGCCGCTGACGAGCCACTGTCCGCTCCCTCGCTGCGTGGGCCTGTGACGGCCACCGCCGCGCCCGGCACATCCGAACCTCTCGAGCCTGCGCCGCCCGAGGGCATGGTGGTGGTGCCCGCCGGAAGCTACCCGATGGGCTGCGAAAGCGATGCGCCGCGCAAGTGCTATTCGGACGAGAGCCCAGCGCACGAGGTTGCTCTCTCTCGCTATGCAATCATGCGCTACGAGGTGACCGCCGAGCAGTACGACCAGTGCGTACAAGCCGCCGCTTGTCCGACAGCGGGCGCGGATCCACCGTGCACCTGGCACAACAGCGGCAAAGAACGGCATCCCATCAACTGCGTGACCTGGGAGGCCGCGCAGAAGTACTGCTCCTACCGCGGCTGGCGCCTGCCCACCGAAGCGGAGTGGGAAGCGGCGGCCCGAGGCCCCAAAGGCTTGACCTTTCCCTGGGGCAACGACGCCCCCGACTGCGGGCTTGCGGTGGTGGCGGACGAGCGGGACGGAGGTTGCGGCGCGGGCGAGTCGCTCGAGGTGGGATCGCGGCCCAAGGACCGGTCCTGGGTTGGCGCGCTGGATATAGCCGGTAACGTGCGCGAGTGGACCAGCTCCGCGTACTCGGCCTACCCGGGTGGCACGGCGGACCCGGAACGGGCGGGCAAGGTCAACCGCGGTGGCAGCTACACGATGGATCCCCAACGGGTCAACGCGAGCTACACGCGGGAGGTCGACGCGGCCGACGAGTCGCGGCCAGGCCTCGGCTTTCGCTGCGCCGCTGACCTGTGATGGGCGAGCGCGCGCCTGGAGCAGATCGCGGGCAAGGCGCCGCTATTGTGAGCCGGGATCGATTTACGATAGCATCTTGGCTGGTTGAGCCTGTTTCTGGGAAGGGGGGCCGTCCTACGAGGTGAGCAGATGCGCGGTGTGCGTGGCAGCGGAGCGGGGTATCAAGATATGGCCCATGCCGCCGCCATGCTCGCCTTGCTCGTGGGCACGGTGCTGCCGAGACCCGTTGTCGCACAGGAGTGCCGGGGCTCGAAGCAACTGTACGCGGGCAAGTGTCGCTACCCCGAGGAGATCCAACGTTTGCGGGAGCAGTACGCGCGCGCCAAGGCTGAGGTGGACCAGCGGGCACGCGACCAGGCTGCCTGCGAGGCGGCACGGCAAGCAGACAAAAAAACAGCTTGGCAAGTGTACCTGGCTGGCCATCCGAACGGGATCTGTCGCGAGGAAGCCGAACGAAGGGCCAACGCGCCTGAGGACATCTACGAAGGGGCTCCAGCACCGCCACCAACGGAGCCCAAGCCCTGCAAGCCCGCCCCGCTTCCTCCGCCGCCTCCCGTGAACGAAGAGGGCGAGGAAGACGGCGAGATGCTGCGGGTGGGGATCGGTGTCGGCATGGCAGGGGCGGTGATTGGGCTCGGGTTTGGTGTGCCTGCGTTCGTGCTGGCATTTGAGGATGACGTAAACGCAGACACAGCGGGTATTTTGGGTGTCCTTTCCGCCTCGGGGGCCGCCATAGCTGGCGCAGGGGTTGCAGTCGGGCTGGCCTCCCTCGCGGGATCGGAAGACGCCGCCACCGCCGACGCGACCGACACCGACACCGCCGTGGTCTTGCGTTTGACCGTAGGCCCCGGCTCGCTGGGCCTGACCGGGCAGTTCTGAGCCGCTGGCTCGTTCCCCACGCGCGAGCGAGTTCTAGCGCGCTGCAGATGAAATCTCGAGGGCAAGCCCACCCCGCCGAAGGGCTTCCCTTGTTCGTCACCGCGGCGGTAGCTGCGCTGCGCTGCCGATCCCCCGCGCTGGCGCGGCGCGGGGCCGTCGAGTAAACTGGCCCCCGCTCGACGTCGAGCGGGCGAGGAAGGACCATGGCAGGCGACGGTAGCGGGCGCCGTTCGGACGACGGGCACGGCCACGAGCACGCGGTCGGAGCGGGTGGCGGAGATGCGTCTGTCCCGTGGGCGCAGGGCCAGGCTCCGTGGGACCGGATGGACGAGCAGCGCCGCGGGCATGGCGCAGTCGGGCAGGGGGGCCAGCCGCCGCCCCCAGAGCCCGCTCCGCTGCCAGCCGAAAAGAAGGTCTTCCGGCTGGTCGAGCGAAACCGGCCCGACGTGGAAAACGACTTTGCCGCCTGGGCCACCGTGGCGGCCCGTCTGCTCAAGCGATCTCCCGAGGAGCGTGCGCAGATCCTGCGGGAGCTCCGCGTGCGCGAGCCCGTCTGGCAGCGGGCGAACCAGTACTGGACTGCGGTGCTAGCCCAGGATGTGAGCGCCGAGCGCACCGAGCGGCCCGAGCGTTTCCGGAAGATATGCGCCGAGCAGATGCGGCAGCGTCAAGCGGCCTCCGAGCCCACGCCCGCCGCGGCCGCCACGAGCACGGGCGAGTTCCGCAAGCTGCCGCGCACGCAGCAGATGGCGGCTGTGCCAGCCGAGGGCTCGCCCGCCGCGGAGGACTTTCGGCAGCGACTGGTCACCCCGCTCGTCCCCGCTGCCGCGACCGAAGGGGCCGCCGCGACCGAAAGGGACGACGCCGCAGCGCCGTCCGCGCCGCCCGAGGATCTCAGTCCTGTCGAGGCCCAGCACCTCGGCCCGGCCAAGGACTTCGTCGCCAACTTGGCCCCGCGCGACCTTTCGCCCAAGCCGCCCATGCCGGGCCAGCAGGTGACGGCTGACAAGGACATGAAGCCCGTGGTGCAGATGCTGGACCGAGCCCGCTCCGCCTTGGACTGGCCGGTCGAGAAGTACGCCAAGTTCTGCGCCGAGCTCCACGGCTATCCCGACAAGTCCGAGCTGGTCGCCGCGCAGTATGGGCTGCGGGGTCAGGTGGTCATCGACTTCGTGCTGAAGAGCTGGAACGAGCGTCTGGAAAAGGACGAGGCGCTCAAGCAAAAATGGCGCGAGCTCGTCGCGGTGTACACCGAGGACATCGAACGGCGCCGCGGGCTCTGAAGGGGAGGGCGCCGAGCCCTC
>CAYTYV010000592.1:0-3702 GCA_964441055.1 uncultured Polyangiaceae bacterium | reverse complement strand
GCGAGTTAAGGGCGCGGCTGCGCAATAAAAGTTCGGGCAATGGCACGCGAAACATGGAAGTATTAGAACCGGAGAGTATCTAGAAAAGGCCATGGCCAAGAACCCGGGCAGCTCATCGTCCCGCAAGGTCTCCCGACGTGCGCGCAAGAGCAAGGCACGCAGGCGTACCGCGCGTCAGGACGTCGGGATGGTGGTCGACGGCGGCGGTGAGGGAGAGCTGTCGTGGCCGCCTCTGGCCAAGACCGCCCGGGTGCCGCGGCCCGAAAGCGGCGCCCCGCGGGAGGGCCCGACCGAGCCCGACGAGCAGGCCGAGGAGGAGATCGAGGAGCTGGACGTCGAGGAGCCCTCGCCGACGCCGCCCGAGGTCGAGGTGCTGGACGCCGAGGAGCCCTCGCCGACGCCGCCCGCGATCGACGAGCCGGACGCCGAGAAGCCCACGTCCACGCCGCCGGATGCCGACGAGGCGGGGACCGAGGAGCCCTCACCCGCGCCTAGCGGCCCCGAGGAGCTGAAGCCAGCGAGCGACGGCGCGGTGGCCACAGCAGCGCACGATTCGGCCAAGGCGGGGCTCACGGCGCGGTCGGCCACAGCCAAGCCCGCGGCTCCAGAAAAAGCCAAGGTCGAGATCGTCGAGGAGCTGACCGAGGGCGAGCTGCTCGAAGACGATGCGGACGAGGGGGACGAGGCTGAGGACAAGGACGATGTCCTCGAAGGCGAGGAGTACAAGAGCCTTCCGCCCGGGCGCCGCACGGCCAAGACCGTGCCCTCGCTCAGCAAGCGGTCCCAGGCGGTGCTCGAGCGCGCCACCAGCCGGCTGCGCGACCAGGGCCAAGGCAACGAGCGCGACGACGAGACGCAAGATGCGGGCGGGCGGCGAGGCTGGATGTTCGGTGGAGGCGTTCTGATTGCGCTGGTGGTAGCGGTATGGCTGTTGTGGCCGCCGCTCTGCCAGCCGCAGAGCCCAGCGGACACCTCGGTGAGCCCTGCGTCCACGGCCGGTCGCGAGTCGGCGAGCGAGCCCGAGAGCTCGACCTCGCTCGCCGCGGCAGCGGGCGGTGGCGGCAGCGGGCAAGCCGGTGGCGGGGGCTCGGCCGAGAAGGCGGCGTCGGGCGGCGCAGCAGGGGCCAGCTCGGGTGAGCCAGTAGCCGAGGAGGATTCCGATCCCAAGCGCACTCGTCCCCGCCGCGCCCGCAGGTCGCCGCGCACGCGAGGGGCCAGGCCGCCTCGGAGCCGAACGACTCCGTCGCCAGCGGCGAGCTGCTCGCCCGCGGGCGCGTGCACGCCTTCCGATGAGCCTCCTTCCTCCATTCGGATCTATGATTGATGACGACGATGCGTAGAACGCGACCGACGATCACGGCGCTCCTCAGTCTGCTCGGTGCCCTACTATGGCCGATGGGCTCGAGCGATGCAGCTCCCGCGCCTCCCCCGCCTCCCGCACCCGCTCCCGATGCGGCCCAGGCCGAGCTCGACACGAAGGCCGCCGAAGCCCAGCGGCTCTACCGCGAGGGCAACGAGGCGGTCGACGCTGGTCAGCTCGACCAGGCCCGCGTCAAGTACCTCCAGGCCTACTCGCTACGGCCCTCCTTCGACATCGCGGGCAACCTCGGGGCGGTGGAGCTCGTCCTGGGCCGCTACCGCGATGCCGCCGAGCACCTCGAGTTCAGCCTGCGACACGCCCCCGTGCACGGCGATGCCGCGCTGCGCGCCAAGACCGAGCAGCTGCTCAGCCGAGCGCGCAAGCGCATTGGCTCGATCGCGGTCAGCGTGGACGTCGAGGCCGCCACGGTTTCGCTCGACGACCGATCGGTCGGCACCTCGCCGCTCGGGGGCATGCTCTTCGTGGAGCCGGGCGCCCATCGCCTCTCGGCCAGCAAGCCGGGCTATCACGAGGTGGCCGAGCCCTTCGAGATCGCCGCTGGACAGAACCAGATGATCGCGCTGCGGCTCCGACCCATCGGCCCGGGCGGCGACGATCCTGGCGAGCTAGAGCCCGCAGGCATAGAGCACTACCCCTGGGTGGTTGCCGGGCTAGGCACCTGGAGCGTGGGGCTTTTGACGGCCGGGGCGGTGTTGGTGGGGGTGGGGGCAAACAAACAGAATGAGGCCGAGCAGCGCGAGAACGAGCGGCAAGGCTTCGACCAAGGAACGAGCGATCTCTACGGCGCCGCCGACCACGGCTACAACGTGGGCGGCGGGCTGCTCATCGTGGGCACTCTCTCGGCGGCGGCCACGGTGGTCTACGCGGTACTGCAGGCGCCTGCGTCCGAGGACGCACAGGGAGCGGGAGCGGACGAGCGCGCGGGCGCCCAGCAATGGATGCCCATCGTGGGCCCGGGAACAGCAGGGCTCGGCTGGAAGGTCATTTTCTGACGGAGGCTATGGTGCGAGGTTCGGTACTTCTTGGTGGCGCGGCGCTCTGCGTCGTTTTGGTGAGCTTGGCAGCGTGCTTTTCGGACCTGCGAGGCGACTACGAGGAGCGAGCCAAGGGCGCGGGCGCGAGCACGGGCACGGGCGGCTCCGGGGGCGGCGACGGCGGCACGGCGGGTACGGGCGGTACGCCTGACGCGTGCGTCCCCAGTCTGGCGGGCGGTCCAGTCGACGATAGCTGCGGCGTCTTCGTCTCGGTCTCGCTGGGCGACGACGACACGGGCACGGGCAGCAAGGCCACGCCCTACAAGAGCATCGGCAAGGCCTTGGAGGAGGCTGCGGGCACCCAGGCCGTCTACGCCTGTGGCGAGCAGTTCGCCGAGGCCGTGAGCATCAGCGCGCCCGTGAACCTCTATGGCGGGCTCGCCTGCAATGGCGACTGGGCCTGGGCGGCTGAGCCCAAGACCACGCTGATTGCGCCTGCGGGCAGTATCGTCTTGAAGGTCCTCGCGGGCGGATCGGGCAGCGCCATCGAGGACTTTGCCATCACCGCAGCCGATGGGACTTCACCGGGAGCCTCGTCCATTGCCGCGCTGGTCGTTAGCGCCGAGGTGGAGTTCGCGCGCTGCGAGCTCACCGCGGGTAACGGAGCGGAAGGCGCGGTGGGACCGACGCCTGCGGACGGAGACCTGGATGGGGAGGCTGGTGGGTCGCTCACTCCGGATTTGTTCCCGTGCACTCAAACGCAGAAACCTGGCGGAGTCGGTGGCGAGAAGACCTGCGGGGGCACCGTGGTAAGCGGCGGCTCGGGGGGCAGGGGACTGAGCTCGCCTGCTGGCGAGGACGGCGACGAAGGCCAAGGCCCGGGCACGCCCGGTGCTGGCGGCGATGGCAATGACGGCTCCGGCTGCACAGACGGAGGAGCAGGCTCTGTAGGCGAGCCTGGCACGCCCGCAGCCACGGGCGCGAGCGGTCTTGGATCCATTGACGCCAGCGGCTACAGCGGACCGATCGCTCCTTCAGGCCAGAGCGCTGGCGGCCCTGGAAGCGGCGGCGGCGGTGGCGGCGGCGACAACCAGTGCGATTCTCCCGACGAGGACTCTGCCGGTCCGGGGGGAGGTGGCGGCGGCTCGGGCGGCTGCGGCGG
The DNA here is from genome assembly GCA_964441055.1 of uncultured Polyangiaceae bacterium. Classification (GTDB taxonomy): domain Bacteria; phylum Myxococcota_A; class Polyangia; order Polyangiales; family Polyangiaceae; genus JACQWT01. The sequence goes on along the minus strand of CAYTYV010000592.1, from coordinate 185 downwards.
AGAGCCAGGCAGCGGCGGTGGCGCGGGCGGCTCGTCCATCGCGCTAGTCTCGCTATCGGCCACGGTCGTCCTCACCGACTGCGTGCTCACGGCCGCTGCTGGAGGTACTGGCGGAACCGGAAGCCCGGGACAGGCGGGGGGCACGGGTGGTGCGGCTGGCGCGGGGGGCGGCGGCGCCTCTGGCG
>CAYTYV010000591.1:0-3717 GCA_964441055.1 uncultured Polyangiaceae bacterium | reverse complement strand
CTGCCCGGGTTCTTGGCCATGGCCTTTTCTAGATACTCTCCGGTTCTAATACTTGCAGGTTTCGCGTGCCATTGCCCGATCTTTTTTTGCGCAGCCGCGCCCTTAACTCGCGGGGATCAGAAGGAGATCGCGCCCATCAGCACCTCGGCGATCGCCGCCCGCAGCACGCCCGAGAAAAACCACCCTACATCATCCCACGCGCCGCTGCGCACGGCCGACTAAAGCAGGTGTGGCAGCGGGAACGCTCGGGTCACGGCGGCAGCAGCTCGAGAAAAAAAAGGCCGCCGATGGTCGATTTTGTGTCGGCGCTGGCGCGCTCCCGACGACTACTTCCGTGTAGCCCTTTGTTTGGCCGCTCACCGCGCGGACCTCGGAGCAACCATGGCGAGCGAACGAGAGCGAGAGCAACTGGTCGAGGACATCTTGAACGAGGCCCTGAAGGGCTACGACGGGCTCGTGCCCCGACAGGTGCTCCAGTTCATCCGGGATCTGCAGGGCATCGAGCTGATGTGCCACCCCGATGCCCGCGAGCTCGTGCGCCAGGCGCTGGAGGACGCCGAGGTGGACCGTAGCGGCGAGGTGGCGAACGAGCCGTCCGTGGCGGGCGATCAGGACGCCAAAGCGGGGGCGAAGTCGGGTTAGCAGTCGCTCGGCTACTTGGTGAAGGCCCCGACGAACTCGTCCGTCAGGCTGTTGACCTCGCAGGTGGCGCAGGGGATCTGTCCGCCGCCCAGGTCGATGCTGCCGTGGAAGCGTCCGGCCACGGCGACGGCTCCCGGGACGTTGGTCGCCACACGCTCTACCGCCTGGCCCGTGTTCTCGCCGGTCAAGTCATCGCCGAAGCCGTACGCCCAGATGCCCGAGCCATCGGCGCCTAGCTTGGCCAGGAAGGCGTCCTGCGACTCGGCAGCGCCCGAGTCGAGGGGCGCAGCGCTTCCGCCGAAGTCGAGCACGCCGCTGAAGCCTCCGCCCAACACGATGCGATCGCAGCCGTCGACCGCCATGGCTGCCACGAACGCGCCATCGCCCGCCTCGCCCCAGTTGCGAGCCCAGAGCTCGGAGCCATCAGCGGCCAGCAGGCGACCGGCAAAGGCCGAGGTGGTGCCCGCGGCCACGAGCTCGGTCATGCCCAGGTTCAGGGCGCCGCCGAACAGGCCGGCCAGGACCACGTCGCCGCTCGCGAGGGTGTCGACGTCGAGCACCCACTGGCTGTTGCCGTCGTCGTCGCCGAAGTGCTTTTCCCAGATCGTGGCCGCGAGGTCGGAGCTCAGCGCCAGCAACAGGATGTCGCCGTAGTCGCCGTCACCGTCCTGGTCTTGCGCGCCCACCACCACGTTGCCCACCGCGTCCACCGCCACGTAGGAGCCGCTCTGGTTGCCCGGGCCGCCATATGTCGCCGAGTTGATGTGGGCGCCGTCAGCCCCGGCCAGGCGCACCACAAAGCCGTCCGAGCCGTCGGGCGGGAAGCCGGTATCGCTGCCGAAGTGCACGACATTGCCGTGGAATCGGCCCACCACCACCACGTTGTCTGCGGCGTCCACCGCGACGCCGTAGGCCGCGACCTGCGCGTCGGACGCGCCAAAGGTCCTCCACCAGCGCAGCGCCCCATCGACAGACGCGTAGCTGGCCACGAAGGTGTCCGACTCGCCCTTGACGCCCACCTCGGCGGTTCCATTTCCGTCGAAGTCGATGTCCTCGGTAAACTCCCCCACCACGACCACGTTGCCAGCGGCGTCGACCGCGGCGTTCCACACCTCGTGCCTGCCGCTGCCGCTGGTGCCCATGATGGTGTGGCTCCACAGGCAGGTCCCGTTGACCGCGCTGAGCTTGCCCACGTACGAGTCGGTCTGGGGCGGGGTCAGGCTCTCCGCCGCCAGCTCGCCGCAGCCGAGATCCAGACCCGCGCCCGCGCCGCTTCCGGGCGTCCAGTAGCCAGCGACCGAGACGTTGCCCGCAGCGTCCACGCCCACGCCCCAGGAGTGCTCCTCACCGGGGTCGCCGAAGTCATCGGCCCATAGGTAGCTGCCCGTGTCGTTGCCACAGGCAGGCGGGCTGCCTCCTTGACCCTGACCGCCCTGGCCGCCCGTATCGCTGGTCGTGATGGGACCGTTCGAGCCGTCGGTCTCCTCGGGCGACGAGCACGCGAGCCAGCCGATGGCGGGAAGGAAGGCGACGATGGCAGCGGGTCGGATGATAGAATGCAAGCGCGCGGTGTTCATGCGCCCATCATACTCCAACGGCCGCCCACCCGGGAGGGCGTCTTGTGCGCAGCTCGCTTGTGGCGGAGCCTACTTGTTGAACGCGCCGACGAACGCGTCGGGGTTGCTCTGGGCCCCGCAGGTGGCGCAGACCATTTCGCCTCCGCCCAGATCGATGGCGCCGTTGAACTGGCCTGCAACGGCGATGAGCCCGGCGGCGTTGACCGCCACGCGCTCGACCATCTGGCCCGTGCCCGCGCCGCTCAGGTCGTCGCCGTAGCCGTAGGCCCACACGCCGCCGCCATCGGCGCCCAGCTTGGCCAGGAAGGCGTCCATGGACTCGGCCCCGCCCGAGTCGATGACCGTGGCGGTCCCGCCGAAGTCGAGCATGCCGTGGAAGCCACCGCCGAGCACGATGCGGTCGCAGTCGTCGACCGCCATGCTGTTGACGAAGGCGCCAGCGCCCGCCTCGCCCCAGTTGCGGGCCCAGACCTCGGAACCGTCGTAGCTGTGCAAGCGGCCAGCAAAGGCCGACCAGTCGCCCGCTGCGACGAGCTCGGTGGTGCCCATGTTGACGGCGCCGATGAAGTACCCGGCCAGGACGATGTCGCCGTCGGCGAGGGTGTCAACGTCGAGCACCCACTGGCCGAAGCCGTCGTCGTTGCCCAGGCGCTGCTCCCAGTACGCGTTGGCCAGGTCGGAGCTCAAGCTCGCCACCAGGATGTCGCCGAACTCGCCTTGTCCGTCTTGGTCTTGCCCGGCCAGGACCACGTTGCCGTTGACGTCCACCGTCACGTACGAGCCGCTTTGGTTGCCAGCGCCGCCGAGGTTGGCCGAGGCGAGGTGGGCGCCGTCGGTCCCAGCCAGGCGCACGACGAAGGCGTCCGAGCCCTGCGGCTCGAGCCAGGCGCCGCCGAAGGTCACCGAGTTGCCGTGGAAGCGGCCTGTCACGATGACGGTGTCATCGGAGTCCACGGTAACGCCGTAGGCCGCGACCTCCGCGTCGGGCGAGCCGAAGCTCTGCCGCCACAGCACGGTGCCCTCCCCGGCCGAGAAGCAGGCCACGAAGGTGTCGACCGCGCCTTCGGCGATGGTTTCGGGGGCACCGTCGCCGTTGAGGTCGAGGTCACCGGTGAACTCCCCGACCACGATGATGTTGCCCGCGCTGTCGAAGGCGGCGTTCCACAGCATGTGGTTGCCAGTGCCAGTCGTTCCGTGGATGGTCCTGCTCCACACGCAGGAGCCGTCGGGCGCCATCTTGCCGACGTAGGCATCCGCTTGAGCGAGACCCTCGAACGACAGCGGGCCGCAGCCGAGGTCCAAGCCCGGGTCGTTCTCGGGTACCCAGTAGCCACCGACGGCCACGTTGCCCATGGCATCCACGTCCAGGCCCCAAGTGAACTCCTGCAGGGTATCGCCGAAGCTGCTGCCCCAGACGTAGCTGCCGCTCTCCTCGCCGCAGTCTGGTCCGCCTCCTTGACCGCCGGAGCCGGCCTGGCCGCCCGCGCTGCTGGTCGTC
>CAYTYV010000590.1:0-3731 GCA_964441055.1 uncultured Polyangiaceae bacterium | reverse complement strand
CGCGACGCGTTCTGACGGTCACCTCGGCCGACGAGCCGCCGAAATGGCCCCTACTGCGGAATCACGCAGCGAAGGCCCACGGTCGCGAAGTACAGGGCGGGCGAGCCCATCGAGTCCATGGCGAAAAGGCCGGCTCCGTCGCCGTCGTTCATGCAGCCGCCGCGGACCAGCGCGCCCGGAAGGCCCGCGCGAAAGCTCAGGTCCTCGACGTCGCAGCTCGGATTGGCCGGATCGCACACCAGGGCGGTGGAGGTGATCCAAAAGGTCCGATCGCCGCCATAGTCGGAGGGCCACGGCGCGGCGCTGGTGCCGCTACCAAAGCTTTGCGCATCGTTCAGGCTCCACTGCCAGTCGGCCACCCACTCCCAGAGGTTGCCGATCATGTCCTCGGCGCCCCAGTCGCTGACGCATTCCGCCGTCCATCCGTAGCCGGTCGGGCGCGAGACCGAGTCGCCCGTGTCCGTCAAGCACCCTGGCCCGTCTACCGTGCCGCGCGCCGCTCGCAGCCACTCGGCGCTGGTGGGCAGGCGCTTGCCGCTGGCCGCGCAGGCCTCGCTGGCCTGGAACCAGGTCAGGTTGGCGCTGGGGCGCACGCCGCTGCGGCTCACCGCGTAGACCAGGGGAGTGCGGCCGCGCCACTGACCGTTGTCGGGAAAGCTCTCGGGCAGATCATCGGTCGCGACGCCATAGGGATGCGTGCCCTCGCCGCCCGTTCCCAGGGTGCCCGCCGGGTCGCTCCACAGGCTGGCCTCGTAGCGATCGATCCAGAAGGCGCTCGGACCCGTGCCGACCTTGACCACCTGGTCGTGGCCTTTGACGCACGCCGGGGCGGCCACTGACGGGCTGCCTCCGCCAGGACCCCCGCCACCCGCCGCCACTTGGGCGTCGAGCTGGTAGCCCACGGGGCAGTCCGGGGTGCCCACCTGATCGGCGTACTTGGCGTACGGCACGGCGCCGACGGGCTGCCCGGTGACCACCTCGTGCTCGTCGACCAGCACGTCGATGGTAACCGGGGCGCCGTCGAACAAGGTGGGACCGCAGGCGATGCCCGTGCCCTGATCGACGTGCAGCTGGGCCACGAACCAGCCGGTCTGGTCGTCTGGATCCACGGCTGCGTCCACGGTGCACACCGCCGTGCCCGCCTTCTTGAAGACGAACTGGAGCTCGGTCTCGGCCCCAGCCGGCTTGCCCTGCGCATCGAGCAGCGTGCCCGCGAAGCTCAGCGTGTTGTCCGTGGAGCCCCCCGTACCCGCCTGGGCCACGAGCATCACGCCCACGACCACGACGGCGACTGCGGCGATGCGCAGTAGCTCGATGGCGATCTTGTTTCTGCTGACGGTCATGATCCGCTCCTGTGCTGCCCTCGTCGGCGGCCTATGCACCGCCCCCGACCGATCACCGCAGCGCTCCTTCCAGCACGTAACCCCCGCCTTGACCGCGCACCGCGCCGTGCCACAGAAGCTGGCCCCTCATCAGGCGGCCGTGCGCCGAGCCCTGTACCGCGCCAGAGGCGAAGCTGCCCTTCATCTGCACCGGGCCTGCATCGGGGGTGGACGTGGGCAAGGGATAGTCGTCGAACGACAAAAGGCAGCTCGCCAGCGCGGCGCCGCAGCCGACCAGCAGCAGGCCGATCGCTATTGCCGCAGGCGCGCGTCGGCGGCGAGCTCTGCGCGGGTTCTTGCTCGGGTTCTTCGTCGAGGCCATGACGTCTACCAGCGGTGCGCAATGCCGAACGCGGCCCCGGCTGGGCCGAGCTGGCTGACGAGCGCCGTGCGGGACGGCTCGTCTTCGTCGTCGGGGCTGCTCAGCACCAGGTAGGCCCCCCCGGTCACACCCGCGATGCCCGCGATCCAGCCCACGGTGGTCAGCGCGCCCAGCATTCGGCCTGCTTCCGCGGCATCTCGGCCCTGCTGGTCGCAGGTCTGCCGAGCCTCCGAGCAGTGCTCTTGGTTGGTGCTGAGCAGGTCCAGGGCGGCGATGCCCGCGGCCGAGCCCACCACCAGCATGGCCAGGCCCGCGCCGCCCACGACGTAGCCGACGGTGCGTTGATCCAAGGGTCCGCCGCCAGCTTCGGATGCACCCGCGCCGCGCGTGCTCGACTGGTCGGCAGTCGCGGCAGGCGCTGGCGCCGTGTCCGCGGCGACAGCGGGCTCGGACGGCTCGCTCTCGGCCGCTTCCGGATAGGGCGCCTTCCGCATGGGAGCGGGGGGCCGAACGACGCCCCGCCTCGCACGGACCTTCGGGCGTGCCGCCGGGCGGGGCTCGGGCTCGGGAGCCTCGGTCGGCTCGGCGCCCGGATCTGGATCGGGCGCTGGGGCGGCGTCGGGCTCTTTTTCTCCGGCCGCCTTGGCTTCCGAGGCTGCTTCGGCGCTCGGCCCCCCGTCCGAGCGCGGCGGCTCCGCTCCTGAATCGGCTGGCGCACGTTCGGCTCCCCAGCCCGTGCTCGCCGCGAGAGCAAAGGCCAGAGCGCACGCCCAGGCCGCCCCCACGGCTCGTCGCCGCGGCAGCTCGGTAGAAAACAGGCCAGCGCTCATGATCTCCCGCGGGGAGTACTCATGATAGTCCATGCGCCTGCCGCAGCAAGGGCGAGCCGAGCCCCCAGCCCTACTCCGGTCTAGACCCCGGGCTCAGCACCTGGCTCGTGGCGAGGTGGATGAAGGCCTTGCCCATCTCGGCCGCTTCTTCTGTGCGGCCTAGCGCCCCCTGAACGGCAGCACCGTCTCGCAAAAGCAAGCCGATGTGCACGAGCTGCGCGATGGTGGCTCGCGCCTCTACGTCCATGTCGATGCCCTCGCGCTCGTGCAACTTTGCGACGAGCTCCGAGACCTTCCGCTCGTAGTCCAGCGATAGCTCTCGATTGGCTTCGGCGAACGTGGGATCCCACAGCGCCTGCGGCAGCAGCTGAAGCCACACGCGCTTGTCGCGAGTAGCCCGTTCGTCTTGCATGACATCCACGATCAACACGCGCGACAGCGTCTCCTCGGGCGCCAACCCCCGAGCCACGACGTCGGCCACGTCGAAATCGATGCTGTTCGAATAGACGTGGCGCAGCACGGCCACGGCGAGGTCCTTCTTGCTGGCGAAGAACCGGTAGAGGCCGCCCTTGCTCACGCCAGCCCGCTCGGCCACGCCATCCATGGTCAGATTGGCGTAGCCCCGCGCGTCGATCTGGTCGGCCGCCGCCTCGAGGATGTCCGAAATCCACTCCTCCGGCTTGCGATGCTTGGTCATGCCCCTCGCGCGCTAGTCCCGCCGAGCACTGTAACGCGTCTCGGCCGACCTGGCACGACCGTCCGACGCCCCGCCCTCGAGGCCTGCCACGCCCGCGTGGTCACCGGGGCAGGTCGCTCACGCACGCCTGCACTTCGTCGGTGCAATGATCGAGCATGCAGTCGGCACAGGCTTGCGATGGGTCCACGCGCTGGTCCCCGCAGCGCTCGGCACAGGCTTCGCCGCAGCGGTCGCACATGCAGTCGGTGCACGTGACGTGCAGATCCATCGACTCCGAGCACAGGTCGGCCTCGTCGCACACGTCGTTGAGCTCGTAGATGAGCTGCACGCAGCTGATGCACCCGCGAGGGCCAACCGGGCAGCTCTCCGAGTCGAGCGGACTGGTTTGAGAGCCCGCGTCGGATACGCAAGCGGCGAGCAACGTGGCGGCAGCGAGGCTTCCCAGGACCTTCCAATTCAGTGCTTTCATGGCCTTCTCCGTGGTTGCACATCGCGAGATG
>CAYTYV010000589.1:0-3739 GCA_964441055.1 uncultured Polyangiaceae bacterium | reverse complement strand
CCTTCTTCTTGGCCACCTTCTTTTTGGCCACCTTCTTCTTCGCCGTCCGCTCGATAGGTGTCACGTCGACATCGTGGGAAGGCCCCCCCTGCGAAAAAGACGGCTCGGGGCTGGGGGGGGGCGTCACCGCTTGAAGCTCGGCCACTGCAGGCTCGGGCTCGTCAGGCTCGAACCGCTGAACGGTGGGCAGCACGGCGGACCGTGGCGGCGGAGCAGCGGCCGCCTCGGACTGCAGCATCCGCGCCACGGGCTCGCTCGGTGTCTCGACCTCGAGCGGCGCAGCCAGCCTATCGATCGAGTCTGGCGGAGCGTCAGCGCCTCCGAGCTCGCCGACCTTGGCGACCAAGACCCGCAGGTCAAAGGGCTTGTCGATCCAGTCGTCGGCGGCGAACAGCGGCGAGGTCATCTCGTTCAGGTGCTCGCCGATACCGGTCAGCATCAGCACCTTGGGCCCTGGACCTTGCGCGTGCGCCGCTTGCGCCGCCGTCTTGATGCGCCTGCACACCTCCCAACCGCTCATGCCCGGCATCATCACGTCGAGCACCACGATGTCCAGACGATGGGTCTGCGCCTTTTGCCACGCCTCGTCGCCATCGACGGCTTCCACCACCGTGCAGCCCATGCCGCGCAGCGAGTCTGCCACCAGCGCACGCACTCTTGGCTCGTCGTCGGCAACGAGCACCCTGAGGTTGGTCACGCCTTGCTCCGCCATGACCCGATGAGAATACGGCCCTGACGGCCGGTCAAGCCTTCCGTCGCTGGGCTCGACCTAGACGCGCCGCTTCTCACCCACTCGCGCTCTTGACACGGTGCAGGCCGTAGTTAAGTTCCGGCCGCTGTTGGCACTCGGCAACGGCGAGTGCCAACAGGCCATATCAACGAAAGAGAACGACAAAGCCGCGCATGTAGCTGCCTGTCCCACATGCGCGGGCCGGGGCCAGACCCGCCCCGTCTCGGAGGGAACCATGAAGATCCGACCGCTACACGACCGGGTAATCGTCAAGCGCATCGACGAAGAGCAAAAGACCAAAGGCGGATTGTACATTCCCGATACGGCTAAGGAAAAACCGATCGAGGGCACGGTTTTGGCCGCGGGCAACGGAAAGATTCTCGAGGACGGCTCCGTCCGCAAGCTCGAGCTGAAAAAGGGCGACCGCGTGCTGTTCGGCAAGTACTCGGGCACCGAGGTCAAGCTCGAGGGCGAGGAGCACCTGATCCTGCGCGAGGACGACATCCTCGGCGTCATCGAGAAGTGAACGCCGTCGGCGAGGAGAACAAGCCATGACTGCCAAGGACATCATCTTCCACGAATCCGCACGCAACTCCATTTTGACGGGCGTCAACGCCCTGGCCGAGGCCGTGAAGGTCACGCTGGGTCCCAAGGGGCGCAACGTGGTGATCGAGAAGAGCTTCGGCTCTCCCACGGTGACCAAGGACGGCGTGACCGTCGCCAAGGAGATCGAGCTCGAGAACCGCTTCGAGAACATGGGCGCCCAGATGGTCCGCGAGGTCGCCTCCAAGACCAGCGATGTGGCGGGCGACGGCACCACCACGGCCACCGTGCTCGCGCAGGCCATCATCCGCGAGGGCTCCAAGCTGGTGGCGGCGGGCCACAACCCGATGGAGCTAAAGCGCGGCATCGACCGGGCTGTCGAGGCCGTGGTGCAGAACCTCAAGAAGCAGAGCAAAGCCACCAAGGACGCTCAGGAAATCGCCCACGTCGGCACCATCAGCGCCAACGGCGACGCCGAGATCGGCAGCCTTCTGGCCGACTCCATGGAGAAGGTCGGCAAAGAGGGCGTCATCACCGTCGAGGAGAACAAGAGCGCCGAGACCACGCTAGACGTGGTCGAGGGCATGCAGTTCGATCGCGGTTACCTCTCGCCGTACTTCGTCACCGATGCGGAGAACATGAAGAGCGAGCTCAAGGACGCCTTCATCCTCATCAGTGAGAAGAAGGTGACCAACATGAAGGACCTGCTGCCCGTGCTCGAGGCCATCGCCAAGAGCCAGAAGCAGCTCCTGATCATCGCCGAGGACGTCGAGGGTGAGGCCTTGGCCACCCTGGTGGTCAACAAGCTGCGCGGCACGCTGCACTGCGTGGCCGTCAAGGCTCCGGGATTCGGCGATAGGCGAAAGGAAATGCTGAAAGATATCGCCGTCCTGACGGACGGTCAGGTGATCAGCGAGGAGCTGGGCCTCAAGCTCGAGAACGTGACCATCTCCGACCTCGGCAAGGCCAAGACCATCCTCGTCGACAAGGACAACACCACCATCGTCGACGGCGCGGGCAAGAAGGCGAAGATCCAGGCGCGCCAGAGCGAGATCCGCGCCCAGGTCGAGAACACCACCAGCGACTACGACCGCGAGAAGCTGCAGGAGCGGCTGGCCAAGCTGGTCGGCGGCGTGGCCGTCATCAAGGTGGGCGCTGCCACCGAGACCGAGATGAAGGAGAAGAAGGCCCGGGTGGAGGACGCCCTGCACGCCACCCGCGCGGCGGTGGAAGAGGGCATCGTGGCTGGCGGCGGCGTGCCCTTCCTGCGCGCACAGCAGGCCCTCAAGAGGCTGGAGGTGACCGACGAGCAGCGCGTCGGCGTCAACATCGTCCAGCGCGCGCTCGAGGAGCCGCTTCGCCAGATCGCGGGCAACGCGGGCGAAGAGGGGTCCATCGTCGTGCAGAGGGTACGCGAGGGCAAAGGCGACTTCGGGTTGAACGCGGCCAGCGGCACCTATGGCGCCCTAACGGAGATGGGCGTCATCGATCCGCTCAAGGTCGTCCGCACCGCCCTGCAGAACGCCGCCAGCGTGGCGGGGCTGATGCTGACCACCGAGGCCATGGTCGCCGAGGCGCCCAAGGACGAGGGCGACGGCGCAGCCGCAGCGGGCGCGGGCGGCATGGACTACTAGCGCTACAGCCCGCTTCAGCGGCCAACCAAGGGCCGGCTTCCGCACTACGCGAAGCCGGCCTTTTTTCTTGGCGTCACTGGCCCGCGTCCACGTCGGGCTGCAGCTCGACGTGGGCGGTGGAGGGCACGTAGCCCTCGCATCCTTCGCGTTCGGCGGGCATCAAAGTCCGCTCGTCGGTGACGTAGCCGGGCGCCGACAGCTCGATGTCCGTCGTCCCCCCCGTCCACAGCTCGCACCGCAGCTCGTCGAGCTCGAGCGGCAAAGCCGCGTCCCAGTCGACCTCGCACACGACGTTGTCTCCGTCTCCCACCGACGACGGGTCGCAAAGCACGAAGGGCGGATAGTCTTCGGCGCTCCAGCTCACCTTCAGCGTCGTGTCGCAGGGGAGGGCCTGTCCATCGGCCGCCGTCACGCGCAGGGAAAACAGAGCGACCGGCCCCGATGGACAGCCGCCCACGCCCGCGTCCGAAGTGCCCTCGCCCGGCCCCGAGCCAAGGCGGCACGAGGCGATGAAGCCGGTCGTCAGCAACAGGCCGAGCCCGACGAAAACTGTGTTGACGTGGAGGGGCTTCGCCCCTCCCCCGCCTGCGGCGGGGCCCCCTCCCCGGTCGTCACTTCGATGAGACCACTTTCGCCGCATTTTCAGGATCGTGAACTGTGATGTAGCGGCCGCCACTGTGACCAGCGCCGCCGAAGAGCCAATGTAGCGCATTGCACATCGTTTGCCACCACCCGCGTGGCGCCAGAGGCTCCCTCGACCACCAAGTGGGCGCGCGGTAGTGACATAGGGGTCGGGAACTTGTCGAAGAGTTTGTCACGTAGGGCCTTCGCG
>CAYTYV010000588.1:0-3740 GCA_964441055.1 uncultured Polyangiaceae bacterium | reverse complement strand
GGGGGTGTTCCGGGAGATGATCGCCCAGAAGCGGCAGTTGTGATCGTTGCTCTCCTCGCCAGCCGACGGCGACGCCGCGGTCGAGCTCCCGTCGTCCTCGATGGTGCCCAGGCACAGCTCGCCAGGGCCGGTTCCGCCCTCCGAGCCCGAGCTGGTGGTCGTGGTGCTGGCCGCGCCGACCCCGCTGGGCGTGCCCGAGCTAGTGCCGGTCGAGCTGCTGCTGCTGCTACTGCTGGTGGTCTCCACGGAGGTGGGCGTACCGTTGGACGCGCCAGCGCCAGCGTCGACGTCAGCACCGGTCTCGCCACACGCAGGCAGCGCTGCGGCAATCGTCAACCCCAAGCACAAAAGTCGTCGTCCGCTGCCCGCCATCAGCCCACTGCCCGTTATCGGCTTCCCTATTGTAACACCCCGATCGGAACGCGTCTGGAAAATCCGCGCCCGATCCAAACGCCGTCGCAGGCCTCCCCAGAGCCGCGCCAGGCCGAGCGATGCCATGGCGCACAGCAGCGGAAAAACCACCAGCGAGTACCGCCCAGCACCAAAGAACACCGCGTGGACCAGCACGGTGGTCAGCACGGCGGAAAAGCAGGCGCCGTAGACCAGCGGCGCGCGCCCGAGCGAAGGGCGACGCAGCCCGAGCGCCAGCAGCAGGGCCAGGTAGCCCAGCCAGGCGTGCAGCCCGAGCGCGCTCAGCGCGCCCACGACCACAAAAAAGGCGCCCAGCAGGCGACGGATGCGATGGCCAGGCGGCGCCGAGACAGGCCCGCGAGCGCCGCCGCGAGGCCACAGCCCGAGCAGCGCCAACAGCAGCACCACCCGCTCGTAGCCCGTCTCTGCGGCCCCTAGGGCAAGCTTGTGCTCGGCCGTGAACTGACGGGGCGCGGCCTCGTGCAGGTACCATCCGGGCGCGCCGCAGTAGTCGAAGGTGGCGGCCAGCTTGTCGGGGATGAGCGCGGCCCACTCAAGCGGCTCGGCGCGGATCCGCGCCCAGGCAGCGCGCTCGAAGCACCGATCCTTGTCGGCTTCGTCGAACACCTCTCGGCAGGAGGGTGGAACGCGCAGCGGGGCCCAGCTGCCGCGCGCCTCGGCGTCCGTCCCGATGTACAGGTTCCAGCCAGCATTGACGCTCACCAGGGCGCAGCGACCCATCTGCTGACAGTTGCGCAGGGTCCACGGCAGGCAGGCGAGTAGCGCAGCGCAGGTCACGGCGATGGCCAGCAAGACGGCGCGACGCAGACGCGCTCGGGCGCCCAGCGCCCCCAGCGCGGGCGCCATGAGCAGACAGGGAGGCCGCACCAGCGTCGCGGCGCCGAGCAGGCCACCTAGCCCCGCGATGGCGAGCGCCACCCGGCTTCGGCGACGCGCCCGGCGAAGCGCCGTCGCCGCCCAGGCGGCCAGGACGAGCAGCGACGCCGTGACGCCCTCGGTCATGAGCGCTGGGCTGTAAGCCACCAGCCCGGGATGGAAGGCCGCCAGCAGCCCGCCCCCAAGCGCGACCGAGCGCGAGCGAAAGCCCACCAGCAATCGATGCGTCGCCCAACAGCCCAGCGCGCCCACCAGCGCGTTGAGCACCATGGCCGCCTCGGGCGCAGGCCCCACGAGCGCGTACAGCGCTCCCAGGGCCGCGGGGTAGCCTACCGGGTAGTGCGCCGCCGCCGTGACCGCTCCGTCCGGCCACAGCCAGCTGTAGCCCTGCCCCTCGGCCAGACGGACGGCCAGCCGGTGGTAGAACTGTCCGTCTGCCGCTGGCGGGATCCGCCCCCAAGCCCAGCCGACGACCGCCAGCCGGGCGACCAGGGCGAGCGCCAAGACCACGAGACCGTCGCGGCGAAGCTCGCGGCTCGGCCGGGCCTTGCCCGACCACAGGGAGCGAAGGCGGGCTCCGCCCATCAGGCCCTCAAGGCGCCGGTCTGGCCGCCAGCCACGGGAAACGCGCCCAGCAGACCCGCCGCCCGCAGGCCGATGATGACCTCACAAATCGGTAGGCCCACCACGTTGCTGCACGAGCCCTCGACGCCCTCGACCGCGAAGGCGCCGATGCCCTGAATGGCGTACGCTCCCGCCTTGTCGCGGCCCTCTTCCGTGGCCACGTAGCGCCCGATCTCGTCTTCGGACAGGTCTCGAAAGCGCACGCGGGTGTCCACCGTCTGCGCGACCAGCGCCTTGGCAGGCGCGCCTCCGGCGGCAATGGCAAAGCGGGTCAAGACTCGATGCCAGCCCCCCGAAAGCCGCCGGATCATCGATCGAGCCTGCTCGGCATCGCGGGGCTTTCCCAGGATGCGCTCGGCGTGCACCACGATGGTGTCGGCCACCAGCACGCCGCCGTACTGCCCCGGCTCCACCTCGGCCGCCAGCGCGCAAAGCTTGGCGGCCACAACGCGCTCTAGATAGCTCTCGCAGCGTTCGCCCGGCTGGACGGTCTCGTCTGCAGCCACCGCCTGGACCACCACGGGCAGGCCCAGGCGACCGAGCAGCTCGCGGCGTCGGGGTGACGCCGAGCCGAGTAGTAGCGGATGCTCGCGGTCTATCATCGGCCTCTCGGGCCGAGAGCGTAGTTTTGCGTGCGCGAGATTGCTTCCCAAATGCGCGGCGCCTGACAGGCCCTCTACCGCGGTCCTTTCGCCCGAGCTGGCCGGCCGGCCGCGAACTTCGTATGGTCTGGCCATGCTGCCTGTCCTACGCAGACGAGCCGTGGGCGCCCTCGTCGTCGCCGTGGCGCTCGGCACAGCCGCCCGGGCCCACGGCCAGCGGAAGGCATGCAGGCCCCCGAGCGATCTATCGACCTGCGTCGTCGCCGACAACGTTTGGCCGCATGCTGGTCAAACGCGTTGGTTCTCGCTCAGCCCCGCCCACACGCTCGAGCCAGGCGCCGTGGACGTGGGCCTGACGCTGGGCTACTTGTCGCGGCCCATCGGGCTGCGCATGGCCTCGCCCGATCCGGCTGGCATCGCCATCCACGCCGTCGACCACGTCTTTTCGGCCAGCTTCCTTGGCGCCGTGGGGCTGACCGAGCGGCTCGAGATCAACCTCGCGCTGCCGACCGTGCTCTACCAGGAGGGCGCGGGCACCGCCGACGTGCTGGGCACCGACGAGCGGCTGCCGCGCGCCGCGGTGGGCGATGTGCGCTTCGGTCCCGTGCTCGCGCTGCTGTCGCGCGAGCACGACGAGGACGGCACGGCCCTGGCCGGTCGCCTGGAGCTGTCGCTGCCCACAGGCGACGATGACGCCTTCGTCTCGGCCCGGTCGACGGTGTTCTCCCCCAGCCTCAGCTTGGAGCAGCGCCTGGACCGCTTCTGCTGGAGCGCCGAGGCGGGCGGCCGCATCCGCACTGCCAGCCAGCTCGCCGATGCCCGCATTGGCACCCAGGTGCTAGCTGCCCTGGGCGCCAGCGTCGACATCCTGGACGACGCGTGGCTCAGCGCGGCCCTGGAGGCCATCGCCCTGTTCACCGTCGACCCGCAAGGCGCTGCCGAAGGGACAGACCGCGCCACGTCCGCCGAAGACGACCGAGCTACCCATCTCATTCCGGCCGAGTGGCTGCTGTCGGTCCGCAGCGCCGGGTTGGCGGACGGACGCCTGGCCACCTCCCTCGGCGGCGGCGGCCCCATCCCCACGGGCCCCGAGCCGGCCGTGACCACGCCGCTGTTCCGCCTGATGGCGGCGGTTCACTACACCGTCGACTAGAAAACGCGCTCGGGGATGTGGATGGAGTCGCCCGCCTGCAGCGGGACGTCGGG
>CAYTYV010000587.1:0-3745 GCA_964441055.1 uncultured Polyangiaceae bacterium | reverse complement strand
GATGGGGGCTCCGGTCGTCGCTGCGCTCCTCCCTCTGCCCCCAAACCCCCGCAGGAGTCTCTGGAGCGGACCGGTTTCTAGACCGTGGTCATGCCGCCAGCTCTGCTGCGGTTCGCCTAGGTCGAGCGCGGCGCGCGCCGCCAGCAGGGCCGTGGCGAGGGCGCCCCGCCGCCAGAAGCGAGCGGCGCAGTCGGCCGATGGCGCGGGTGTGCAGACGGCTGGCCCAGCTTCGGCTGATGCCCATGCTCGAGGCGATGTGGTCGATGGCGTGGCCGCGGTAGTAGTGGGCTTGGACGATCGCCCGCTCGCGCTCGGGCAGCTTGGCCACGACCGATCTCAGATGCGCGGCCTCGGCCTTGCGAATCAGCAATGCCTCAGGGCTGTCCAGGCCGTCCGGGACGGCCGTCAGGGCGCCCGCCGCGCACACCAGCGCGCACTGCGGGGCGTTCGAGCGCGAGCTCGGCTCGGCAAGGCCCTGGCCTCCGGCCCGACGATGCGCGGTCCGCGCGTGATGCCGCCGCCGCGAGCTGTCGCGGTCCGAAGCTCCGTGCCCTCGGCCCAGGCGGCTCGCCCAGGATCGTCCGTGCGTGTCGCGACGCACGGCATCCACCATGGCCCAGCGGATGCGCGGGGCAGCGTAGGGGACGAAGGGGGCGATGTCGGGGTCGTAGTCGCGAACGATGAGCACCAAGGCCGCCCGCCCCAGCGAGCCCAGCTCGTCGCGGTCGAACTTGCCGCCCAGCCGCTGCCAGAAGCGGTGCGCAACCGATTCGACCAGCGGCAGGCCGCAGCGCACCAGCTGCTCCTCCAGGTGTGGATCCTTGCCGCGGCCCCTGCGTCTGAGGCGCGTGCGGCTGGGGGCATGCTCTTGCATGTTGCTTTCCTCCCATCGTCGTTGGGTTCGGTTTGTACTGCGGCCGATCGGCGCGCGCTGACGGCGCACCCACCCTCCCTCTTCGGACCGGCCGTGAGCCCGGTCCCGGGGGACGACCGCTTTCTATATTCATCGACGCTCGGCCGGCCTAGTTGCCCCCCGAGGCGTGCGAGCTGGCGTTACGGACGGCCGCGGTCCGAGCTTCGCTCGAGCACCACGGGTAGGCGCTGGGCCGGAAGCTTCTCCAGGCCGCGGCAGCCGAGCACGGTGCGGCTCGGTTCGAGGACGTCGAAGTTTTCATTGGTGGGCTCGATCTTGGCGAAGTCCACGCTCAGCCGCTCGCCCTCGAGATGGGCTCGCAGCGGCTTGCCAGCCGCCTCTCGCCAGACCGCCTTGCAGGTGGTGCGAGCCTGGGCAGACTCGAAGCTGTAGCCCGCGGGCGGCTTGGGTCGGATGCGATCCTCCACCGCGAAGGTGCGGCTCTGACCGGGCAGCGGGTGCAGCACGAAGCGGACCTCGTCAGCGCGGTAGTCCTGCGGGCGAAACTGCTCGGGGCGCACCACGCGAAACTCGAGCGCCTCGAAGCTCGGCACCGCTTCCAGCACGCTGCCGCTCTCGACCGACCGCCATCGGCCCTCGAGCGCCGCAAGGGGCGACCGAGCGCTGGCACTGTCGGTAGCCGACGCCGTGGCCGTGACCGTGGCCGACGCCGTGGCCGTGGCCGTGGCGGTCGCTGCCGTCGCCCCGGTGGTGGTCGCCGACGCAGCCGGACCCGCCCACGGTAGCTCGATCGCGCCAGAGCCGATGGCCACGCCCGCCCCGACGACCAGCCCCACGACCACGACCACCGTCACCTTCCAGCCCGCGCCTCCCTTGGGCTCGTCCACTGGCAGGGCGGCGGCCTGGCTGGTCAGCGTGCCCAGCTTGGACTTCGGCGGTTCGACGAGCGAGGCCTGTGCGGGCTCAGCGGCGACGGGCGCAGGAGCGGGCGCGGGCTCGGCCACGGCGGGAAGTGGTGGCGCCGTTACCGCGTCGATGGCCGCGAGCAGCTCGTCGCAGTCGCCGTAGCGCTCCTCGCGGTCCTTGGAGCAGGCCTTCTGGATGATGTCGTCCAGAGCTGGGGGGATGTCGCGCTTTTCGGAGACACGCGGGATCGGGTTTTTCAGGTGCATGCCCAGCGTCTCGAAGACCGTCTGGCCCTCGAACGGGGTCTCGCCCATGAGCATCTCGTACAGGAGGATGCCCAAAGCGTAGATGTCTACCCGTCGGTCCAGGTCCTTTTGGCCGCGCACCTGCTCGGGCGAGGTGTACGCGGGAGAGCCCAAGAACCCGACGGTCTTGCCCCGTCCGGCCACGGCGTCCTCTTCGACCTTGGCGATGCCGAAGTCGGTGACCTTGATGCAGCCGTCCTTGGCTCGGATCAGGATGTTGGCCGGCTTGAGATCGCGATGGATCAGCCCCTCTCGATGAGCGGCAGCTACCCCCGCGATGATCTGGCGAAAGATGTGCAGCACCTCGGCGGGCGGTATGGGGCTGCCGAGCCGCATGCTGCGCCCGACGGCGTCCTCCAGGCTCTCGCCCTCGATGTACTGCATGACCAGCCACAGCTCTTGGTCCTCGACCACCACGGCCTTGAGCTGCACCACGTTGGGATGATCGATGTGCGCCAAGGCCCGCCCCTCGGCCAGCGTGCGCTCGCGCACCTCGCGGCGATGGGCGATGTCCGAGCGAACCGCCTTGAGCACCACCTGGATGCCAGTATGCCGCTCGCGGGCGAGGTAGACGACGCCCATCCCTCCCTCGCCCAGCACGCTCTCGATGGTGTACTTGCCATCGATCACCGTGCCCGTGCCCACCTCGAGGTGGACCGCCTCGACGAACTGCTGGCCGGCCTGCTCGGCGCGGCGTCCAGTGTCGCCAGGCAGTAGATCGACCCCAGGGGGCGCGTCCGGTCGGGTAGCGGGCACGCCCGGGCCGGGCTCAGCTTGGTGCCCCTGAGCAGGCCCCGGTCCGGCCGGCTGGGCGTTCTGCGGCGCCTCCATGAGCGTGTCGGCTTGCGCAACAGCGCCGAGGGTCACGCCGCAATGGATGCAGAACGTCGCATCGCCCGGACAGGCGGTACCGCACTTGGGGCACGCTTTCATCACCAGCTCGCCCTTTAGGCTCGTTGCAGCTTACACCGTAGGCTGCCTTAGCCGAGCGGAAAAGGGCAAGCGAGGTCGCCCGGGCGGGCCCGTCAGCCGGATGGCTGGTGCTCGTAGGCGCCCATGTCGGCCCAGGGTGGGCCCAGGCCCGTGTTGGGGCTGTTCGGGTCGTCCACGCGCGCGTTGCCCTCCAGGTCGAATTCGGGTGCTTGCTCGCCGTTGGCCGCGTCGATGCAGGGCGAGCCGACGTCGAGGTGTAGGCCCGCGACGATCGCGTCTACCAGCAGGGGGTCGGCGTTGATGTTGCCGACGCCGGGGTAGCCGCCCTGGACGTCGCTGTAGGTGACGATGGGCGAGCCGCCGCCGTAGTTGTCGATCGCGCCGCCGGTCTCTCCCCACAGAATGCAGTTCACTACCGTGGGCGAGCTGTCGTCGTTGCGCATCCCGCCGCCCGCGGCCGCGGAGTTTCCGGAGAAGGTGCAGTTCGTCACCGTGGGCGAGCTTGTGTAGTTGCCCATCCCGCCGCCGTTGTTGGTCGCCGAGTTGCCCGAGAAGGTGCAGCTCGTCACCGTCGGTGCGGCGTTGATGTAGTTGTACATCCCGGCGCCTCCGTCGGCGGAGTTGTCGGTGAAGGTGCAGTTCGTCACCGACGGCGAGCTGTTGACGTAGTTGCACATCCCGCCGCCGAAGGTCGCATCGTTGCCGTTGAACACGCAGCTTCGCACCG
>CAYTYV010000586.1:0-3754 GCA_964441055.1 uncultured Polyangiaceae bacterium | reverse complement strand
GCATGAGCACTCGGCCCGCGGCGATGGTGGTCCGCACCTGCTCGGCCGCGGCGCCGAACAGCAGGTGACCGAAGGCGTTGTCGGCCGTGATGGGCGTAAAGGGGATGTGGTCGACCACCACCAGATCCGCGGCCGCGCCCGGCTCGAGCACACCGAGCTGACGACCGAACAGCGCCGATGCCACTCGGGCGTTTTGGTCGAACAGCATCCCGACGGTGTCGCCGAAGCCAGCGGCCGGATCGCGGGCTACGTGGTGGCGGATGAACAGCGAGGCGCGCGCCTCTTCGAGCATGTTGGAGGTCATGCCGTCGGTGCCCAAGCACACCCGGATGCCCTGGGCGAGCATGGCGGGCACGTCGGCCCAGCCCACCGCGTTGTTCATGTTGGACTGCGGGTTGTGCACCACGACGGTGTCGGTCTCGCGCAGTAGCTCGAGCTCTCGTTCGTCGACGTGCACGCAGTGGACGGCGATCGATTTGGGCCCCAGCCCCTCGGCGTCGTAGAGGCGCTCGAGCACGCGCTTTTGGTAGCGCTCGAGCGAGTGGTCCTGGTCGGCCTGGTCCTCGGCCACGTGGATGTGCAAGCCCGTGTCGAAGTCGCGCGCCAGCGCCACGGCTGCGGCCAGCGTTTCCGGCCCCACCGTCATGGCGGCGTGCAGCCCCACCATGCCGTGAAGCGTTTGGCCCGCGTCCTGGCAGCGCTCCAGCCAGGCGCGGTTTTCGGCCAGGCCGGCCTGGGCGCCGTCGGGGCCGTTGCGGTCGGTCACCTCGTAGCAGAGCGAGGCGCGCAGCCCGGCCTCGGTCACGGCATCGCCGATGCGGCCGAGGCTTCCCCGGATGGCTGAAGGGCTGGCGTGGTGGTCGATGATGGTGGTGGTGCCCGAGCGGATGCAGCGCGCGAGCGGGATGAGGGCGCTCAGATAGACGTCCTCGAGGTCGAGCGCGCGGTCCAGCTTCCACCAGAGCTTTTCCAGCACCTGGACGAAGTTTTCGGGCGGCTCGAAGCCCAGGCCACAGGCGAAGGTGCTGTAGAGGTGATGATGCGCGCAGATGAGCCCGGGCATGATGAGCCCGCCGCGAGCGTCGATTACCTCCGTCGCTTGGGGGCGCAGGGCATCGGCCGAGCCGACCTTCGCGATGGTGTCTCCCTCGACGAGCACCCCGCCGTCCGGGATGACCCGAGCCTGCGGGCCCAGGGTCAGGACCGTTCCGTTCGCGACCAGCAAAGTGTCGGCCATGGCTGTGTTCTCCTGAGGGGGCTGGCGCTGCGCGTTTCGCCGAGCGGCCCTGCCGCGGCGCGTGGCGGTAGCGCTACCCGGTAGATAGACGCCAGGCCGCGGGCGCGTCCAGAGGATAGCGGCGGGCGAGCGCGAGCGGGAGCGGGCAAGCGGGAGCGGGCGAGGGAGCGAGTGAACCGCCGCTGTCGTGGGTGGAGCTGCGGCAGCGCTTCGACCACGTGCTCGGCACGTTGGTTCGGCTGGTAGGCGGGCACTGAGGTGGCCAAGCGGGAGGCGGCCTCGCGCGACGCGGCGTATCTCCTTGTTCGTCAGTCGAACAGCTCGTCAACGGACCGCACGGTTACGGCTCGGCGGGCCCACTCATCGAGCTCGGCGAGATCCGTGCAGGCGACGATGCGCTGCTCTGCCTCGGGCGCCACGTCGAGCTTGCGCGCGCGGAGCACTGTCAGCACGGATTGGGCTCGCCCTTTGGCCTCACCCTCGGCGCGCCCCTTGGCGACGTACCGTCGGGCGAAAGCGCTCTGGTACTGGTAGTCACCGATTTCCATCATCTCCTCCAAGGCACGGCGCGCGGCCTTGCCGAGCCACGTCAACACCAGATCAGTATAGAAGCGCGCCCGATCGGCGTCGAGCCCGCTCGCAGCAGCGAGCGCAGCCGAGGCGACCGGCAGAGCGTGCTCGCCCTGGCCGTGGGCCATGGCCGAGAGGACGGCGAGCTCGGGCGCACGCCGAGCCTGCTCAAGCTCCACCACCACGGGAACGCCATCCGGGCTCAGCACCAGCGGCTCGAGCACAAAGCTCTGGTGGCCGAGCGCGATGGGCTGGGCGCACCAGCGAGCCACCGAGCGGCTGGGCGCAATCACCAGCAGATGGGTTGGCGCGCGTAGGCGCGAGCGCAGCACGGTGAGGTACGCTGGCCATGCGTAGCGCTTTTGCGCATCCGGGCGGAGCTGAACCTCGACCACGACGGCGAGCACTGGCTTGCCGCTGCGCTCAAGGACCACCACCAGGTCGGCGCGATACTCGGCCGGCTGGATGTCGCCGAGCTCGGCAGACTCGAAGCGCACCTCGTCGTGGCGCGGGAGGCCAACGCCAAGCACGTCGGAGAGCAACTCAACGACCAGCTCGGGCCGATTGCGCAAGAGCAGCAACAGCGCCTCGTGCTTCATGGTGGGCATGGCAAGGTCGGCCGCAAGGGCGGTGGCGAGATCGTGCCGCGGCGACCCTTCCCTTTTCACCAATCATGCCAGGGTGCTGTGGAACGTACTTCCGCGCAGTTACGGCCATCCGGGTCAGCGATTGCTTGGCGGAGTGGCGGACAAAGGCGGCGGCCGCCAGCAGAGCCGATCAACCCAGCGTCACCACGTGAGCAGCGAAATGCGTCCAGTTCTCGTCAACGGGGACCACACCAAAGTGTCAGCGATGTCTTGATCTGTTCCCCGAGCTCTCGCCCGCGCTCTCGCTCCCGCTCCCGCTCCCTCGCTCTCGCTCCCGCTCACCCCGCCCCGAGCTTGCGCTGGCCCCGACTGAGCAGTGCCACGCCGAGCAGCAGCGCATAGGCCGCCACGGCCACCACCGCCAAGCCGAGCGCCGCCACCGTCTTGGCCACGGGTGCGAGCACGAGCGCCGTCAGCCAGTGCAGGCCGATGAACAGCCGGTCGTTCATGCGGATGGGGAAGCTTCGGGCGCGCAGCAGCACCAGCAGGCCGCTCAGGTTCCAGCCGTAGAGCGAGACCAAGGCGTGCCAGGTCAGCAGGTGCTCCTTGTCCAGGGGCATGAGGTAGCCGAGCAGATACAGCACCCCGGTAAGGCCCGTGCACACCAGGAAGGCCATGCCCGAGCTCAGGATGTTGATCTGCTGCTGGCGCGGCGTGCGGCGGCGGAAGCTGTAGAAGATGATGCAGACCGTCAGCAGCAGGACGTTGGAGATGACGATCTCGGCCGCCAGCCAGCCCGCGATGATGAAGGCGAAGAAAACGATGACGCCGAGGTTGACCGCCCAGAAGGCGTAGGCGTCGAGCCATCGGTCCAGCCGGGTTGGCGGCTTTTCCATGAAGGAGAACATCACCGACATGGTGATGAGCGAGACCGGGAAGGAGTAGCCGAGGAAGAATACGTCCAGGATGAGCTTGTCGGCGCTGACCAGCGGCAGGAACTCGGCGTTGATGATGACGCCAGAAGCGATCAGGATGCCCAGCGAAAGGCACAGCAGCGAGGCTTGGTGGAATTTTTCGGCCACGGGCACGGCGGGACGGAACAAGTCCCACGGAAGCAGCCCGAAGCGGCGGATGCGGATTAGCTCCACCAGGCCGAACAGCGGCAGCGACAGGGCCAGCGTCACGGCGTAGGCCTCGACGAAGGCGCTGAGCGCGTAGGCCACGGCCACGGCGAAGTAGCCGAGGACGCGGCCGCTCGGTCGACGCTCGGCCTCGGTGTAGTACAGGATGGTCGCCCCGCCCACGCACAGGTTGAACAGAAAGACGTGCAGCCGCTCGAAGCTGTACGGCGAGGCGTCCG
>CAYTYV010000585.1:0-3754 GCA_964441055.1 uncultured Polyangiaceae bacterium | reverse complement strand
CTGCCAGTCCCGCTCGTCCAGCGCGGTCTCGGTGCCATCGAACCCGCCGTAGACCCTGACGCCCTGCCAGAGCTGTACGGTATCGGTCTGGGCGCTGTCGTAGATATAGTACGTCCCCTCGGCCACCCACACGTCGCACCCAACGAGGTACGGGTTGGACTGCACGGCCGCGTAGGCCGCGTCGATGCCCTCCTGCACCGTCTCGAAGGCTGTCCCCCAGCTCGTCCCATCGCCCGAGACAGGAACAGTGCCGTCGACGTAGCGGGTACACGGCGGCTGTGGCGGGTACTCGTAGGCACCCATGTCCGCCCAGGGCGGGCCCACGCCCGTGTTGGGGCTGTTCGGGTCGTCGACCCGGCCGTTGCCTTCCTGGTCGAGCTCGGGCGCCACGGACCCGTCAGCCGCGTCGATGCAGGGCGAGCGTCCACCGATGTGAAGGTCGCCAGGAGCGCCGACGAATAGCGGGTCAGCGTCGATGTTGCCCTCGCCCGCGTAGCCGCCCTCGACGTTGCTGTAGGTCACGGTGGCCGTGCCGCCATCGTTGTAGATTTCGGGTCCGTTTGGGGCCGTGTCGCCCCACAGGATGCTGTTTTCCACCGTCGGCGAGCTGTAGTAGTTGGACATCCCGCCGCCGTAGGTCGCGTCATTGCCGCTGAACGTGCAGCTCGTCACCGTCGGCAAGCTCTCAACGTTGCGCATCCCGCCGCCGTGCTCGGCCGCGGTATTGCCGCTGAACGTGCAGTTTGCCACCGTCGGCGAGCTGTCCCAATGGTACATCCCGCCGCCCCAGGTCGCTTCATTGCCGCTGAACGTGCAGTTTGCCACCGTCGGCGAGCTGCCATCGTTGAGCATCCCGCCGCCCGCACCGTGGGGCCAGCCCCCCCCATTGGCCTGCCCGCCGGTCACCGTGAACCCGTCCAGCACCGCATCGTCGCTGCCCGTCACCACGTGGTAGACGCGGTTTTCACCACCGTCCTCGTCGTAGCCGCTCAGCACCGTGACGTGGCTCGCCCAGTCGCGCTCGGTGCGCTCGGTCTCGGTGCCATCGAACCCGCCGTAGACCGCCGCGCCTGGCTCGAGCTCGACCGTGTTCTCGGGCGAGTCCACGTAGATGTAGTACGTCCCCTGCGCCACCCACACATCGCAGCTATCGAGCTCGGGGTCCGCCTGGACCGCGGCGTAGGCCGCGTCGATGCCCTCCTGCACCGTCTCGAAGGCCTCCGACCAGCTCGTCCCATCGCCCGAGACGGTGACCCTGCCATTGACGTACCGGACGCACTCGCTGCACTCCTCGATGAGCGTGCAGTTGCCGCTGTAGCGGGGCTCTTCGCCAAACTCGGCGGGCCGTAGCTCCTGGTCGCAGCGCTCGCACGCCCCGTCGCACGCCGAGGTGCAGCACACCCCGTCCACGCAGCTTAGCCCCGCATTGCAGATCCCGAACACGCCCACGCACACATCCCCAGGGCCCAGCCTGCGGATGACCGGCTCGGGACCGGGCTTGCCCAGGCCGCTCGGACCGCTGCCCTTGGCCGAGCCGCCGCGCTCCGCCGCCGACTGCGGCGCTGCTCCGGGGGAGCCCACGTCCCGGTGCTGCCCGGGCTCCTCCCAGCCGCCGATGCAACCGGACAGCGCCAGGACCAGACCCCCACATGCCACCAGAATCCACGTGTGCTCCTTGACCATCACCTCTCCTTTGCTGCCCTTCGAACCGATGCTCTACCCGCCTCCACGCCGACGGCTCGGCTGCCGCGCCTCCGCGCGCGTCACTTGCCTTGCCTATCACGGGGTCAACCGCGCGGGAATACTCGGTTTTTTTTCTGCCCGAAGGCCCCGAAATCCAGCCGGATTCTCCGCTTGCTGGCCACCTGGCCGTCACCACCAGGCGTCCTTCCGGCCGGCCCGTCTACCCGTGCTCGCGCTCGGCCAGCAGGGCCCACCTAGCCACGACGGCTACGGCTGGAGCTCGTAGGCGCCCATGTCCACCCAGGGCGGGCCCACGCCCGTGTTGGGGCTATTGGGGTCGTCGACCCGCGGGTTGCCGTCCTGGTCGTAGTCGGGCGCCGCGGGTCCGTTGGCCGCGGCGATGCAAGGCGAGCCCGCGCCGAGGTGCAGGTCGCTCGGAGCGCCCACGAACAGCGGGTCGGCGTTGATGTTGCCGTCGCCTGTGTAGCCGCCCGCGACGTTGCTGTAGGTCACGGCGGGCGTGGCGCCATCGTCGTAGATTTCGGGTCCGTTTGGGGCCGTGTCGCCCCACAGGATGCAGTTTTTCACCGTCGGCGAGGCCTGGTCGCTAGGAGCCGCACAAGAGCAATCGGGCAGCGATCGATCGGTGCCCGGGCGATTGCACGCTGACCCCTTTCCTGCCGTGTTCTTGTATAATTTGTAAGTTCAATTGCCAAATTATACACAATGTGTCAGAGTGCACGGGTGATACGGCGCAACCTTGCGACAACGCTCAAGAATTCGTCACAGCACTACCCTATCGTGACGGTCACTGGGCCTCGCCAGTCGGGCAAGACTACCCTCTGCCGCGCCGTTTTTCGGAACAAGCCCTACGTGTCGCTCGAGCTGCTCGACGCGCGAGACTACGCGCGAGCCGACCCGCGGGGCTTTCTGGCCGAGCACCACGAGGGCGCCATCATCGACGAGGTGCAACACGCGCCCGAGCTGTTGAGCTACCTGCAGGTCGAGGTCGACGAGCGGCCCGAGCACGGGCGCTTCGTCCTCACGGGCTCGCAGCACTTCGGACTGACCCAAGCCGTGAGCCAGACTCTGGCCGGCCGCACTGCGGTTCTCCATCTCTTGCCGCCCAGCTTGGACGAGCTCCAGCGCTTTGCCGCCCCTCCGCGCGATCTCTGCACCACGCTGTGGACGGGCGCCTATCCGCGCATCCACGATCGGCAGGTGCCGCCCGCCCGCTGGCTTGCCGACTACCTGGCCACCTATGTCCAGCGCGACGTGCGGCAGCTGCTCAACGTGGGCGACCTCGGCGCCTTCACCGACTTCGTGCGGCTGTGCGCGGGGCGCAGCGCCCAGGTGCTCAACCTCTCGGCCCTCGGCGGTGACGCGGGGATCTCCCACAACACCGCGCGCGCCTGGCTGAGCGTGCTAGAGGCGAGCTTCATCTGCTTCCGGCTTCCCGCGTGGACCAAGAGCGCCCGTCGGCAGGTGGTCAAGACGCCGAAGATCCACTTTGTCGACGCGGGGCTGCAGTGCGCGCTGCTCGGGGTAAGGAGCCCGGCCGAGCTTCGACACCACCCCCTGCGCGGCGCAGTCTTCGAGAGCTGGGTTGCCGCGGAGATCTACAAGTCCATCGCCCACGCGGGCACGACGCCGAACTTGCGCCACTACCGAGACTCGCGCGGGCTCGAGGTCGACCTGATCCAGGTCGGGGGTGGGCGCGTCACGCTGCTCGAGACCAAGTCGGGCGCCACCTTGAGCGGCAGCTTCCTCACGCCGCTTCGCAGGCTTGGCGACAGGCTGCGCGAGCACTCGAGTGTAGCCGAGGTGAGCCAGGTGCTGGTCTATGGAGGCGAGGAGCGTCAGACCCGCAGCGACGCCGCAGTCGTGCCGTGGAGCGCGGTCCACCAAGTGACGAGCCGACAACCCGCCCCTGGTTGACCAAAGGGCAGTGAGGAATCGCGTCACGAGCACGGCTACGGTTGGAACTCGTAGGCCCCCATGTCGACCCAAGGCGGGCCCACGCCCGTGTTGGGGCTGTTCGGGTCGTCGACCCGGCCGTTGCCGTCCTGGT
>CAYTYV010000584.1:0-3758 GCA_964441055.1 uncultured Polyangiaceae bacterium | reverse complement strand
CCCATCTCCTTCGTACTGCACGACCACTCCGGTGTACGGCACACCGTCGATCGAGCTCAGGTTGTCGCTCACCGGGTAGGAGGCGATGCCGTCCAGCTCGGCGAGCGCCAGCGCCTCTTGCATGGTCGGCCACACCACCTCGCCTGCCTGCTCGTGGCCGTAGGCCAGGGCGATGGCGTCGTACAGCACCGTGGGGAAGTACGAGTCGCCGATGGCCACGGGCTCGTAGACGGGCCTCACGGGATGCTCTGGCAAGGGTCGGCGGCCGAGCCGCGGCATGTACACCATGGGCTCGGCAGGCTCCCAGGCGGTCTGCATCAAGTGCATGACCGGGTGCATGAAGCTGAGCTCGGGAGCGCTGTCGATCAGGATGGGCACGAGCTCCTTGCCGCCCACCAGGCTGGTCTCCAGGATGAAGTAGCTCCAGAACCCCCCAGCGCCCGTGGGCACCACCGCCTCGATGCGAGGCTCCACCGCGCCGATGATGTTGGTGTACATGCCCCCCATGGACTGGCCCATGGCCAGGACGGGCTGCGAGGCAAAGCGGTAGGCGGCCGCGCCCCCTGGCAGGCTCGGGCCGTCGCAGCCGTCCAGCAGCTCGGGCTCGATCTCCAGCTCGAGCAGGGCATCCAGCAGCAGCCGCTGCTCGATCACGCCTTGGCGGAAGGTGTCGCGGAAGGCCGCCAGGTTGTCGAACTTGAGGTACTCGATCTCGCCAGCTCCGGGCACGCGCTCGGGGTTGACCGGATGCGCCGAGCCCACGGCGGCAAAGCCGTGGGCGGCCAAGACGTGCGCGGGCCCCTCGCCCTTGGTGGGCTGCCCGCCAGGCACGGTGACCCGGCCGCGATCGACGACCTGCGAGCTGAGCCCGCCCGAGCCGTGGAAGTACATGACCAGCGGGTAACCACCCGGCGGCATGGGCTGCTTGGGAAGGGTGATGACCACGGGTGCGCTGTCGCGGGCTTGCTCGATGGGCAGCCCGTCGGCGTCGAGCTCGAAGAGCCCCTCGGTTGGGTATGACGGCGTCCCCTGCTGGAAACGCGGAAAGCTCATCTGCCCGAGCAGCTCGCAGAAGCGCTCGTGCTCGGCCCCGTCATCCGGATCCAGCGCCAGGTCGTCGATGTCCACGGAAAACTCCTCGCGCACCGCGTCGGACAGCTCGCTGAGCTCTCGCGGCGCGTCGCTGGTGGTGAAGACGGTGGCCGTCACGACCGCGCTCGGGGCTACGCCCGCCATCTCCAGCGCGGGCCACAGCGGCGCGTACAGCTCCGCTGCCGCCTGGCCCATGGCCCCGGAGGGCACGCCGCCAGCGCGCAAGACGCGGAAGGGCTCGGCCGGCTCGGTCGGGCGTCCTTGGGCGTCGCGCAGGGCGGTCGTGGCAACCACGGCGTAGCTCCGTCGGGGCGCCAGGACGAAGCCTGGCCGAGGCGCCACGGCCAGCAGGTGATCGGGCACGTAGATGTCGGGCGGCAGGACGACCGCGACTGCGGGCATCGCCTGGCCGCGCTCGGGCGACTCGGCGTCGATGTCGATCACCAGCACGGGCGCATCGGCGCCAGGCGGAATCACCTGTGTCGGCTCGTGCGGGCCCAGCGGTCCCGAAAAGCGCAGGTAGGCGACCGGGACCTGGGGAAAGCCGGGGCGGTCCTGGGCCACGGGCAGCAGGTTGTCGATCAGGTGCACATCGGCCGGGTTGGGAAAGCCCTGCAGATCGATGGTGCCATCCTCGGCTAGGCGCAGGTCGGAGGGGTACGGGAAATCGAAGAAGCGCTCGGCATCGCCGAGATCGGCGGACAGCTCGAAGTAGGCCACCGCCCGAGCGGCCTCGGGCTCGGCGGGCTCGTCGCTACAGCCCATCGCGACCGACGCCGCCATGGCCGCCCAGATCCCCACCTGACGCGTGCTTGCCCAGCGAAACATGGTTGTTCACCATAGCACCGCTGCCCAAAGCTGTGGCTCTCGGCTCGGGGGCGCCGCGCGCCGCTTCCGCCGCGCCGCGGGAAGCGGTAGTGCTATCCCTAGAGCTAGACCAAACACCGCCCCCCGAGCACGATGATGGCGCCGCGCCCGCGCCCCACATCGGCTACGCTAGGGCAACTGGCCCAGGACGGCAGCCCATCCTCCCACTCGGCAATCTGCGAAAGGACCATCGATGCGACGTCTCGCGGCTTTCGGCGCCATGCTGCTCGCGCTCGGCATAACCACCCCAGCCCAAGCCAACAGCGGAATCGACTCTCCAGAAAACGGCGTCATCCAGGTCGGCCGAGGCGGCGCCTGGCTGGTGCGGGCCGACGATCCTCTGGCCGCCTACTACAACCCGGCGGCGCTGGTGACCCAGACCCACGCGGTCGGCGCGGGCGTCCACCTGATGCTGCGCTCGCACTGCTTCGACCGGCGGGACGAGAGCGGCCAGCGGGTCTCGCCAGGCGGCAACCTGGCTGCGCCGCCAGATGAGGTGTGCGCGGACATCGCCCCCTTTCCCAATCCCCACCTGGCCGCCAGCTTTCGCATCCACGAGCGCTTCGCCCTCGGCCTGGCCGTGCTCGGCCCGCACGCCGCGGGCTCGGTCACGTGGCCGGATGCCATCGTGTACGCCGACCAGTACGGCGAGACCGAGCATCCCTCGCCGCAGCGCTACCTGATGCTCGAGGCCGACAACCTGATGCTCTTCCCCACCCTGTCGGCCAGCTTCGCCATCACGCCCGATCTGTCCGTGGGCGCAGGCTTTGTTTGGGGCATCGCCTCCATCGACATGGCCTCCATGACCGAAGCCACCTCGCAGCACGACCCGCCGCCCTACACCGACAACTATCTCCGCACCGACATCCGCGCCCAGGTGACCGGCCTGGACGGCTTCGTGCCCGGCTTCGTGCTGAGCGCGCTGTGGGCGCCGCACCGCCGCTTCGACATGGCGGGCTGGTTCCGCTGGTCGGACGCCGTCCGCACCTCGCTCGATCTCTACGCTCAAGCCAACTACTACACGGCCGGAGGCAGGGTGGATCACAAGGCCATCAACAATCCGGCCAACATCACCGACGTCTCCGATGCAGGCCGCGTGCGCATGCCCATCCCCATGGAGGCGCGGCTCGGCTTCCGCTACCGCCATCCGCGGACCAACGCCAAGTCGCAGACGTGGGTCACGCAGCAGCCGGGCACGGTCCGCGATCCGCTCAGCCAAGATGTCTTCGACGTGGAGCTCAACCTGAGCTGGGCCCACAACAGCGCGGTCGACATCATCGAGGTGCGCTTCGAGCCCAACATCCGCATCGAGGGCACGCCCTCGTACGCCCCGCTCAACGGCGACGTGCCTCACCACTGGCGGGACACCGTGGGGGTGCGCCTGGGCGGCGACTACGTGGTCATCCCCGACCTGCTCTCGCTTCGCGCGGGCGCCTTCTTCGAGTCGAGCGCAGCCGATCCGACCTATCTGAACATCGACTTCCACGTGGCCGAGCGCGTGGGCTGGGGCGGCGGCGGCACCGTGCGGCTCGGGCCCGTGGACATCTCGCTAGCCTACCAGCACACCTGGTTCGCCGACATCGACAACGGCGGCCAGGGCGGGGTCTACGCGATCTCCGGCGACGTGTCGGACGAGCTGCCCACTAAAAACCGAAGCCGCCAGACGATCAACGGCGGGCGGGCATCGTCCAGCTTGAACGAGGTGGCGCTCGGGGCGAGCTATCATTTCTAGCGCCGTTCGCCAGTCGCCCCTCGGGGCCAAACCCCAGGCCCCCCAGGGGGGGGGGGGGGGGGGGTGG
>CAYTYV010000583.1:0-3764 GCA_964441055.1 uncultured Polyangiaceae bacterium | reverse complement strand
TCGCGCAAGCCCACGGTGCTACGCCGCGTCAGGTGGCCCTTCGTTTTCTCATCAGTCGGGACGGGATGTTCACCGTTCCCAAGGCTTCTCATCCCCAGCACGTGGCCGACAACGCTGCCGCGCTTCAGTGGCAGCTCGACGAGGAGGAGATCACTCGCATCGATCGGGCCTTTCCCCTAGGCCCAAAGCCTCGCATCTTGCCCATGATCTAGTCGGCCCGAAACGGTGGCGCTCAGCCGTCGTGGGGCGCGGCGCTGAGCGGAGGCTGCAGCAGCCAGATATGAAAGCTGCGCCAGGCCGACTGCACCGCGGCGATGCGTACCCGGTCGCCGCCAGCGGCATCGGGAAGCTCCACCCCGAGCTCGACCCAATGGCCCTGGGGAGCTTGCGGCAGCGGCACGACGGCGCTCGAGACGGCGCGGCCTGCGCGCAGCACCTGTATGCGCAGCCGGCCTTCAGCCTCGCCGTCGGTTCGCAGGATCAAGGTGCTGGGTCCTGCAGGGACGCTTCGGTCCAGGGCGAAGGACTCGGCGCGACCCTGCGGAACGATGCGACCGGCGTCGTAGCGCCGTCGGCGTTCTGCATCCGACGGGCCGAGCAGCCGTGCCGCACCGATGACCCAGCCGCCGTGCGGCGAAGGAAAGCGGTAGCCGTGGGCGCGCTCGTCGACCAGATCGGCCACGTCGAGGCGATCGACCACGCGCGAGTGCGAGCGCTCGGGCGGCTCGTCGGGAGCGGCAGCCGCGGGCACGGCGAGCACCTGCGGTAGCTCCCCGGTCGAGGAACCGAGCGGTGACCAGTCCGCGTCGTAGATGACCTTTTCGTCCGCCCCGCAGATGGCGTTGTCGGCGATGCGCACGCGCGAGCTGACTTGTCCGAAGGTGTCGACCAGCCCGGGCCACCAGCCCGGGTAGAGCGCCATTACATCCGGCCGCTTTTCGGGGGGGAGGCGCTCGACGAGCTCGACCACAGCAGGCACGCCGTGGACCGAGGCCCGAGCAAAAGGTAGGCCGCGATAGCCGCCCAGACCGAGCCCGTCCAAGGCGGGGATTCCGGATAGGTACGGGATGGCACCTGCGTCGTTCAAAAAGACGCGGCGCGGACGGGTCGGTCGCGCGGCGAGGCGACGCGCCACCTCGCCGTGCTGCTCGGCGATGTTGGCGCTGGCTCGGGCGAAGTGGTCGATCTGGCGGCGTAGCTGTCCAGCGGGTGCGGCGATGGCGATCAGGCCGAGCGCGATGCCGAGCGCTCGCCAGCGCGCGTTGCGGGTCCAGAGAGCGCTCGCGCCCAGCGCTCCGGCCACGAGCAGCATGGCCAGCGATGGCGCGGCATAGCGGTAGTTCTGGTAGCGGGCCGTGACGTTCCAGCAGATCAGCGCTATCGCGCCCGCGCTGCCGAACAGAAGCGGCACGGCAAGCAAGCGGTAGCGTCGCAGCAGCATGGCCGTGGCCACCAGCCCGAGCAGCGCCGCGACGAGCGGCCAGCCGCCGAGGGCGCGCTCGAAGGCCTGGTTGTGCAGCACGATGGCGTTCTTCAAGACCTCGGTTGCCCGCTCGTCGGCGCCCCAGTACGGCGCCGAGCTCACCAGCTTGCGCACCGCTCCAGCAGGCTGCCACTCGCCCGTGAGCGCGAGGTTGGTGCCCGCTTGCGCGAGCAGCGCGAAGCCAGGTGGCCCGAGCGTGCGCAGCAACGACGAGACCGTGCCGAGCGAGAGCGCGGCATAGACCGCGGCCACGGCCAGGGCGAAGACCAGCACGGCCGTCTCGGGACGGGTGAGCACCAGCAGCGCCAACCAGCCGCCCAGGACGAGCTGGCGGCGCGCGCGTCGGTGAACGGAGCAGTGCATAGCGCGCCAAGCGGCGAGCAAGCTGCGACCCAAAAGCGCGCCCAAGAGCGCCGTCTCCATGCCCGAGAGCCAGCTCCAGTCGAGCAGCGGCACCGACAGGACCAGCGGCGGAAACAGCCAGCTTGCCCCCGTCGCGCGGCGGACGACGGCGCGCAGCGAGCGGCACAGGTCGTAGAGAAAGCCCACCGCCAGCGTGGCCGCCCAGATCCCGAGCTTGCTGCCGCCGAGGCCCAGGGCGTACCCGGGCGCCAAGAGCAGCGGGTAGATCGCGCTGGTACAGCCCGAGGAGTAGCCGTTTCCCGGGATCCAGGAAAACGGGTAGCCGAGCGCCCAGGACCGGGCAAAGCCGAAGTAGATGTAGCTGTCGTCCAGCGGCACAGGCCACGTTCCACCCGTGCGCTCGATGGCGGGCAGGTAGAAGGCGGCAGCCACGGCCACCACCCACAGCGCTGCCCAGCCGTGCCACAGCCACGGCTCGCGGCGGGCGACCGAGCCCCAAAGCCGCAGCCCTAGCTCGCGCGCGCGGCCGCGGTCGGTGCGTGGTGCGGAGGACATGGAGTTGACGGCGGGCACTTGCTGCATCAATGGCGGAGCATGCCCACGGATGTCGAGCACTGGGAGGCGGTGGAGTACGCATACCACTTTGCCACGTCTGCGAGGCTGACGTGAGCGAGCCCACACCGCGCTTCTGGGAGGTTTTCTTCGAGGTCTACGAGAGCCTGCCTCGGCAGGGGCCGGGCAGCCGCGCCTGCGCTGAGCGGGCGCTCGCCCTCTGCCGCGAGCTGCCCCCCGCGCCGACCGTGCTGGATCTGGGCTGTGGCGTTGGCGGACAGACGCTCCACCTCGCGGCGCTGCTATCCGACGGGCCCATCGTGGCGCTGGACAACCACGCCCCGAGCATCGAGCGGCTCCGAGCAGCGGTGGCAGAGCGCGGGCTCTCCGGGCGCGTCAGGCCGATGGTGGGCGACATGGCCCAGCCGGAGCTGCCGCCCGCGAGCTTCGACCTCGTCTGGTCCGAAGGAGCGCTCTACAACATCGGCATCGAGGCGGCCCTGCGCGTCTGCCGCTCCCTGTTGCGGCCCGGCGCCTACCTGGTCTTCACCGACGCCGTCTGGCGAAAGCACGACCCGCCGCCCGAGGTGAAGGCTGCCTTCGAGCAGGACTACCCGACCATGGGCTGGACCGCTGATGTCCTGGAAGCCATCGCCAGGTGCCCGCTCTCGCTGCTCGGCCACTTCACCCTGCCGGACCAGGCCTGGTGGGACGATTTCTACACGCCGATGCAGCGGCGCGTCGAGGAGCTCCGCGGTAAGTACGCCGCCGACGGCGAGGCGCTGGCCGCGCTCGCCGAGCTTGCCGAGGAGCCGGAGATGCACAGGCGGTTCTCGGGCTACTACGCCTACGAGCTCTTCGTGGCGCGTCGGGACGAGTGAGCTCGCGCTGGCCCTCGGCCGAGCGCGCCGAGGGCAGCGCCAAAAGGATGGGCCGCTCGGCGCGACCGCTCAACTGGACCAGAGCGCGCAGCTCGCCGTCCACCTCAGCTCCGCTGCGCCGCGCCCAGCACGGCCGCGCCGAGGGCGCCGAGCAGCATGGTGGCGGCGACTCCCGCGGCGGAGCGGCGCATCTCGGCCTCCGAGCGCTCGATGAGCGCGGCCTGCTGCCCTCGCCAGCAGCCGTCGCACATGGGACCGTTGCCCGAGATGTTGGCGCGCTCGCGCGGCGTTGCGCGGCGGCAGGCGACGCAGGCGACGGTGTCCTCGGGCGGCGGTGGGGGCGGTGGGGGCTTTTCGCCGAGCAGGGTGCGGATCAGCCGCTGCAGCTCGAAGGAGTCGAACCAGGTGCCGTGCTCGACGCAGATGTCGAGCTCGATGTCGTGCGAGCGACTGCGCTCGAGATTGGCGCCGCAGTCGGGGCAGGG
>CAYTYV010000582.1:0-3767 GCA_964441055.1 uncultured Polyangiaceae bacterium | reverse complement strand
TGCTGCGACGCGAGCCATGATCCGCGCTATTGTACTGCTCGGCTTGCTCGCGCTCTGGGGCTGCGACCGGACCAAGCCGCCTCCGCCCGCGACCTCGGCACCGTCGGCGCGCCAGCTTCCGAGCCGCGCCGAGGCCGACGCCTTTTCGGGCGAGGCCGCCTACCGCTTGCTCGGCGAGCTCGTTCGGCACCAGCGCTACTACGGCGCGCCGCGGCGGCCCGAGGCCATCGCCTTTTTGGAGCGAGAGCTCGGCCGAAGCTGCGAGGCGGTCGAGCAGCAGCGCTTCTCTCGAGTGGAGCGCAAGAGCGGCGTCCGCTACGAGCTCGTCAACCTCATTGCGCGCCAGCGGCCCAACGCGCCGACGCGCCTTTGGTTGGGCTCGCATTGGGACAGCCGGCTGTGGGCCGAGAACGACCCCGATCCAGCGCGCCGCGACCAGCCGGGCAGCTACGCCAACGACAGCGGCTCCGGGGTCGTCGTCCTGCTCGAGCTCGCCCGCCACACCGCCTCGCTATCCTCGCTGGGCATCGACTTCGTGCTGTTCGACGGCGAGGAGTTCGGCCGCCCGGACAACCGCGACTACTGCCAGGGCTCGGAGCACCTCGCGCGCACGCTGGCGGACGGAAACGCGGGGCTCGAGCGGCCGGCTGCGGTGATCGTGCTGGACATGATAGGCGACAGGGATCTGACCATCCACTACGAGGTCTCGTCGCTAGCCGCCGCTCCCGGGCTCAGCCGGGCGCTGTGGCGCACGGCCGCTCGGCTTGGGCGCCGCGAGTTCGTGCCCGCCGCCCGCCACCACATCCGCGACGACCACACGCCCTTTCAAGAGCTCGGCATCCCGGCCACGCTCCTCATCGACTACGACTACCCGCCCTACCACACCCACGCGGACACGCTCGACAAGGTCTCGGCGACCAGCCTCGAGCGCGTCGGCAAGGTGCTGCTGCACTTCGTGCGCGAGCGCGATGCCGCTATCGCTGCAGCCCCTTGAGAGCGGACATGTGGCCGCCCATCCAGGTGACCTCCCAGCTTCCGTCGCGCTTTTCGAAGCGGTAGGTGCGCTTGTCGTAGCCGGTCTCGCGCGGATTGCCGGGTAGCGGGATGTAGAGGTACTTGATGTAGGCGAGCTTGGTGGTGGCGGTGATGCGATCGACCCGATAGCGGGCGACCGCGCCCAGCCGAAAGCGCCCGGCCCAGACACCCTTGGCGTTGTAGTAGTGGGTGATCTTGTCGATGGCCTCGGCGTCGCTCCAGCCCTCGAGATCGGTGCCGAAGGAGGCGGACTCCTCGCCGCCCATGCTGCGGATGCGCCAGCCCCCGCCCTGCTTGTGGTACTCGAAGGTGCGGTGGTCGGTGGGCTCGGACGGGGCCTCCTTGACCTCGGAGGTGACCAGCCGAACCCCGCCCTGACGATGCCACGCGGGGGGGGCCGGGCCGCGGACCAAGTCCGGAAAAGCGCCGAGCTCGGCAGGCGGACGGTCGGTGCCGCCGAGCGACTCCAACCAAAGCCGGTCGGGCAGCGCTGGATGGCGCTCCCAGGCGGCGTGGCGAACGCGATCGGCCCGGGCCGGCGCCCGCCAACCGCTTTCCAGCGGCTCGGACTCGAACAGCACGTGCGCCACCTTGCAGGTCTCGTTGGCCACGTCCATCCGCAGCTTCAGGATGTTGGTCATCCGCGCCTTGCCCGCCATCACGCTCTTGGTGTCGTAGTACTCGGTCACCTCTCGGACGATGGTCGGGTCGAACTGCGGCGGAGGCGGAGCGGGCGGGATCTCGGGAGAAGCCGTGGGAGCCTCGGTCGCCGTGGCGACGGGCTCGTCCGAGAGCGCGGGGGCGTCGGTTTCCTCGTTGCGGGGGCAGCCGGCCACCAAGGCGGCCAGGAGCAGGGCCATCGGCAGGGTGGGTTTCATCTTTGGGAAGGGTATCGCTGGGCCCCGAGCATGTCCACGCGGGCGAACGGTGGAATCCGCCTTCCGCCCCCGAATGAGGATTGGACTGGCCGGACCGGCTCGCGCGCGGCATGATCGGTTCATGCGTTGGCGCCGTCTGCTGCTGCCCCCTGCCTTGGTCTTCGCTCCGCTTTTCGCGATGGCGGCCGCTTCCTGCGGCAGCAACGTCACCTACCAGACCCCTTCAGGAGGCAACGGCGGCAGCGGCGGAACCTACTTGTTCGTGGACGCAGGGGGCACGGGCGGCAGCGCGGTCGATGCGGGCGGGCCGAGCGACGCCTTGCCCGACTACACCGATCCGGGTTGCCCGGACTCGGGCGGGCCGCTGTACGACTTCCAGTGCGACCCCTACGACCAGAACAACGGCGACTGCGCATACGGCGAGGCCTGCTACATCTACGTGAGCTACCCGCGCGAGCCCTGCGGCCAGGAGATCTACGGGGCCTACTGCGCGCCCGCGGGCACGGGCGAGCAGGGCGATAGCTGCTGGGGCGGATTCGACTGCGCGGCCGGCTTCGTGTGCGTGGTCTCGGGCTCGGGCAACCAGTGCGTCCAGCTCTGTCACCTGACGGGCCCGAGCGGCTGCCCGGCAGGGCTCGTGTGCGAGCCCATTGACGTCGAGGGATTTGGCGGATGTCTGTAGCAGGGTCGGGCGCGCTGCGCGGAGCAGCGCTGGTGGCTCAGGCTGCGCTGTGCTTGGGGCTCGGCGCAACGGGTCTGCTTTCGTGTGGCGCGCGCACCGAGCTGAAGGTGCCGCCTCCCCTTCCCCCCGAGCCAGAGTGCGACGTCGACGCCGACTGCCCTGCGTACGATGACCTGTGCGCCCCAGCGCGCTGCGTCGATCCGCGCGACTACGCTGACGAGCTACCCGAGCTGCCAGCGGGCACGGCGCTGCCGCCGCGGGTGTGCCTGGTCACCGATCCGGTCGAGTGCGACGACGACGACCCGTGCACCGCGGATGCTTGCTTGCCAGAAAGTGGCGACTGC
The DNA here is from genome assembly GCA_964441055.1 of uncultured Polyangiaceae bacterium. Lineage (GTDB taxonomy): Bacteria > Myxococcota_A > Polyangia > Polyangiales > Polyangiaceae > JACQWT01. The sequence goes on along the minus strand of CAYTYV010000582.1, from coordinate 828 downwards.
GACCACCAGCCGGTCACCCTGGACAGCGACGACGACGGCTACAGGGCCCCGCTTCCCGGCTACGAGCCTGGCGAGCCAGGCGCCTGCGGCGATGACTGCGACGACGCGAGCGGCGAGGCCTACCCGGGCGCCCCGGAGGTGTGCGACGGAGTGGACAACGACTGCAACGGCGTCGTCGACGATGACGCCGACTTCGTGCCGCTTTTGGACGAGCCCGTGCGCATCTCCTCCGACCCGATCGCCCCTGCCGAGCCCGGCGGCCTGGCCTTCAATGGCGAGAGCTACCTGGCGCTGTACACGGGCACTTCGGCCGGCTTCGACCTGTACGAGACGCGGCTCGATCCGGCGGGCACGACGCTGTCGCCCTTCGAGCAGCGCATCGGGCTGCAGAACGCCGACTCCTACGGCGCGCCCATCGTGTGGACCGGCGACCGCTACGGCGTCGCTTGGGAAGACCGCCGCGACGGCGACTACGAGATCTACTTCACCTTGCTCGACGCCGTAGGCGAAAAGGTCATCGCCGACACCCGGCTCACCTCGGCCGCGGGCTTCTCGGTCAACGTGACGCTAGCCTGGAACGGCAGCGAGTTCATCGTCGTCTGGCAGGACGAACGCGGCGGCCCGTTCGAGATCATGGCCCAGCGGGTGAGCGTGGACGGCGTGCCCATCGGCGCCAACACCAGCCTGACTCCTATGGCGAGCTACGATAGCGAGTCGCCCGCGGTCGCCTCGGGCACGCTGGGCATTGGGTTGGCGTATTCGCGGGGACAGGCAGGCCAGCAGTCGATTCGCTTCCGCGCCATCCAGCACAGCACGCACGAGCCTATG
>CAYTYV010000581.1:0-3770 GCA_964441055.1 uncultured Polyangiaceae bacterium | reverse complement strand
CGGGACCGGTGGAGTCGAGCCATGACCGAGTACATCGATACGGTCTTCGGACCGACGGGGATCCTTGCGCGCCACTTCGAGGGCTACGTCCCACGACCCGGGCAGATCGAGATGGCCCGGGCCGTGGGCGCGGCCCTGGAAGACGACGAGCACCTGCTCGTGGAGGCGCCCACGGGGGTCGGCAAGAGCCTGGCCTACAGCGTGCCGGCGACGCACCACGCGGTGAACGAGAAGAAGCGCGTGGTCATCGCCACCGCCAACATCGCGCTGCAGGAGCAGCTCGTCGAAAAGGACCTGCCCCTGCTCGCGGAGATCCTCCCCTGGGAGTTCCGCTTCGCCCTGCTCAAGGGCAAGAACAACTACCTCTGCCTCGACCGGCGATACCAGGAAGAGGCCGAGGGCACCCTGGACCTGCTGGACGACCCCGGCGACGGGTCGATGCTGACCGACCTCACCGAGTGGGCCGGCACGACCGAGTCCGGGGATGTGAGCGAGCTGCCGTTTCAGCCCCCGTACCAGCTGTGGCGACGCTTCTCCACCTCGTCCGACGACTGCAAGGGCAGTGACTGTCGCTTTCGCGACGACTGCTTCGCCCTCAAGGCGCGGGCGGCGGCCGAGGACGCGCACGTGGTGGTGGCCAACTACCATCTGCTCTTCGCCCACCTGCAGGTCCGCGCCGCTACCGGACAGGATCTGGTGCTGCCCGCCTTCGACGTGGCCATCCTCGACGAGGCTCACAAGGCCGCCGACATCGCTCGGGACTTCTTTGGCGCGCGCATCACCGCCGGCGGGGTTCGCTGGGCGGCGCGGGTACTCAAGAAGATCGGCAAGGAGCGTCTTCGCCAGAAGCTGACCGATGAGGCCCAGCGCTTCTTCGACAGGCTGGAGTCGCATCGCCGTTCACCCGGCTACAAATGCCGGCTCAAGCGTCCCGACGCGGTGCCCTGGTCCAAGCTCTGTGAGCTGCTGGGTAAGGCGGCGCATTCCTACCAGGCTGCCCAGGAGGCAGGCGACGAGGACGCCAATGCCGAGCTGCGCCGAGTGGGCGCACGGTGTGAGACGCTTGCCGGTCAGATCCGCGCGGCCATGTCCCTGGCGGACCCGGACAGCGTGGTGTTCATCGAGCCGGACAACCGCGGTGGTGTCGTTCTGCGCTCCAAGCCCATCGAGGTGTCGGAGCGGCTGCAGGATGCGCTCTACGCCCACGCCGACAGCGCGGTTCTCACCTCGGCGACCCTGACCACCGGTGGTTCGTTCAAGCACATCGCCTCAGAGGTGGGTGTGCCTGAGCCCCGAACCCTGACAGTGGGCTCGCCCTTCGATTTCGTGAGCCAGGCCCTGCTAGTGGTACCCGACGATCTGCCGAACCCCGGCGCGCCTGACTATCCCGACGCGGTGGCCGACACCGTTGCCGAGGTGCTCGAGCTGGCCGAGGGACGGACGCTGGGGCTGTTCACTTCGTACCGCAATCTGAACCTGACCTACGAGCGGGTGAGCGGCAACGGCCACCGGGTTCTGCGCCAGGGCGACAGGCCCCGTACCGCCCTGGTCGAGGAGTTTCGCCGAGACGTGGACTCCGTGTTGCTCGGCACCGAATCGTTCTGGGCCGGGGTGGACGTGCCGGGCGAGGCGCTCTCCTGCGTGGTCATCGACCGGCTGCCTTTCCCATCCCCCGACGATCCGGTGCTGGACGCCATCAGCGAGCGCGACCGGCGCTGGTTCACGAACTACAGCCTGCCGAGGGCGGTCATCGCCTTCAAGCAGGGCTTCGGCCGCCTCATCCGCAGCAGTGCCGACCGTGGAGTGGTGGTCGTGCTGGACCGGCGGTTGGTAAGCAAGTCCTACGGCAAGGTCTTCACCGGCAGCTTACCCAGGATGCTCAAGAGCCGACGCATCGAGAGCGTTCAGCGCTTCCTCGACGAGGGGTCCTGATGCGAGCCCGCGTCGCCGGCATCATCGACTTTGCCCTGAGGGATTGCCCACCCAAGGTGCTGGAGCGGTTGCGGATCGATCTATCTTTCCCCAACCCCGAGCACCTCGCCAGACGGCGGATGAGGCGCTACACTGGCGGCACCCCCGAGCGCATCGAGTGCCTGGTGGAGACCGGCGACGGCCGCGTGGAGATCCCACGAGGAGCCGTGGGGCTGCTGCGACGACGAGCGGCCAACGCCGGGCTCGATCTGAGCTTCGATGATCAGCGACGGGTGCTTCCGCCCATCGAGCTGCAAGCCGACATCGAGCTTCGCCCGTACCAGGCCGAGGCCGTGCGCGGCATGGCTCGCGGTGTCCAGGGCACGGTTGTGATGCCGCCCGGCGCGGGCAAGACCGCGACCGGAACAGCGGCCATCGCCAGGCTCGGGCAGCCCACACTGATCATCGTCCACACCCACGACCTGGTGGAGCAATGGCGCCGGAGTATCGGCCGCTTCCTGGGCGTCGAGACCGGCCTCGTCTCCGATGGAGAATGCCGGCGCGCGCCGATCACCGTGGCCACCGTGCAGACCCTGGTGCGGATGTCGCCCAGCGAGCTCGCCGAGCTATCCGCGTGCTTCGGCTGCGTCATCGTCGATGAAGCCCACCACGCCCCGGCGTCCACCTTCCGCGTGGTGCTGGCGGCGTTGGCGGCACGTTACCGTTTCGGCCTCACTGCGACGCCCGAGCGGGAAGATGGCTTGTCGTCGCTGCTCGACCTCACCCTCGGCGAGCGCCTGTTCGAGATCGGCTATCCCGAGCTGGTGGCGGCCGGCTACCTGGAGGCGCCGGAGGTGCGGCCGATCTACTCCAGCTTCGACTTCGACTACGGAGGGCCCGACGACCTGCATGCCTGCATGGACGCCCTGGTCAACGATCCGGATCGCAACGCCCTGGTGAGCGACGTGGTCGCGCGAGAAGCACAGGCAGGACACACGGTCCTGGCCCTCTCGGGGCGCGTGGCCCACTGCCGCACCCTCGCACGAATGATCCAGGAGCGCGGGGCACGGGCCGAGGTACTGGTCGGCGCGGTCAAGAAGCCCCAGCGCAAAGACATCCTCGACCGCTTTCGCAGCGGCGAGCTCCCCGTGGTGGTGGCCTCGACCCTGGCCGACGAGGGGCTGGACGTACCCCGCATGGACAGGGTCATCCTGGCCTTCCCCAGTCGCGCCAAGGGGCGCACCGCCCAGCGCCTGGGTCGGTTGATGCGACCCCACCCGGACAAGAGCGGAGCTGTGCTCTTCGACATCGTCGATCCGGCCGTGGCTCCGCTGCTGAACCAGTTCCGAGAACGCAACCGGCTCTACCGCCGGCTGGCCGCTGGCATCCAGCGTCCGGAGGAGGATTGAGCTGCATGGCATCGGGGTTCCGTGAGTTCGTCGAGGAGGTGCGCGCGGCTGTCGACCTAGTCGAGGTGATCGGTGCAGACGTTCAGCTCAAGGGCTCGGGGAACACCCTCAAGGGCCTGTCGCCCTTTCGCTCCGAGCAGCATCCCTCCTTCTGCGTCTGGCCTGAGGACCGGCGCTGGTACGACTTCGCTGGCGGCAACGGCCAGGGTGGCGATGTCTTCTCCTATGTTCAACAGCGCGACGGGGTTGGCTTCAAGGAGGCGGTCTTCACCCTGGCCGAGCGCAGTGGCATCCGCCGGCCCGATCAGGACGAGGAGACGTTCCAGAAAGAGCTGGCGCTGCTGGTGGAGCGGCGCGATGTAGAGCGGCTGCTCACCAAGGCCGCCGCCTACTACCACGACATGCTGCCCCGCAAGGTGCGAGAGGAGTCGTATCGCGATCACTACGGCT
>CAYTYV010000580.1:0-3778 GCA_964441055.1 uncultured Polyangiaceae bacterium | reverse complement strand
GCACCCCCCGGCCCCCGGGGCCCCCATCGCCGAATCAACGGGGGGGGTTGGGGGGCTGTGCACGGAGCACCGCGACGACCGGTGCCCCCATCGTCTAAATCTGCGCGAAACGCCCGCTCTGGAACGATGCTTCGAGCAGCTGGCCGACGCGCTTTTCCAGGGCGCGGGCGCGCGGATCGGCGATGGTGCTCAGCGCCGACTTGACCTCGCCCAGGGCCTTGAGCTGGCTGAAGAGCTGGACGTCGCCCAGCGCCCCGCCCCCGGTCAGCACCTGGCGGATGCGATCGACCTCCGCCTCCAGGGCCTCGACGCCCACGCCCAGCGCGCCCACGCGTCGTCGATCGGGATGCTCTCGGTAGAACGCCTCCAGCACGGGCTGCACGAGGGCATCGAGCAGCGCCGCCTGATCCTGGTTGTTCCAGATGTGCTTGAGGATGAACAGATCGCTCGCATCGGCCTCGGCCCGGCCGTCCAGGTAGGCGCTCGCCGCGAAGAGCTTGAGCAGCTTGATGACCCGTCGGTCCGACAGGCTGATGCCCTCGGCGCGGATCTGGAAGGTCAATCCCTTGTAGGTCGCCAGCAGCTCGTCCGAGAAGCTCATCTGGCCGCCGAAGCGGCGGCGCAGCTCGGCGATCTCGGAGGCTGCCACCAAGGGCTCGAGCGGCCTGCGCTCGAGCTGCCGGATCTCGTGGTCGATGCCCGCCACCAGCAGCTCGCTGAAGTGGTAGGCGTCGAGGTTGTCCGAGTGCACCCGCAGAAGAAAGCGGTCGAAGATGGCCCCCAAAGACTCGTCGCTGGGCACCTCGTTGGACGCGCCGAACACGCTCAGCAGCGGGCAGTCCACCACCTGCCCGCCCGAGGCGAAGCGGCGCTCGTTGAGCAGCGTCAACAGCGCGTTGAGGATGGCGCTGTTCGACTTGAACACCTCGTCCAGGAACACGATCTCGGCCTCGGGCAGCATCCCCGCGGTGTTGCGCTGGTAGACGCCTTGGCGGAAGGCGGCGACGTCGACCGGGCCGAAGATCTCGTTGGGCTCGGTGAAGCGCGTCAGCAAGTACTCGAAGTAGCTCGCCCGAAGCAGCCGCGCCAAGCTGCGGATGAGGGCGCTCTTGGCAGTGCCAGGCGGGCCGAGCAAGACGCAGTGCTCGCCCGCGACCACCGCCACCATCATCAGGCGGATGACCTCGTCCTTGCCGATGAACTGACGCTGCAGGCTCTCGGCGACTTGGCGCAGCCGGGCGTGGAGCGGTGCGGTCATGAGCGGCTCGCCCCTCGCCCGGGCGCCGAGCTACCGAGGCCTACATGCGCCAATGCAGCCGGTTCGAGGCGTCGATGAAGCTGTTGTACTTGTCCATCACCTGCGCGGGGTGACCATCGACCCACTTGGCGTTGGAGCGCAGCCGCATCCGCTCGCTCTGCGTCCACTTCTTGTTGTCGCGCTTGCGCCGCATCATCTCCTTGGAGGCGCTGAGAAACTCCTTGCCCGCATCGACGAAGGAGCTGAAGAGCAGGACCTTGTCGGTCTCGGCCTTGTGGCCCTTGGCGTACACATCCAGCGCGCCCAGCGCCTTTTCGTAGCGGGTGAGCTGGGTCGAGAAGGCCGGCAGATCGAGATCGGGCACGTCGTCCACCTCGCCCAGCCGAATCAGCTTTTTGGCCTCGATCATGACGCTGACGTGGTGCCAGCGAAGCTTCTTGCCCTCTTGCTTTTCCAGCGAGGCGAGCTGCCGCTCCTGCAGCTCGTCCTTGACCTTGGCCACCTTGGCGCGCATGTCCTTGTCGGCCTTCTCGAAGGCCGTGAAGGCCGCCATCAGCTCGGGGTGCATCTGCTTGCCCTGAGCCATCTTGTCGTCCTTGTAGTTCTTCTGGTGGTAGTAGTCGTAGGCCTTCTGCGCGATCGGCTCGAGCTTGACCACGGCGGCCTTGTAGGCCGCGGCCACCTTTTCGATCTCGGGCAGCGATGGCTTGAGCCCCGCGGCCTTGTCGATGCCCTGCTTGCACCGCTCGGTGCTGTGCAGCTTGTGCAGCCCGTAGACGTGCCGCTCCTTGCCCGTTGGACCGCTCTTCTCGTCGCACCAGCTCAGGTAGTAGCGGCGGCTGTTGAACACCGCCGGAGAGACCTGGTTGATGCAGTCGACGTATGGATCCACCTTTTCAGACAGCTGCGCATCGTCGCCGCCGCCCCCACTCGCCGAGCTCGGATCGGTCCCGTCCGAATCGACGCCCTTTTGGCCGAGCGCCTTGAGCTTGTCGCACCCCGATGTGCACGCCACGGCCGCCAGCAGCGCCGCGACGACCCACCACGTCTTCATACCGTTCATCGCTACTCCTCCGTTCGCGCGGCATGGTAGCGGAAGCTCGCCGAGCGGAGCAAGGCAGGAACGCGGGCAGGCTCGCCTATGGCCTTCTCAGCGCCATCGCCGCAGGGTATCATCAGCGGGGTCGGCCCCACGGCCGTCGTGCGTCGAGTCACCGCCTGCACTTTGAGAGGACTGCATGCCGCTATTCCAGATTTCGGTTGCGTCTGGGGACCCGCTGTCCGGGCGTCGCTTCTCCGTCCGCGAGGCCGTCTCCGAGCCGTTCAACGTCTCGGTGTGGGCTCGCACCGAAGACCCGAGCGTCGACCTGGAGGGCATCGTCGGCAAGGAGGCCAGCCTGCGGCTGGAGACGGGCTACAAGCGGGCGGCCGGGGGCGGGAACCGCTACTGGACCGGCATCTGCAGCTACGTCGAGCAGGTCAAGGCGCTCACGCCTCAGCCCGGCGAAAAGCCGCTGTCGCTGTACTTCATCCGGATCGTGCCTCAGCTCGCGCTGCTCACCCAGCGCCGCGGCTACCGCATCTTCCAGCACCTGAGCATTCCCGACATCATCGACAAGCTCCTGGGCGAGTGGAAGCTGCCGCTCGAGTGGAAGATCGACCGCGGCAAGTACCCCGAGCTCGAATACAAGGTGCAGTACGGCGAAAGTGACTACGACTTCTTCAGCCGGCTGCTGGAGGAAGCGGGCATCGCCTACAACTTCCCGGACGACCAGAAAAAGGGCTCCATCCTCACGCTCAGCGACAAGCTGCACCAGAACCCGCTGCGCTCCGCCCCCACGGTCCACTACGTCGATCACCCCAGCGAGGCCGCCCAAACCGAGTACGTCACCAACGTGCGGCTGGCCCACGAGGTGCGGCCGGGCGCCCACACCATCCGCGACCACGACTTCCGCGCCCCGGCCTTCGAGCTGTTCGGCCCGGCCCCGCCCGCGCAAAGCCCCGAGGACTTCTACGAGCAGTATCACTACCAGCCCGGCGCCTTCCTCGTCGAGGGCGGCAAGGGAGGCGGCACGCCCGCCGCGGACGACAAGGGCGTGGCCCGCTACGACGACAAATTCGGCGCCGGAAGGGCCGAGCGGACGCTGCTCGGCGAGCGCCAGGGCCGCGAGGCCGTGCACTTCCAGACCAACTGCATCGATCTGTATCCCGGCTCCACCTTCGACATCGACAACCACCCCCACGCCGAGGTGGGCAAGAAGCTGCTGCTCACTGAGTTCGCGGCCGAAGGGCAGATGGGCGAGGACAGCGAGTGGGTGATGACGGGCAAGGCCGTCTTCGCCGAGGTGTTCTTCCGACCGCTGGTCAAGACGCCCAAGCCCCGCGTCCACGGCCCGCAGACGGCCACGGTGGTCGGCCCCAAGGGGCAGGAGATCCACACCGACGAGTTCGGCCGCGTGCGGGTGCAGTTCCCCTGGGACCGCGAGGGCAAGCTCGACGACAACAGCTCCTGCTGGATGC
>CAYTYV010000579.1:0-3786 GCA_964441055.1 uncultured Polyangiaceae bacterium | reverse complement strand
GTCCAACGTTCCCTCGGACTTCCGCGAGTCGGACGACGTCTTCGAAAAGGGCGGATCGGCTTTCACGGTGGCCGCAGTCCAGGACGTCAGCATCACCGACAAGAGCTTCGACGTCGGCAGCCTGCACCTGGACGTCGACGGCACGACCCATACGAAATCGGTCTCCTCGCTGGCCTCGCTGGTCGCCAGCGAGCGCGCGAGCTCGCTCGCCAGCCTCGTGAATGGCGCAGGCGGCTGTACGGCCACAGCGTCCGGCGAAGTCGTGACCATCCAGAGCGGTACGCGGGGCAGCTCGTCGACGATCGAGGTCCTGGGCGATACCCAGTTCGCCCTGTTCGGCATAACCGGCGAGGCGCAGGGCACGGGCGACACCGAGATCTCCGCCCAGGAGCTCAAGGCCATGCTCGATTCGATCAGCACGGACTACACGACGACGGTCTCGGACGGCAAGGTCGAGGTCGTCCACAAGGAGCAGGGCAGCGACTCCTACCTGCAGTTCGAGGGCGAGCTCGCCAGCGTGTTCTTCGGCTCAAACCCGGCCGAGGCGACGGGCAAGAACCTCTGGAGCAGGGCCTTCGATGCCACCAAGGTCATGGGCGTGATGGACTCCTGGCTCGGCCTGGGCCCGCTGCACGGTCTGGCGCAGCCGGTCTACGAATGCATGGCCGAGGTCGCCCAGTTCTGGGGGACGATCGAGAAGGTGCTCAAGGAGCTGTACGACTTCATTCGACCGCGAGGCTCCAAGCCGGCCATCGGGCTTCTCGCGGGCAAGGGCGGCATCACCTTGGGCACCGAGGGCAACGTCTTCAGCACGGCCCACTCGATCTCGCTCATCGCAGCCGGAAGCCACGGCGGCGCGCCCGACAAGACCAAGTTCATCCCGCTGCTGGAGCACATCATCTACGGGGTGAACAAGCTCACCAAAGCCGCCAACGAGTGGCTCACCAAGAAGTGGGGAGAGAGCAAGTCTGAAGAGGAAGAGACCGCGGCCAAGGTCGGGCACATGCGCCTGCTCAGCCACGGCACACTGAACGCGCTTAGCGGCGCCGCCACCCGGGTCATCGCCCGAGACGAGCTCATGCTCATGGGCAAGAGCCTGGAGCTGGTCGCGCTGGAGGACGTCAACATATCCTCGCGCACGACCAGCGTGGGGGTCCTCGGCAAGACCATCAGCCTGGGCCAGCAGACCAAGACCCCGGACAGCGTGCAAGAGGCCACCGAGGCCATCACGGCCACGGCCACCAAGGGCATCACCTTGACCACCGCGATCGCGGGCGTGTGGATCGAGGACGACGCCAAGAGCCGCATCGCCTTGGGCAAGCACGAGGAGGGACAGTCCGTCCTCAAGGAAGACCAGCTCCACGCGGTCGTCGATCTGACGGCCAACAAAATCTTCGCGGGCAAAGGCGCCAACGGCCTGACCATCGATCAGAGCGGCAACGTCAATGCCACCGCCAGCAAGGTCGAGCTGTTTTCCACCGCCAACAAGGGCATCACCGTGGAGGGCAGCGACGTGAAGATCTCCGGAAACCTCGACGTGAGCTCGGGCGTGCTCACCGTCAAGGGCGTGGCCATGCCTCCGCCTGTGAAGGTCCAGCTCGCCGTCGACACGACCTCGGCGCTCATCGCCGCCTGCAAGGGCAAGTACAAGACGGTCATGCAGATGGCGAAACTCTACAAGCAGGCGATCCTGAGCGAGGACTCGTCCATCGAGATCGCCCGCAAGGGGCTGGCCAGGGTGCCGCTCATGCCGCCGCTCGTGAGCGTCAGAATAGAGCAGAGCATGAAAAAGCTGCTGGAAAGCTCTCAGATGAGGCGCGAAAAGGCTTGCCTCAAGCTCCGCGAGCAGCGCTCCAAGTACGACGAGGTGCTGGTCGAGGCGCGCAAGCTGGGCATCGAGGACATCGTGAGCAAGCGGGGACAGGACCTCGCTGTCTTCCGCACCTCCTGAGCGCCATGATTGAAAACCCGCTGAGCTTGCCGGTTGCCCTCACCCACCCCGCACGACTGCACGCGCGGGCCCTCGCCTATGGGCTGGGCGAGGCCTCGCTCGGGCGCTTCGGCCTATTGCAGATTGGCTGCGGTGACGGCGGAAACCTCCTGCCCATGGCCTGGCAGTTTCCCGAGGCGCGCCTGGTGGGCATCGACCGCGACGCCGAGCGGATCGCCGAGGCTCGCCTTGCGGCCGAGCGGTGCGGGCTGTCCAACCTGACCTTTATCGAGGCCGAGGCCTTCGCGCCCGCCGAGCACGAGCCCTTCGACTTTGCGGTGGCCCATGGCGTGTACTCGTGGGTCGACGCCGAGGCCCAAGGCCGCATCCTGGCCACCTGCGCCCGCGCGCTGGCGCCCTCGGGAGTGGCTTGCGTGAGCTACAACACCCTGCCGGGCTGGTCGCTGCGCGGGGTGGTGCGCGGCATCATGCTGGCGGCCGGACGCGGGCGAAGTGGCGAGGAGCGCATGACGGCGGTGCGCAGCCGCCTGGCCAAGCTGCGCCGCCACCTGCCCGAAAAAGGGGGGGCCTATGCGGCGATGCTGGGGGCCGAGCTCGAGCTGGCGCAGGCCAAGACCGACGCCGAGCTGCTCGACGACCATCTAGCCGAGCACAATGAGCCGCTATACGTCGAGCAGTTCGTCGCCCGTGCCGCCGAGCACGACCTCGACTACGTCGGCGAGCTGGTGCCCGCCACGGCCGATGGCGCGCTCGAGCTCGCGCTGCCCGCGCAGCTCATGAAGGACGGCCTGACGCGCATCGAGGCCGAGCAGTCGCTGGATCTACTGTGCTACCGCCAGCTCCGCGCCACGCTGCTATGCCGCGCGGACGCTTCCCGCCGCGAGCAACCCGAGCTCGACCACCTGGCCGAGGACGGCTACTTGGCCGGTCGGCTCAGGCCGCAGAGCGAGGAGCCGCTGCTCGGCCCTGGCAAGCCGCTCGGCTTCGAGACTCCTTCGGGCGCCGTCATCGAGGCCGATCAGCCGCTGTTAAAGGCCACGCTCATGGCGCTGGTCGACAGCTGGCCCGTCGGCCTCAAGGCGCAGGCCCTCATCAGCGAGGCCCTCGACCGACTGCGCGAGCGGGGGCTGGTCGGCGAGGCGGGCATCGGCGAAGAGGAGATCGCGGCCACCACCGCCGACCTGCTCGAGCTCTGCAGGCGGCAGCAGCTCGAGCTCTGGGCGTGGACCCCAACCGTCCGCAGAGCCATCCCCGAACGCCCGCGGGTCTTCGATCTCGCGCGGCTCGAGGCCGAGCGAGGCGCCTTCGTGACCTCGCCGCGGCACGAGCCCATGCGGCTCGACGAGCTCACCCGCACGGTCATCGGCTTGCTCGACGGCACGCGCGACTACAACGAGCTCGCCCAGGAGATCGGTAATCGGATGGACGCGGGCGCCTTCCGCCTCGAGCAGGAGCTGTCCTTTGCCCAGCGGCACGACGCCATCGCTGGGCTGGTGCTGCGGGTCGTCGTCCAGATCCGCGACTTCGGGCTGCTCGCCTTTGACGAGTGACGTGGGGGGGGTGGCGAATGGGCGGCGCGTCCGTTCGCCAACCTGGGAGAGCTTCAGGCGGCGCCGCGCATGCGCTCGTGCGCTTCGGCGAGCACCTCGGCCATCAGTGCGGAGGGCAGTGGGGCGAGCTCCTTCATGTCCATCGCGTAGTTGGCCCGTCCCGAGGAAAGCGATCGGATCGTCGTGGCGTAGCCGAACATGGTCATGAGTGGGACCTCGGCGTCGATCTTCTGCGATCCCTTGCGGAAACGGCGCATGTTGTGAACCTTGCCTCGGCGCTGGCTC
>CAYTYV010000578.1:0-3796 GCA_964441055.1 uncultured Polyangiaceae bacterium | reverse complement strand
GCTGTGGTTCCTTTCGGCTTGGTCGGCCAGACGATCGAAGGTCGCTACCGCGTGGACGAGCTCGTCGGGGAGGGCGGCTTCGGCGTGGTCTACCGGGGTCAGCACCTGGCGCTCAAGCAGCCGGTTGCGATCAAGTGCTTGAAGGTCCCCGGACACTTCACCACGGACGCGCGAAACCTCTTTTTCGACAAGTTCCGCGGCGAAGGCGAGCATCTGGCCAAGCTCTCGGAGCACCGCTCGGTGGTGCGGGTCTACGACCTCGGCACGGTGGCCACCCAGGCTGGACCCGCGGTGCCGTACCTGGTGCTCGAATGGCTCGAGGGCGTGGATCTCGAGGAGCACCTGGCAGCGCGGACCACGGAGGGGCAAACCCCGCCGTCCGAGCAACAGGCCGCGGCCTTCTTGCGACCGGTGGTGGAGGCCATCGCCTTTGCCCATCGGCTGGGGATCGCCCATCGCGATCTCAAGCCCGCCAACGTCTTCGTGGCCGACACACCGCTCGGAAAGGTACCCAAAGTGGTGGACTTCGGCATCGCCAAGGCCATGCAGGAGGGCGAGACCGCGACGGTGCTCGCCACCCACACCAGCAGCGGCTTTGCCGCGTTCTCGCCGCAATACGGCGCGCCCGAGCAGTACTCTCGCAAGCGCTTCGGCCCTACGGGCCCGTGGACGGACGTCCACGCCCTGGGGCTCATCCTCGTGGAGCTGGTATCGGGACGCCCTCCCTACGACGGCGATGAGCACACGGATTTCCTCCTGGCGGCGACCGACCCGGCCCGCCCGACGCCGCGAGCACGGGGCGTCCAGGTCACCGACGCGTTCGAGCAGCTCTGCGCCCGAGCGCTCGCACTCATGCCCTCCGAGCGATTCCAGGATGGCGAGCAGATCCGCGAGGCGCTTGCGGCGCTGGACAAGCAGGACGAGGCGCCCGCCGCGTCGAACCCCCTGCTCAAGCCGACGCCAGCTCGGGCCGAGCCGTCGCCCGCACCGCTTCCGAGGACCGAGCTTGGCGCCCCCGAGATCCATGGGAGGCCAGCGCCGACCGTGGGCGCTGAGCCGGAAAAGGCGCCGCTCTCGCCTGCCCTGTCGGACACGGTGCCCGCGCCGCCCGAGCAAGGGCCGGGGCCGACCGTGAGCGCCGAGCCCGCCAAGGCGCCGCTCTCGCCTGCGCCGATGGGCACGGTGCTCGCGCAGCCTCATCTCGCGCAAGCGAGCTCGGCCGCAGCGAGCCCGCTGAGCTCCCGTCGCCTGTGGCTGGCGGGCGGGATGGCTGCGCTCGCGGTCGCAGCGGTAGCGGCGTTGCTGCTCGTGGGTAACGGCGATGGCGACGGCGACGAGACGGGACCCGAAGAGCCCGCCGCCACGGCCAGCGCAGAGCCCGCCGCGCCAACCCCGGTCTCCCCATCGGTCGTCGAGGCGGGGCAGACGGGGACGGAGGCCCCTGCGCCCCCCTCGGGCTGTCCCGCCGACATGGTCGAGGTGGCCGAAGAGTTCTGCATAGATCGCTACGAGGTTTCCCTGGTGGAGCGCGACAGCGGCGAGAGCCTCTCTCCGTACTACTCGCCGAGTCGCACCATCGCCCTTGCCCATATCCGAAGGCACAAGCAGCAGCGTCGGGATGCTGGCACGGAAATGGCGAGGAGCATGCCGCTGCCCGAGCTCCCCCCGTGGCCGAGCGAGCGCGACCCCGTGCCCAAAGCGGTGTCCCGACGGGGGGCCGTGCCTCAGGCCATGATCACGGGAAAGCAAGCCCAGGCAAGCTGCCTCAATGCGGAAAAGCGCCTGTGCACCGTCGCCGAGTGGCGCACCGCCTGTCGCGGCGCCGCCAACGCGGAGTTTCCCTACGGCACCGAGTTCATGGCGGACAAGTGCAACATCCACAGCAGGGTCCATCCGGCCGACCTGCTGTTCGGAAGCGCGGCGCGGGGTCACACCGATCCGCGGCTCAACACCCTGTCTCACGACGGCAAACCGCTGCTTTGGCGGACGGGCTCGACCGAATCGTGTCGCAGCCAATGGGGTGCCGACGGCGTCTACGACATGATCGGCAACCTCCAGGAATGGGTGAAGGACGACGCTGGTCTTTCGGTCGCAGGAGGCTACTACACCAAGGCCACGAGGAAGGGCTGCGAGCTGGTCACCAGCTTGCCTCCGACCTTTGCCAACTACACCACGGGCGCGCGCTGCTGCGCCGATCTCGGCAGCGTCAAAGCGGCGGAGCCGTAAGGCGCAATCGCTTGACGGGGCTCGGCGCGCAAGATATTTTTCGCAACCGCCATATCATCCGACGGAAACCTCGATTCGCGAGATGAGATCATGGCCAAACGAACCTGCCAGCATTGCGTCCATTTCGACGACGACCCGGCCTCCATCGAAGCAGAGTTCCCCTACCTCACCCTCTTTGGCTCGGCCTATTCTTCGGCTCGGGGCGAGGCCGGTATCTGCCAGCAAATGGACCGGTTCATGGATCCCGTGCGGGCGCAAGACTGCCCCTCGTTTGCGCTTCGTCCAGACTGACGCAACCAATGAGCGATTGAGGTCGTGCTACACGATAAAAAACGGAATCCTCTGATCGCCGAAGAGGACTGGTGGACCGTCTGGTTTGGATTGTTCATCCTCCTGGTGGCTACGGTCCTCGCCATCCTGACCTTCTCCGACAGCATCTCCCCCGCGAGGGTCCCCAAGCTGGGAAAATGGGTATCGAACCCCGCGGATGTCTTCTACCGGGCCGAGAGCTTCAAGACCGACTTCGACGAAGCCCTCACGCTGGCGCAGCTCGCGGAGAGGATCAACGCGAGAAAACCACCTGCGATCGCCGAGATCGACCCAGCCGAGGGCGGGGTACGGTTGCGGGTGACCTCTTCCCGCACCGGAGAGGGGGAGACGATCTCCCTCAGAGCTCTCCTGGCTCGCGGTGAGGTGGACCTGGCATTCACCAAGGAGAGCCCGGATCCGGGCGGCATGGGAGCTCGGGCGTACGTGACGCAAGTCCTCGAATCCGAGGACACTGTCGTCGGCAGCGGCAAGGTGACCGTGACGGCCGAACGAACGGGGGTGATCATCCTGCCGTTGGTGCTTGCCCTCGTCGCCATCATGTTTCTGACCTCCATCGGGGTTTGGAGCATGCGGCAACGGGCGCGAAGGTACGCCGTGGCATTTCTGGCCATCTCTGTCTTGTCCGTCATCTCCTTCGCCATCGCCAACTACCACATCAGCAAGGCCTACGGCCTGAGCTACGCGGCCTGGGCACTGGCGATCGGTCTTCTCATCGCCAACACGATAGGCACGCCCGAGTGGCTCAGGTTCGGCGTTCGGACCGAGATGTACATCAAGACGGGGCTGGTGCTGTTGGGTGCCGAGATCCTATTCGGCAAGATCCTCAGCATCGGCGTCCCGGGATTGATGGTGGCCTGGTTGGTGACGCCGACCGTGCTCATCTTCATGTGGCTCTTTGGCACCAGGGTCTTGAAGATGGTCAGCAAGCCCTTGGTGATGATCATCGCGGCGGCCACGTCGGTCTGCGGCGTATCGGCGGCCATTGCAGTGGCAGCCGCCTCACGCGCCAAGAAGGAGGAGCTGACCCTCGGAGTGGGGATGACGCTCATCTTCACGGTGCTCATGATGATCTTCATGCCGATCTTCATTCATAGCATCGGCATAGGCGAGGTTTTGGGTGGGGCCTGGATGGGGGGCACCATCGACTCCACTGGCGCTGTCGTGGCCGCAGGTGCCTTCCTCGGCCCGAACGCCGAAACCGTGGCCGCGGTCATCAAGATGATCCAGAACATTTTGATTG
>CAYTYV010000577.1:0-3797 GCA_964441055.1 uncultured Polyangiaceae bacterium | reverse complement strand
TGCCGCCCGTGCCTGGGTCGAAGCCAGCGCTGCCGCCGCCGGCATCGTTGTCGTCATCGTCGTCGCCGTTGCCCGTGCCCGAGCTGCCCGCCGTACACCCGCCGAGGACGAGCGCCCCCCAGATAGCCACCCAGATCGCAACCAACCCCAGGCTTGCACGCTGCATGTCGATCACCCTTTTCGTCGCGTGGGAAAGAATAGCGCACCGGTCAAGCTGCGGCAATCGAGGGTCTGTCCGCGACAGCGCTCGTCAGCTGGCAACAAGCACTAGCCCTCGACGTCACTGCGCGGCATCGTCCATCGCCACCCGGGCGAGCGTCATCTCGACCAAGGCCACCGGGTGGTCGAGGCCGAACTCCACCACCACCTCGGGATGAAGCTCGCCGAGCAGCCCGCGATAGGGCCCGGCCTCGAAGCTCGCGGCGCGCCCCGGAGAAAACGGTGGGCGCTCGGTGGCGGTGTACTCGGCCGCGACGCCCAGCTCGCGCAGCAGCGCATCGAGGCGCGAGCGGACGGTGGCGTAGCCGGCTTCCAGTCCCACCTCGGCGAAGCACAGCCGTCGCTCCTCGCGGACGCCGTGGGGATCGTCGGGATCGAGCTCGACCGCGTTATCCAGCTCGAACAGCCGCAGCGGCATGGGGCGACGCCGCCCCTGCTCGAGCGCCTGCATCACCCC
This sequence comes from uncultured Polyangiaceae bacterium, assembly GCA_964441055.1. GTDB lineage: Bacteria > Myxococcota_A > Polyangia > Polyangiales > Polyangiaceae > JACQWT01. Next base: position 3,121 of record CAYTYV010000577.1, on the reverse strand, counting down.
TGCCATCAAGTGGGTGCGCACCACCGTCAGGGCCTTGAGCTTGGGATTGGCAATGCGCGGATAGTGCGGCGGCACCGCCATGCCAAAGCGGCTGAAATGGTCGTGCTCGGTGGCGACCGGTAGGCTCATCACCTCGCTGAAGCCGAGCCCGACCATGACGGAGCGCACCCGTTCGCTAAGGGCCTCCTCGGGCCGCGGGCCGCCCACCGTCATGGTCGGCACCAGGGCGGGCTCGATGCGGTGGTAGCCATAGCCAATGGCCACATCCTCGAACACGTCAACCATGTGGCGGATGTCGCTGCGAAAGACGGGGTAGCGCACCCGAAAGCGCGTGCGCGCCTCATCGCAGGGCTCCACCCCGAGCCGCATGCGTCTCAGGCAGGTCATCAAGCCGTCTGCGTCGAGCGGCAGCCCGAGCCAGCGGCGGGCCCGCTCGAGCTCGATCTCGACCTCGCGCGGCGTCAAATCCGGACTGGTGCGTGCCTCGGCGGGGCCCGGCCCTTCCACCCGCACGCTCTTCACACGGACGCCTAGCTCCATCAGCGAGCAGACGAAGGTATGGAGCGCGCTATCGACCGCGGCCGCGGAGATACCGGTCACGTCGACGAATAGCCGCGTCGCGCCCACCCGCAGCTTGGTGGGCTCGCTGTTGATGATCGGGGGCATCGACAGCACCTGGTCCGCCGCGTCGACCAGCACGGGATAACGGGCATGCCCCTCGAGCAGATGCGCATAGGCCACGCCTTTGGGATGCTCGGCGAGGATGCGCCGCCCGCTCATGGCCACGGCGGGCATGCCCAGCGGCTCGAACGGCTCGCCGTCGGGATCGAGCGTGCGATAGCGAATGGGCGAGCGCACGCTGTCGAGGTCGTAGACCCCGATAGAGGCCAGCTTGCGGTCGCGACCGACGCCCCAATGCAGGTTCTCCTGCAGCTTCATCACGGCGCCGAGCAGCCGATCGTCGAGCGGCGGCATCTCGACCACCGCGGCGCGAATGAAGGGCCGATAGCTGTCCTCCGCCGTCACCTCCGCGGCCGCCTGGACCACCACGTCCGAGCGACCCACGCGAAAGTCGGGCGAGCCTTCGACCTGCCCCAAGTAGCCCTTGAGCGCCCGGCTGAGCCCGCCGATATCGAATAGATCGGGGCGCGCGGCCAGGAGATCGAGGCGGATCACGCTCACCCGATCCAGCTCCTCGAAGGGCTCGTCCTGCCGATGGCCGCACACATCGCAGAGCTTGACGGTGTCGGCCCCGAGGCTGCCATCCACCACCGCGGCGCAAGCCGGGCAGCGATAGCGCTGGATCTGGACCACCTCCTCGACGTCGCAGCCGATCTGGTCCAGCGCCTCGCCCAGCTCCTTGGGCGCGTAGTCGCGGCCGAGCAGCTCGCCCAGCCATTGCGCGTCGATGTTGACTACCGGCACAATGGCACCTCCTCGACGGTATCGAGCCCGCCCCCGAAGAGCTGGCGGAGATCGGTCAGCCCCAGCCGCAGCATGGCCAGTCGCTCCACGCCCAGGCCCCAGGCCAGCACGGGATGCTCGCAGCCCAGCGGCTCGGTGACCTCGGGACGAAAGATGCCGCTACCGCCCATCTCGATCCACTGATCGCGGCCCTCCATGTAAACCAGCACGTCCATGCTGGGCTCGGTGTAGGGGTAGAAGGCGGGCTTGAAGCGCACTCGGTCGAAGCCCATCTTGGCGTAGAAGGCCCCGAGCGTGCCCAGCAGGGTGGCCAGGCTGGCCTGCTCGTCGATGATGATGCCGTCGACCTGGTGGAAGACCGGCAGGTGCTTGTAGTCGATGGTCTCGTTGCGATAGGTCCAGCCCACGCAAAAGGCCTTGTGCGGCGGCTGGGGGTGGGCGGCGAGCGCGCGTATGGTGGACGCCGTCGTGTGGGTGCGCAGCACCAGCCGCCGAGCCTCCTCCGCGCTCCAGCGATAGCCCCAGCCGGTCGAGCCGGTCTCGCCGCCGTCTTCGTGGGTGCGGCAGACGCGCTCCACGGTGGCCGCATCGGGCAGCGGCGCATCGGACGGCTCGGCCATGTAGAAGGTGTCCTGCATGTCGCGCGCCGGATGGTCCTGGGGCTGGAACAGGGCGTCGAAGTTCCAGAAGGCCGACTCCACCATGGGCGAGACGACCTCGGAGAAGCCGAGCTCCAAAAAGGCGCGCCGCACCTGGTCCATGATCCGCCTCAGCGGGTGGAGCTTGGCGGGGTAGCGGACTGCACCTGGCAGGCTCACGTCGTAGGGCCGCAACGCGATCTCGCGCCAGGCGCCCGAGCGGAGATCGTCGGGGCTAAGCGCGTTCTGCTCGCGCTTGACCTGGGCCTCGGCTAGCGCCGCGCGACCGGCCTCGGTCAGCGAGGCGATGCGTTCGGTGCGGCTGCGGAGCTTGGCCAGCTCACCGCGCTTGCCAAGGAGCTTCTTGAGCTTTTCGGGGTCGATGTCGTGCGCGCTCAGCTGGTCGACGAAGCGGGTCCCGCCCGCGGCGAGGCGCACGGCCTTTTCGTCGGCCGCCTCGCTGCCGAGCGCCGCCCGTCCGGCCTCGGTAAGCACGACCTCGGGCGGGCCCTTGCCTTTTTCCCGACGCAGCCAGCCGCGCACTCCGCCCCAGCGAAACACCTCGTGGATGGCGATGTCCTCGCGTTTGGCCGCCTCGACGAACTCGGGCATCGGCAGCGTGCCGCCCGCCTCGGCGAGCAGCTGAGCGGCGCGGCGCTCGGGCAGACCCGCCTCGATGCGAGCGAGCGCGTCGTCGGCTGGATCCACCTCGATGCGCGGCCGCTCCTCGACGACCATGAAGCCCTGCGCTGCGCCCTCGGAGGCCGTCGCCATCACCAGGCTCTGGTCGAGCCCCGTCGCCGCGGCGACCTCCGTCACCTGCTTCGGACCATCGCGCAGGGCATCCCAGACCTTGCGGGCCTGCGCGGTCAAGACGATGGGAGACGACATGAGCCTGGGGACCTCCTCGACGGCCCCGGTCGTATCACGCGCCCGCGCGGACGCAAGCGCCTAGCGGCGTTCGCCAGCCCTTTTGGTGGCATCGGCTGGCCCCAGGCAGGTGAGGGCCAGCCGATGCCACAAAAGGGCGAGCTGTGCGTAGCCTTGGTGATGGATTT
>CAYTYV010000576.1:0-3813 GCA_964441055.1 uncultured Polyangiaceae bacterium | reverse complement strand
GAATGGTGTCCCGCTCAAGCGGCGCCGCCCCGCTCGCCCGACGCAGTGGGAGGCCGCAGCTACGAACGGACCCAGCTCTCAGCGCGAAGGCCCCGTACCCGCTCGAAGTGTCGGCGGTTGTTGGTAACGAGGGTCAAGTCCAGAGCCAGCGCGTGGGCAGCGATGAGCGTATCGAAGGTTCCGATGGGAGTCCCTCGCTTGGCGAGGGCTGCTGCCACGCGTCCGAAGTGCAGTGCGACCTCCGGGGTGAACGGCACGGGCGCGACCGTGGCCGCGAAGGTATCGATCAGACGATGCAGCTTGCGCGATCGCCGACGCTCGGCGCCGTAGCGCAGCTCGGCCATGGTGACCGCGCTCATGCACAGCTCGGACGGGCGTTGCTCCAACAGCCGCTCGGCCACCTCGCCGATGCCCCGCAACGCAAAGCTCACGGTGTCGGTGTCCAACATGAACGCAGGCATCAGCGGAACGCATCCTCCAGCTCGGTGCCCAAAAGGCTGACGGGTCGCTCGATTTCGTCGCGCCAGCCGCCCAGGCAAGCCAGGAACTCCTCAGGCCATGCATCGACGGGCTCCAAGATGACCCGGCTCCCCTCACGGCGCACCACCACCTCGCGCTGATCATCGGGAAACCGGCACCCCTTGGGCAGCCGCACCGCCTGACTGCCTCCGTTCTTGAACAGCTTGGCGTACGCGCTTTTCATGATAGAAAATATATACGCAGGTATATACCTCGTCAAGATCGCCTCGATAGCTCGAGGTTTGGTCTCGAGAAGATGATGCCCGAAGAGCGCCGCCGTGGCGGAGTAGGAGAGACGTGCGTCGAGCGCTCGACCACAGCTTCCTCACGGCGGATGCCCAGCAGGCCTTTCGCTCCGTCCTGCGCGAACGCAAGAAGCGCCTCGGCCTTTGATCGGCATCGGCGAACCAGCTGTGGCGGTCGGTCCGCCCTGACGCCGTGCTATGATTGGCCGCGGGGGAAACGTCGTGCGGTCGCTCCGGATCTTCACCACGCTGCTGCTGCTGCTCGCGACGGGCTCGGGCTGCCCCGGGGAGGGGGCCGAGGAGACAACCGCGGACGGCGGTGGCGGCACGGCCGGGTCGGCTGGTGGCGGGGGCACGGCCGGGTCGGCGCTCGCCCCGTGCGAGCTCGGCGAGGCGCCAAGCGCCAAGTTCACGGTGAGCCAGCGCGCGTTGCCGGACCGCTGGTCGCTGACCGTGAGCGGACGGCTGCGGGAGTCGCCGCGTCCGTCGTGGCACCAGGTGCTGGCCGAGACCGACAGCTGCAGGTACATGGTCTACTTTCCCGGGGCATGCGACCCTCCCTGCGAGTCCGACGAGATCTGCACGGGTGACGGCGAGTGCCTGGGCTGGCCCGAGGGTGTCAGCGGCGGCGAGCTGACCGTGACCGGCCTGGGCGAGCCGCTGGTACTGCACGATGAGGTGGTGGGCTCGTACTTTGCTACCCTGGAAGTGCTGAAGAACCAGTTTGGCGAGCTGACGCCAGTCAGGTTCGACCTTTCCGGGGACGCCTTCCCGGCCGTCACCCTGTCCGCCCGGGCCGTGGCCGAGGTGGTGGTCGGGGCCGAGGAGCTGGTCGTGGCGAACGAGGCGGTCGCGGTCACCTGGGTCGCGGGCAACGACCCCGAGGCGTGCGTGCAGGTGAACCTGTACACGGCGAACGGCGGCCACGGCCTGCCCATATACAACGTCCTGGAGTGCGTGGGCCCAGACAGCGGCTCGCTGACGATCCCCGCGGAGATGGCCGAGAGCTGGCCCCCCTGGACCACGCCAGGCCTCTGCGCTGGCGTGGACTGCCCGTACTCCGAGGTGGTTCGCTACACCCGGCAAGTGGTCGACACGGACGCGGGCGAGGCCGAGCTCACGGTGAGCGCCATCGGGCGCTTCCGGCTGCTGCGGCACTAGGGAGTCAGCGGTGCATCATCCTCAGGTCCGCGGCCGCCGCCTTCATGCGCTGGCGTTCGCGATGGGCTGTCGCGCTTCGGGTCGTACGGCTGGCAGGAGCGGGCGAACGCGGGTGGACGACGTGGGCGGTTGCCGTGCCGCGGCCATGGCCTGGCGGATTCGCGGCAGGACGTGCTTGTCGGTGTAGTGGATGAGGTGCTCGCCGAGCAGCGCGTGGGTCACTGCTCGTTTCACCGCCGCACCACCTTTGAACATGGCCTTGGAAAGCAGCCGCCAGAAGTAGGCGCGATAGCGCGATAGGACGCCAAGGGCGAATACGATGCGGGCCACTGCGAGGACCCCTCGGTCTCCTCGTCCAAAGACCGCGCGATCGCTGGGGACGAGATCCATGTAGGTCAGGCAACGCTGGAAGTAGGCCTCGGGTGAGTACACGGACGCCATCAGCTCGGCGTAGCCGCGCAGGAGGTGCTCGTCGCCCATGGCGGGCACGAGGTTGGGCCGCCCGAATTGGTCACCGGTCCACGCATCTCGCAGTCGCCCCTCGCGCTCCATCCGCTTCCAGAGCGGCGTGCCAGGCAGCGCGTTCAGGACACCCACCATGGCGAGTGGGATCGGCGACGTCTCGATGAAGCGGCGCTGCGCTTCGAAGATGTCCGGACCGTCGTGATCGAAGCCCACGATGAAGCCTCCCAACACCTCGATGCCGCGTCGGGTGACCCGCTCCACGGCGGTCACCAGATCGAGCTTCAGGTTTTGCGCCTTGTTGGCCTCTCGAAGCGCGTCGACGGACGGCGTCTCCAGGCCCAGGAACACCGCAACGAAGCCCGCATCGACAAGGGCGTCGATCAAGTCGTCGTCGTCCGCCAAGTTGACGCTCGCTTCCGTGGTGAGCTCGAAGGGGCGTCCCCGTTCGCGCTGCCATAGGGCGAGCCGGGGTAGCAGCTCCCGCACGGCTCGCTTGTTGCCGATGAAGTTATCGTCGACGACGAAAACGGACCCTCGGTAGCCGAGCGTGTAGAGCGCCTCGAGCTCGGCGAGGACTTGCTCGCTACTCTTCACGCGAGGTCGCCGACCGAAGATCTGGATGATGTCGCAGAACTCGCATTGGAAGGGACAACCGCGCGAGGTCTGGATGCTCATGGACGAGTAGCGGTCGATGCGCAGCAGGTCGAACCGCGGGATCGCCATGGTCGAGGCTTCGGGGTAGGTCTCCGGGGCCTGGACGACGTGCTGCTCGACCGATGGCCTCCGAAGATGTTCAGCCATCGCCGCGACCAACGCGTCCTCCCGCCCTTCGACCTCGCCACGGAACACCACGTCTGCCTCCTCGAAGAGCTCGGGGGCGGTCGTCGGTGCGGGCCCCCCGACGACCATGAGGCGACCTCGTGATCTCGCGCGCGCCACGACTTGGTGCATGGATGGCGCTTGGATGAACATCCCGCCGCACAAGACGGCATCCGCCCACTCGAGATCCTCGTCGGACAGGGCCTGAATATTGAGGTCGACGAGTCGGACCTGCCAGCGGGCGGGCAAGTGTGCGGCCAGGGTGATCAAGCCGAGCGGAGGTTGAGACGCGGCCTTGCCCAGGATCTTCATGCTCTCCTGGAAGCCCCAGTACGTCACGGGGAGCTCCGGGTTGACGAGGAGGCAACGAAATCCCTCGCGGTATGGATCAGGCCTGTCGGGCCGCGGAGCGCGGCGGCGTGGTCGTGTCGTGAGCGAGTCGGTCATCATCCAGACCGCATCCGCAACTCCCGTACCACCGCGCCAGGCGCCAGATTTCGGGGCGTTGAGCCCCGCGCTCCCTCGCCTGCTGCAGCTGCCGTGCTGCGCTGGTGCATCTTCCTAGCTGCATCTACGGTGCGCCGGCTACTCGCCGTCCTCGGGC
>CAYTYV010000575.1:0-3823 GCA_964441055.1 uncultured Polyangiaceae bacterium | reverse complement strand
ACCAGGACGGCAACGGCCGGGTCGACGACCCGAACAGCCCCAACACGGGCGTGGGTCCGCCTTGGGCCGACATGGGGGCGTACGAGTATCAGCCGTAGCCGTGGTGGTGACGAGCTGCGCGCGGCTCGGGCGGGCCAGATGCGAGCGCCTGCCAGCGTGAGCGTACGGCGTGGCTCGTCATGCGCTCGAGAAGATGGCCGACCCGACTCCTCCAACTCTTGTCGGGCGGCGCGAAACGGCGACGGGCATCAGGGCGCGGGTTCGTCGAGCGCGTCCGCCTGGTCCTCGAGCACCTGGGCGAACTGCCTGAGGTCGCCGCGCGCGAGCTGCCAGGCGGCCGGGAGGGCTTGCACCAAGGGCGCGAGCTGGGTCGCGTCGAGGTCGAACAGGTACAGGTTGCGGAAGCGGTGCCGAAAGGAGAGGTAGGGCTCGAGCGCGCGGCCCGCTTGCGACGAAAGCACCGGTGCTCGCAGCTTGGGCACCTCGACCGTCGACTGCTCCAAGAGCGCCCGATGCCAGGCGGTGCCATCGGGCAGACCCTCGTGGGCGCGAGCCACTCGCACCAAGGCTTTCTCGACGCCGCTGTAGAAGGTCTCCAGCAACGCGGCCAATCCGTAGACAATCAGCGTCTCAGCCGAGCGATCCCGAAGGACGGCCGCCGCCTGTTCGACCTCGGAGGCCGTCCGATCCAGCCGGTCGCTCTCCGCCCTGATCTCGGCCGCTAGCCTCCGTAGCCGTGCGCTATCCGGGGCCATGGAGGACCTCCCCTTGCTGCGAGGCATGCTCGAGCAGCTTGGGATGGGCTCGCTCCAAGGGCACCAGATCGACCCACCACGTACCCATCAGTCGACTAGCGCACGCGCAGCCCTCGAGCAGCCGGTCAGGCGCCACGCCCTCGACGAGCAGATCGATGTCGCTCTCGGGCTCGAGCTCGTCGCGCGCCAGGCTTCCGAATAGCACCACACGCGTTGCCCCGAACTGCTCCACGAGGCAGCGAACGACCTCTGGCAGTCGCGCGCGCGCGCTGCGATTCAGCTCCTGCTGCTCGCGCTGCCGCACCTCGGCTCGCTCGCGCCAGCCGGCCACGTAGCCATCGATGTCGACCTGTGCTGCCAAGGCGCCACCCTTGGACAGCGTATCGCGCAGCGGCCGCGCCCGCAAACGGACTGCCGCCTGGCCGCGAGGCAAACGGCTGGCCGTGGCCGTGGTCCCCACCCCTTTTTTCGCGCTCAGGCCGCGTGGACGCTGCGGCGCGCGCCCTGCCAGATGGTCGCTCGGTCGCGGCCCGAGCGCTTGGAGACGTAGAGGGCCGCGTCCGCAGCCTTGAACAGCTCCTCCCAGTCGGCGCCGCCAGCCGGATAGGTGGCGATGCCCACCGAGCAGGTGCAGTGGAAGCTCTGGCCAGTGGCGTGAAAGGTGGTGCGGGAGAACTCGGCGCGGATCCGATCGGCCAATAGCATCGCGCCCTCGGCGTCGGTCTCCTCGCAGATGATCACGAACTCCTCGCCGCCGAAGCGCGCCACGGCATCGGTGGCTCGGCCCGCGCGCTGGTGGATGCGCCCAAGCTCGATGATCACCCGGTCGCCCACGTCGTGGCCGTAGGTGTCGTTGACGCGCTTGAAGTGATCGATGTCGGTCACGAGCACGCTCAGCCGACGGCCGAAGCGGCGCGCCGCCGACAGCTTGAGCTCGGCGTTTTCCATCAAGGCGCGCTTGTTCAAAAGCCCGGTGAGCCCGTCGGTGGTGGCCTGCTCCTCGAGGCGGCGCACCATGCGAGCGTTGGAAAGCGACACGGCCATGTGGCTGGCCAGCACCTCCAGCATGCCTCGGGCGGCGTCGCCGAATGCGCCCGGCTCGCGCGAGCCCAGCACCAGCGCGCCCAGCGGCCGGTCGTGCACCGCCAGCGGCAGCACCACCAGAGACGGCATGGGCGGCGGCTCCAGCCCCTTGGCGAACACCACGTGGTGGGCTGGATCGTACTCGCCGCGGTAGGGAAGCGGATGGCGATTGCGCACCGCCATGGCCACCAGCCCGGCCTGGTGATCGAAACGCGTGCCGAGCAGTTGCTCGGACCGCTCCCCGCTTACCGCGCGGATCTGATGGCTGCAGCTCGGCTGGTCGAACGCCGTGAAGGCGGCGAAATCGACCGAGGCGATCTCGCGCGCGCTCGAGACGCCCGCCTCGACCACGTCCTGCTCGCTGATGGCCGCGCCGAGGGCCTCGGCCGCGCGGTAGAGCTTTCCCTGCTCGACCTTGGTGCGCTCGAGCTGCACGAACACCCGCTCGTTGTCGATGGCGCGCGCGCAGTGGCGCGCCGCCTGCTCGACCAGCTCCTGCTCGGCCTCGCTGAACGGCAGGTCCTTGCGGCGGTCGACCACCAGCACGCCGCGCAGCGCGCCGTGCTCGAACACGGGCACCGCGCACACAGCCGCGACCGGGCAAGGGCCGCGGTAGTAGGGCAGAACGAAGCTCGGCTTGAGCCCGGCCACGCACACGGGCGCCCGACGGCTGAGCACGGCCCCGAGGATGCCGTCGCCCGAGGCGAACGGGCCCTCGCCAAGCTCGGCCTCGTCGGAGTCGAGCTCGCAGATGCGAAGCTGGGCCCCAGCCGGATCGAGCCACAAAAGCATGGTGGTGTGGATGCCCAGCGACTCGCGCAAAAGCCGTAGGGCGAACAGCACCGACAGGCGGATCTCTTCGAGACCCGAGCGCAGAAGGCGCTCCTCGTCGCGCTGCGCTCCGCGCTCCCGATCCCGCTCCTCGGCCGAATCGCCTGAATCGCGCGGGGCGCGCAGCAACCGGTAGCTCCGAGCGTCCTCTTGGATGCGCTCCTGCTCGGCCCGCAGCTGGCGCTTGGAAGCGCGCCGCAGCCGGGCGAGCTCGAGGCGCAGCGACAGGATGTTGAGCAGCGCGAAGACCAGGGCAAAGCCGAGATGCGCGGCCATGGTCTCGAGCCGCAGCTCGGGATAGGCCAGCAGGCGAAGCAGCTGCTCGAAGCCGACGACGAGCGCGACGACCGTGAGCGAGGCGACCGGCCGGGCAAAAGCGCTCACCAGCGCGATGGCCACGTACACCAAGGGGTAGAAGCGCCCGTCCAGCGCTCCGTCGAAGTGGACCGCCACGGCAAAGGCCACCACCGCGAGCAGCGAGCCCAGCTCGATGTCGTAAAGCGCTCGGTGCTCGACCGCGCGGGTACGCTGCCAAGCGCGCGTCGCCACCAGCGCGGCGGCCAGCACCGAAAAGGCGATGAAGGCGGGCAAGCCGAGCGGCTGGGCGGCATCCAGCACCACCACCACCGCCAGCAGCGCGGCTCCGGCCGCGGGCAGAAGCTCCCGCGCGGTGCGCCGCAACCACAGAAGTAGCGAGACCAGCGGGTCCATGGGGGTCTTGGGCTGCGGTATCAGAACGACGCCCGCCCGGTCCAATTCGCGGTGCGCTTCGCAACAAACTTGAGTTTTGCGAGAGAGCCCTCCCGGGCTGGGCGGACAGCCGCGCATGTAGAGATCGCCAGTGAACGCGCCCTCGAGCGCTGGACGACCGCCTGAGAGGCCCGCTGGCGCGTCTTTCTGCCATGCCCAGTGTCATCGCCAACTATTGGATATCCAAAGAATCTCACACGCCCCTGGAATAAACCTCCCGCCCTGGATGTCCTTCGTGGGTCAGCCTTGCTAGAAGCCGCCGGGGCGGTGTGACAAGCCGACCAGCTCCCCTGGCCCGAGCGCCGTAGGAGCCGGCCGTCATAGCCGCCCGCAATCCAGTAGGGACGCTAGTGATGCAAGACGTTCGGGCATTGAACGAGTTCGTGGCCAAGGAGAGCGCCTTT
>CAYTYV010000574.1:0-3850 GCA_964441055.1 uncultured Polyangiaceae bacterium | reverse complement strand
GAAGCAGGCGCGCTAACCAGACTGCGCTACGCCCCGACTCGGGCTCGGCCCGAGCGAGCGCGCAAATTGGCCGCCGACTACGAGCCTGTCAAGCCCCATGTGCGGCGCCCGGGCTTTACAGCGTCGCGGCAGCGCGGCACGCTAGGCGCATGGGCATCTTCGATCGCATGGGCAGAGTGATCTCCAGCAACATCAACTCGCTGCTCGACAAGGCGGAGGATCCGCAGAAGTCGCTCGATCTGATGACCGACGAGATGGGCGAGCAGATCCGCGCGGCCAAGCGGGAGATCGTCGAGGGCTTGGGCGCCGAGAAGGTGCTCGCCAAAAAGGTCGACGAGCTCGACGGGGAGGTCGACAAGTGGGAGCGGCGGGCCGAGCTGGCCCTGCAAGCAGGCGACGAGTCGCTGGCGCGCGATGCGCTCAAGCAGAAGAAGCGCGCGGTAGGCGAGCGCGACCGCGCCGAAGCCCTGCGCGCCGAGCAGCGCGGCACGGTGCTCTCCATGAAGCGCGAGATGGAGCGTATGGAGGCGAAGCTCGAGGAGCTCAAGGCGCGCAAGAACACCATCGCTGGTGAGATCGAGCGAGCCCGCCAAGGCGGGGTCGAGGACCTGGGCAGCTCGAACGTGGGCGGGGGCGCCTTTGCCGAGTTCCGCCGCATGGAGGACAAGATCGAGCAGCAGCGCGCCGAGGTCGAGGCCCACGCGGAGGTGGCCGAGGCCCTGCGCGGCGATGGGCTGTCCGACGCCGAGCTGGAGGCCAAGTTCGCCGCGCTCGAAGGCGGCGGCGGACGGCCAGACGCGGGCCCGGAAGGCGGCGATCCCGAGCTCGACGACGAGATCGCCCGCCTCAAGAAGAAGCTGCGGATCGGCTAGGCGCCGCTAGCGCTTCTTTTTCGCGGGCTGCAGCCTGGCCCAGCGCAAGCTGTCGCCCACCAGCGTGGAGACGCGCTTGGGGCGCTGGCCGTCGATGCGCATGATGTACAGGCCCGGCCCCTCGTTCGAGCTTCGGGTGGAGAAAAAGGCCACCAGCCGTCCGTCCGGGCTGCAGGCCGGGTAGCCGTTGCGCCCTTGGCCCTGGGTGAGCCGGGCCAGGCCGTGCCCGCTTTCCGTGGAAGCCACCAGATCGGTGTTCTTGCCCACGCCCACTGCGTAGACGGCGCGGACGCCGTCGGGATGGCGGCAGAAAACGGGCGCCGAGGCATGGAGCCCCGCTGGCGAGATGGGCTTGCCGTCGACGTAGATCCGCTGCCCCCACTTGCCCTCGCCTGCAAAGGCCAGCTTGCCGCTCGGCGTGAAGGTCGGGTGCAGGGCCAGGCCGACCGGGCTCGCGGCGCTGAGCTGACCGAGATCTGGACCGGAAAAGACCCGGATGGTCGGCCCCACGGCGATGGACAGGGCCACTCGGTCGCGCGCGGGCGAAAAGGCGATGCCATAGACCGAGCCCGAGGGCTCGATGCGCAAGGGCTCGGCCCGGTCGGCCGCGAACACGCGGTAGGGACCCTTGTTGATGCTGGCGGAGTAGTGCAGCGTCTCGTTCGGCCCGAAGGCGGGCGATAGGGCGATCCAGTCCTCGGGCGAGACGGGCCGCGGGTCGTGACCGTCGGCATCCATCAGGTAGGCTCGCCGCGAGACGCCGCTGCCGAAGACAAAGGTCATCTGGCTAGCGAAGCCGCCCGGCGTCCCGGTAAGCGCGCCGATGAGGGCGTCGGCCACGCGGTGCGAGGCAGCGCGCACCTCGCCCTCGTCGACCACGAAGCGCTTCTGGAACACGGGCTGGTCGCCCGTGTCGACGAAGTAGGCCACGCCGCGGAGCTCCACCTTGCCGCTGGGAAGCTTCTGCCCGCTGACCTTCACCACCGCGTCGGCGCCCTTGCTGGCCCAGGCCTTGACGTCCACGGGGGTGTCCGACAGGTACAGGCCGTCGGGGGCGAGCTCGTCGGGCAGCACCTCGAACTCCCCGCACAGATCCAGGTCGCGGCGGATCACGCTGCGGATGGTGACGTCCTCGATGTTGGAGGCCAGCGAGGGCTGAACCGCGATCTTGGGCAAGGGCTGGGTGGCGGCGGCCGTCACCACGAAGCTCTTCAGGATGTCCTCGGGGTCGGGCGGCACGGCCGCGGTCTGGGCGTGCACGGAGCGCTGGGGCAGGCTCACCCCGGCCAGTGCGGTCCCTAGCCCGCAAAGCGCTACGGCCCAGGCCGCGTTGCGAATGCTGATCCCATGCATGGCGTTTTGGCAGATCTGCTCTCTCACCTACAGACGTAGGTGACGTGAAAAGAATTCGGACGAAGGTTCGGGTAGTTCTCGGGCGGCGGCGGGATGGACTGGCCCTGGATGTTGCCTAGGGCCGCCCGGGCAGCGCCGTCCACCGAGGCGGTGCCGCAGGGGTTGAACGAGTAGCCGACGACGGTGCCGTCCGCACCCAGCTGCACCGAGGCCGAGGGCTGGCAGGCCTCGAAGTCCTTGGGATCCAGCCCGGAGCAGCGCGAGCGAAAGGGCGCGGTCAGAAAGGCCAGAATGCGGCTGTGGTACAGGTTGGCCGCGCGCGCCTTGAGCGGGTCGGTCTCGGTTCCCTCGGGCACGCCGTCGGCGTGGCCCTCCTCGTCGACGTTGGCGGGCCCCGCGTCGGTCTCTTCGGTGATCTCCTGGTCGACCTCCTTGGCCACGGCCGCGTCGGGATCGGGGGGGTCCGTGCCCGCATCGGCCATCTTCACCTCGGGCGGAACTGCGGCCTCGGCGGATTTGTCGGCCTTGGTCGAGGCGAAGGCGCGCCGCTCGACGCGTTTTTGCGGCGCCTGTCGCACCCAGCGGTCCGGCAGCTTGTAGCGCACCTTCTTGCCGCCGAGCTTGAGCAAGGGCGACTCCACGTCCAGCACGGGCGTCACCTGGATGGGCACGGCGATGCCCGGATCGATCTCCCGCGTCTCGGCCTGGCGGTGCAGCGCAGCTGCCCGCAGCGCCAGCGCCGAGCCGCCCTCGATCACCAGCACCACGGCGAGCGCGATGAACAGCTCGTGCAGCCGGAAGCCGGCCCCGAAGGCGCTCGGGGAAGCGGTGGCAGCGCGGGCCGAGCTCATCGCTTACTTTTCCTTGTTTTCGTCGACGATCTCCGGCTCCACGAGCAGGTTCAATCCGTCGACGCCCGCGGCGCGGGCCGCCGCCACCACTCGCGCCACGGCGCCGTAGCGGGCCTGCTTGTCGGCGCGGATGTACAGCTCCCGCTCCTTCTGAATGCGGGGGTTGGTCAGCAGGACTTGCTCGACGTCGCCAGTGACGTCTTGCTCGCCGAAGAGGATTCGCTCCTCCGCGGTCACCGTCACCACCAGCTTGGTGTCGCGGATCGGCGTGTTGTGGGCACGGACCTGGGGCAGCTCTACCCGCAGGCCCGTGGTGAGCAGCGGCGCCGTGACCATGAACACCACCAGCAGCACCAGCATCACGTCCACCAGAGGCGTGACGTTGATCTCGTCGAAGCGCCGTCCCCTGCCGCTGCCCAAGGCCATGGCCACGACAGTCACCCTCGGGCAATGGGGGGCGGCGTGGAAAGCGCAGCGCCCACGGTGGGCTCGAGCTCGGCCGCCGCCATCAGCTCCACCCAGCTCTCGGCCGATGCCTCTAGCCCGGAAAGAAGATCATCCATGCGCTTGGCGATGAGGTTGTACAGGATGACCGCGGGAATGGCCGCGAACAGCCCGATGGCCGTGGCGATGAGCGCTTCGCCGATGGCGGGAGCCACCACTGGCAGCGAGGCGCTCTTTTCCCGGCCGATGCGCAGGAAGGCATCCATGATGCCCCAAACGGTGCCGAACAGCCCGATGAAGGGCGAGGCCGAGCCGATGGAGGCCAGCGTG
>CAYTYV010000573.1:0-3861 GCA_964441055.1 uncultured Polyangiaceae bacterium | reverse complement strand
GCGGCGTTCGCCAGCCCTTTGGGGCCCATCGGCTGCCCCGGAACAGGTGAGGGCCAGCCGATGGCCCCCAAAGGGCGAGTGGCCCGCCAACGACTCGAGCTCCGGCTGCGAGCAAGTGCGCCCCCCGGGCAGGGCGGTTCTGCGGTATGACCGCTACTGGGCAAAGGGCTCGCGCATGGTCCGTCTGGGGCAGATCGGTCGAGGGCGTGCGTCGCGTCGGCGGCGCTCGGCGTGGCTTTTGCTGCCCGGCTTGTGGGTCGTTGCGGTCACGGCGCTTTCGTTGCGGCTACCCGCGGCTCCGCAGCCGGATGCGGGCAGCGCCCATCCCGCGGCCGTGCCGAGCGCCCGGCCAGGTCCCTCTGCGGTGGATGGTGGCGCCGAGGACGCCTCCTTCGACGCCTCCGTCGCCGAACGGCCCGAGGTTCGACGGCTCGAACAGATGGCCGCTCGAATTCGAGCGCTGCTCGCCGCCAAGCTCGACGTGGGCGTGGACCCGCAGACGCTGTTCGACCTGCCTCTGGATGACGAGCGGGCCATCGCCATCGAGGCGGCGCGCCTGCGCGTGCTGGTCGATGCCGCGACCGAGCCGACGGTTGCCGATGCCGGTCCCGACGCCGCCAAGGCCGCGGCCTCGGCAGCGGTGCAAGGCCCACGACCGGGCCCAGCCGCAGCGCTAGACGACGCGGGCGCCGATGCCAGCCGGGCCGATGCGGGCGCGCACGCTGCTGCCGACATTCTCGACGAGGCCCGATGGCGGGCGCGGCTCGATCTCGATCGGGCCCGACTGGCGTTCTACTCGCTCGGCCCGGCCAAGCGTGCCGAGCTGCTCGAGCAACACGCCGAGCAGCAGAAGAGCAGCGTCGAGGCCCATGCCGAGCAGCAGCTGTCCGAGGCGGAGCTCAAGGCGCACCAAGCCGCCGCGGAGCAGCAACGCGCACTGGAGGCGATGCGCAAGGCGCGCTCGGAGGCCGCGCGGCTGGTGGCCGAGGAGCGGGCGCGCCTTCTGGGCATCAAGCGCCAGCAAGCCGAGGCCGAGGCCGGGCTCATCCGTCAAGAAAAGGCCGTGCGCGAACGGAACGAGCAGGTGCTCGGCTGGCGCCGTCGCGTGGGCGCAGTGCTCGCGCCCGGGGACGACGGCGAGCCGCCGAGCGCGGCGGCCGCCGATTCGTTGTACGTCGAGATCGAGCGAGCCCTGGCGCAGACTCGCGACGAGCTCGGGCGGATGTTGCCCAAGCTCGACCGGGAAGCGAGTGACCTGCCTCGGGTGGGCCCCAACCCCCTCGAGGCCATCGCCGTCGAGGTGGATCGCGCCGCGGCCGAGCAGCTCCGCGCGGAGGTGCTTCGGGTGGACACGCGCCTGCGCGAGCGGGAGCGCACGGTCCGCTGGGCGCACGCCGAGGTTCTGAAGAGAGAGCTCCAGAGCCTCAACGCCCATCGGCTCGAGCTGCTTGGCCATCTGTCGGACGACCGCCAGTTGGAGATCCGAGGCTTTGGCACGCACGGACTGGCCACGGCCCGCGCCGAGCTCGGCCAGGTGTGGCTGGTCCTGCGCTATCACGTGCTCGCCACGGGCCGTTGGATCACGGAGTTCCGCCGCGAGGGCCAGCACCGCGGCTCAGCGGTGGTGGCGACGGTAACCTTGCTCAAATGGCTGATCCCCGTGGCCGTGTTCGTGTGGTGGCGGCGCCGAGCCGACGGCACCTTGGGTCGGCTGCGCGCTCGCGCTGCAGCACGGGCGCGCGAGCGCGGTGATCCCACGGGTCGAAGCGCCGCGCGCAAGCTGTGGGGCTTTGTGCTGCGCGTGCGCCGTCCCCTCGAGTGGCTGCTGCTCGTCTGGGCGATCGTCGCCCTCTTGCCGCCAGGAGCCTCCGAGCTGCTCGAGGTCGAGCTGCTACTCACCATCGCCACCTGGTCGGCGGGAGGCTTGCTGGTGGTGCGCTCCATCGACGCGACCTTTGCCGTGGGTCGCGGCGCGGGAGCTGCAGCGGCGACCGCCCGCCTGCGCCTGCAGTCCTTGCTGTGGCTGGGCCGCGTGGTGGTGGTCTTCGGCCTGGTGCTGGCGCTCACCGTCAAGCTGGTCGGTCAGGGCACCATCTACGGCTGGGTGTGGGCACTGTGCTGGTGGGCGGCTCTGCCCCTCGGCCTGCTCATCGTCAAGTGGTGGCGGCCGGTCATCTTCGAGCGGACGGCCAAGCTGCGGCGCAAGGGTCCGCTGGCGCGGTGGATCGAGGCGCGAGCCTCGGGCTGGATGAGCTTCCCCGCGGCCACCATCGGTGGCGTCTACCTCATCGGCTCGAGCGCGCTCAGGCACGCGCGCAGCTTCGCGGGCCGCTTCGATACCACCCGGCGGGCGCTGGCCTTCTGGTTCCGCCGCGAGATCAGCAAGCAGAAAGACGCCGCGACCGCGGCCACGTCGCATCCGCCGCTCGCATCGGACAAGCACCGCGCGCTCAGCCCGGGCAACGTCGCCGTGGAGCTCGTCCCCTCGGTGGCCGACAAGCAAGTAAAGGAGGTCATCGCGCGCATCCTGGAGCCGGGCGGTGGCGTGTTCGCGGTGGTGGGCGAGCGCGGCAGCGGAAAGTCCACCTTGCTCCGCCGCATTGCTGAGGAGACCGACGAGAGCACGGTCGTCCGCTGTCCCACGGGCGGGCTGTCCGCCCTCGAGGTGGAGCTCGGCAGCGCCCTACGGCTTCGGGCGGCGGCCAGCGCCTCGGAGCTCGAGCGCCAGCTGGGCCGCCGCGGCCCGGACAGCGCCTTGCTCGTCGACGATGCCCATCGGCTCTTGCGACCGGTCATCGGCGGGGTGGACGAGTTCGACCAACTGGTCGAGCTGGCGCGCGGCTCCTCGGAGAGCTGCACCTGGGTGTTCGCCATCGATGCGGTCATCTGGCCGTACCTCGAGCGGGCCCGCGAGCCGCGCCCGCTGTTCGACGACGTCATCCGACTGCGGCCGTGGTCCGAGGAGGCCATCGTCCGCCTGCTCGAGAGCCGTTCCCAAGCGGCGGGCATCGAGGCGCGCTTCGACGAGCTGGTCGGCGAGTCGGCGAGCGCGGCCGACGAGATCCAGCGAGAGGACGCGCTGGCGCGCACGCGTTCGAGCTACTACCGGCTGCTTTGGGACTACTCGGGCGGCAACCCCGGAGTGGCGCTGCATTTCTGGCGGGTCTCGCTGCGCCGTGGCGAGCAGGGCGGGGAGATCGTGCGGCTGTTTTCCACTCCCGAGACCGCGGGCCTGGAGGAGCTGCCCGAGTCGGCCGTGTTCGTCTTGCGCGCCGTCGTCCAGCTCGAGTGGGCCACGCTGGACGAGGTCGTGGCCGCCACCATGCTCGATTCCCGCCAGGTGCAGGATACCCTGCGCCATGCCTTGATGCGCGGCTACGTCGAGCTGGTGGACGGACGCTATCGGGTGCACTGGGATTGGTTCCGCGCCATCACGCGCTTCTTGCAGCGCCGTCATCTGCTGAGCGGAAACGGAGGCTGACCATGCGCCCCGGTTGTCGATTGCTCTGTCTCGCCACCGCCCCGGCCGTCATCACCTTGGCCGGCCCGGTCCACGCGGGCGAGCCGGACGCGCCCGATCTCATACAGCTCGCCTCGCTGGTACGCTGGTCCGGGCTGCTCAGCTCGGCCGTCCTGATCGTCGTGGCCGTGCTGGCGCTGCGCTTCGTCAACGGCGCGGCCGTCCGCTTGGGCGCGCGCTTTGCGACCCACCGACTGCTCATTCAGAAGG
Organism: uncultured Polyangiaceae bacterium; assembly: GCA_964441055.1. Taxonomy (GTDB): domain Bacteria; phylum Myxococcota_A; class Polyangia; order Polyangiales; family Polyangiaceae; genus JACQWT01. The sequence goes on along the minus strand of CAYTYV010000573.1, from coordinate 131 downwards.
TCGAATCGTTCACGCGCTTCTTCGTCTACTTCGCGACTGCGCTGATCGTGGTGGTGATGAGCTTCCGCGTGAACAAGACCGTCTTGACCGTCATCGGCGGCGCGCTGGCCTTTGCTGTGGGCTTTGCCATG
>CAYTYV010000572.1:0-3861 GCA_964441055.1 uncultured Polyangiaceae bacterium | reverse complement strand
TCTACGACTGGGATTCCATGGCCGGGCACGAGCCGCCGAAGGGTCCGCTGCCCCCGTTTGTGCGCCTGCTCGAGCGAGCGCACCGCGAGCACGGGGTAGTGCTGCTGGGGGTGCTGCACGGGGGCGAGGGCGAGCCTGGTGCGATCGTGCACCGAATGAGGCCTGAGCCAGCGGACGAGACCGCCTTGGCGACGCGTCCGTTAAAGGGCGTGTTCGGCATGGCGCGCTCCTTCGCGGTGCTGCGTGGCTTTGCCGAAGAGCTCTCGGAGTCTGGCGGCGGGGATGCCGACCGAGGCGATGGCGAGGGCGCCCGCGGCGAGCCGCTGCCCGGGCTGGGTATCTGCCCGGTGGCTTGGACGGTCTCCAAGGTGCTCATTCGCGGCTTCCACGAAGGGCTCATCGACTTCTGCGAGCAGCTCATCCTGCTGACCGACGAGCTGGAGGTGTTCGTGGTCGTGCCCGAGCCGCACCAGGCGCGCGCGGCCATGACGGCCTTTGTCAATCGGCCCGTCGGTGCCTTGCAGCCGGGCGGACACCCTCGGGTGCGCTTCCGCCAGCAGGGCCCTGAAGCCATCGGCTATGCGCGTGTCGGCGGCGACGAGCGGCGCGGCACCATTCACCTGCTCTGCGGCGACTGGTCGAACGAGGATGCCATGCTGGAGCGCGCCGAGTCCGGCTATCGGCTGGCGGACATGGATGCCGTGCTGCTGACCTACACCCAGGGCGAGTCCGACCCGGATGCCCGAACGGCCCTGCGGCTGCTCAAGCTGATCCGCCTAAAGGAGACACGCCCGCGGGCGCTCAAGCCCAACCTGCGCGTCATCTGCGAGGTACAGAGCACGGAAAAGGCGGATCTATTTCAGCGGCGCTTCGTCGAGCAGACGCAAGAGGCCGCGGGCTGGTGCCATTCGCTGTCGGTGGTGGCGGCCGAGCGGGTGCGCAACGCCGTGCTGGCGCAGTCGGTCTTCGTCCCAGGCATCACCGCGCTCTATCGCGAGCTGTTGAGCGAGACGGGACACGATCTGCTCAAGCTGTTGGTGCGGGGCACGGACGACCCGAGCGCCACCTTGAGCTTCGGACAGCTGCTGACGGGGCTCTATCGCCGCGATGGCCTGCTGGTGCTGGGCGTGGAGCTCGTCGACCGCGAGGGCAACCGACGGCTGGTCGTCAACCCGGCTGCGGACGGAGACGACTACCGCTTCTCGGCGAGCGAGCTCGTGGGCGTGCTGGCCATCGGCGACGCCCGCCGCCTTCCGGTAGCGCCCGAGCCGTGCGACGACTGCTTCGCGGCCGATCGGTAGCGCTAGGCCCACGCCCCGCCAGCCGCATCATCCGGCTCGCAGTCCGCCAGCACCTCGCGGGCCTGCGCGCAGTCCTGCTCCATCTGCTCTCGCAGCGCGGCGAGATCGGCAAAGCGTTGCTCCCCGCGCAGGCGCGATACCAGGTGCACGCGAATGCTCTGGCCGTACAGGTCCTCGTCTACGTCGAACAGGTGCACTTCTAGCGCGGGGCGCGGGTCGGGCTGGTCCAGGGTGGGGCGCACGCCGAGGTTGGCCGCGCCTTTGCCGAGCGCGCGCCCGCCCGTGCCGTCGGCTCGGGTTCGGTCGACCAGGACGGCATAGACGCCGAGAGGCGGCAGGGCCTCGGGCGGCGGGCTGAGGTTGCAGGTCGGAAAGCCGAGCGTTCGGCCGCGCCCGTCGCCTGCCACCACGCGGCCCGAGACGCTGTGGGGGCGGCCCAGCACCTCGCGGGCCTGCTCCAGCCGTCCGGTCGCTATCAGCTCGCGCACCCGCGTGCTGGAAAAAGGGGCCTGCTCGTCGCCGAGCACGGGCTCGGCCAGGGCCTCGAAGCCGTCGCGCTGTCCGAAGCGCTCGAGGTCGTCGAAACCGCCGCTGCGGTCGTGGCCGAAGCGGAAGTTGAAGCCCACCATCACCACCCGGGTGCAGAGCTCCTCGAGCAGCACCCGGTGGACGAACTGCTCGGGGCTCTGCCGGGCGAAGTCGGTGGTAAACGGTCTCGGCTCCACGGAGATCCCGCGGCAGCAGCGCTCGACCAGCTCGCACTTGCGCGCGGTCGTGGTGAGCCGCGCGGGGGGCTCGCGGCCCAGGGTGACGGCCGGGTGGGGCTCGAAGGTGAGCAGCCGGGGGCGGAGCTTTCGCTGGGCGGCGATGCGCTCGACCGCCGTCAGCACGGCCTGGTGGCCGAGGTGGACGCCATCGAAATTGCCGATGACGACCACGGAAGGAGCTGGACTCGAAGCGGACACGGTGGGGCTCAGGGCTCGCGCTAGCCCTCACCCTCAGGGCAGGCACGCCGCAGGGGTGGGGTGCTCCTGGCAGTAGGCGTCGTCTTGCGGTGCCGCAATGGTAAGCACGTTTCGCTGCGATGCCAGCCGCGCGCGCGAGCCGCAGCTCGGGCCCGAGCTGGTCGGCGCCTCGGCTGCTGCGCACACGCCCGCCTCGTTGGGCAGCGCCCAGCTCTGGCCGTTGTCGTAGACCAGGCTCATGCGGTAGCGGCCCTGGGGGAGGCAGCCGGGCTCGCCGAGCTCGACGGGGCGGCCGAGCTGCTCGGACAGCGCCCCGAGGAGCAGCTCCTCGTCGGGGATCATGGGGTCGCCGTTTTCGGCGCTGTGGTGCGGCATGAGCAGCACGGCCGCCTCGTCGGGTCGCTCGGGCCTGAGGCAGAGCGCGGCTGGGCGCACCGCCACCACGAGCTCGCTTCGCTCGGCCTGCGGTGAGGGCGGCGCGGGCGGCAGCGTCGTGGCCGTGCGGTACAGGCTCTCGTCCAGCACCAAGCCTTGGATGAGCACCACGGGCGCGCTCTGGGTGCTGAGATCCGCGTTGTCGAGTAGCCGGGTGAACAGCGCCTGCGGCGCCAGCGCGGGCAGCTTGGTAGTCTCGGGGATGTGGTCCGCGCCGTTGAGCACGCCGTCGCGGTTGCGGTCCTGCCGAGACAGCGCGAAAAAGGCGTCGTCTACGGGGAAGTAGAAGGGGCTCTGGCGGGCGGGCTCCAGCTCCTCGGCCGCTACCCCCGCCTGCCAGAGCAAGCGCACGAAGGATGCCTCGGTGGCGGGCAGGTCCGCCTGCTCCAGTCCGAAGCGCTCGAGCCGGTAGTCGGCGGGGATCTCGACGGCGTCCGGATCGGCGTTGCCATAGGCCTCGTCCCACACCTCGCGGGCAAAGAACTGCGGCCGCTCAAAGGGTACGGGCTCGGCCAGGTCGACGGCGATCCCCTCGATGAGCGCGCCCGTCTCGGGGATGAAGCGCCGACCGTCGGCCCCGAGAGCTCCCAGCCCGAGCGAGCGATAGCGCACGGGCTCCTGCCCGCTCATGGCCGCGGCGCGGTTTTCGATGGCGCCGCCCAGGACGTCCCCGGCCGAGGGTAGATCGAAAATCGTAAAGACCGGATGGTAGTCGTTGTCGCGGTCGTAGAAGCCGCGGACCTGAAAGCTGCCCGCGGAAAGCGGCGCCATGGCCCAGGTGGTGCTGGTCACCACGGGCTCGGCATCGGCGGAAGGACACCAGGCCGAGCCGTCGGAGCGGAACTGTAGCTCGCTGCGGACGCCGCGGAACAGCGCTTCGCCCGCGACGATGGTCATGGCGGCGGGCTCGGCGCCCAGGCCGTCTGGCAGGGGCAGCAGGGTTTCGCGATAGGCGTTGAGCACCACCACCCCCACGACCTTTCCGTCGCGGGTACACGGCGGCGGGCCGACATAGGTCACGGTGCCAGATAGCGCGCCAGCCGGGCCCCCGAACTCGTCAAAGGGAACGAAGGTGTCCGGATCGCCGCATGCCGCAGCGCCCAGCGTCGCGGCGAGCAGCAGCGCCCGAGCGTGCGGCCGTGGAAAGGGTCGGCGTGATG
>CAYTYV010000571.1:0-3868 GCA_964441055.1 uncultured Polyangiaceae bacterium | reverse complement strand
CATCCCCAGGCCGGTGCCGGCCGTCCACAGGTTACCAGTCTCCCCCCTGGACCCCCCTCGGGTGCCGGCTGCTACGCCGTCCCCGCTATGGACATCAGAGACGCCCTGCCGGTACAAGACGACGACGAAGGAAGATCAGATCCCAACCAGAGCAGGCTCCACCTTAGCCGACGTCGCTGCTGGTCCGATGAATGGGGTCCACTTCACACTGCTCGCAATCGCCTGGGGGCAGAGCTGCGCCCAGGGCGCTCAGGCCTTGGGGGAAGGCTCGGGAACGGGCAGCATTGCCGCGGGCTCGGGCGGGGGAGGGGGAGGCGTCACGGGCGGCGGCGGCGCTGGGGGAGGCGCTGGCGCCGCGGGCGGCGGGGGTGCGAACGGTGGAAGCGGAGCCTGCGCGGACGCGCCCGACGACCCGACGACCCCGAGCCCTGCCGACGGCACAACCGACGTGGACTGGACCACGGTCACCGCGGTGGGCTGGGCGAACGTGTCCGAAGCGGCCCACTACGTCATCTACTTCGGCACGACCTGCCCAGCGCCCAGCTACCCCGACATGCCCTACACCGTGGTGGCCGACTCGGAGCTCACCGATCTCGTGCTGCTGCAGAACACCGAGTACTGCTGGCGGGTGCTGCCCTTCGACGATGCGGGTTGCTACACCAAGGGACCGGCTTGGAGCTTCGAGACCCATTGCGAGGATCTGAGCCCGGGTGCGCCCACAGTCACCTCTGGCGACGAGACCCTGCCGCCAGGCTCGGGCAGCGGCAGCTACACCTTGACCTTCAGCGAGGACGTCGTCGAGGTGGAGCCGAACCTCGATTGGGCTGCGGTCACGGGCTCGGGCACGCTGGACTCGGTCACCGAGCTCGCCCCGGACACCTACGAGGTCGAGTTCTCGGGCATCGCCACGGGCGACGCCTACGTGCTGAGCGTGAACACGGGCGTCACGGATCTGTGCGGCAACCCGCTGGGCTCGGCGGTCGACATCGACATCACGGTGCTCGCGGCCGACATCTACTCGGAGAGCTTCGTCGGGGGCATGACCCCGGATCTGCAGTGCACCGCGTGGCAGAGCTACCGAGCCGCGCTGTCTGGGCCCTACACCCTGGTGACCATTCGCGGCACCTACGACCCGACCGGCGTGAGCTGTAGCGGCTCTACCGCCAACCAGATCTGCCAGGCGCTCCGGAACGGCACCACGACCACAATCTCCTGCGGGGGGCGGAACTGGAACATCGGCCCGTGCGGCTCGGGCATCGAGCTCAACTCCAGCACCCAAACCGGAGACTGCGGCTGCTGGAATCCGGACTACATCGTTCGTCCCTGTATCGGCAACGACAACTGGGGAGGAGCCAACACCGACACCTGCGGTGCGCCCAGCCAGACGCTGGAAGTGGTGTGCGGCTACTGAACGCCATCGTGCGGTGACGCCGTGGAGCCGCCCAAGCGTGCCTCTGCTGCCTCCCTCGAGCCGCCCGAGCCCGAGCGCGACGCGGAAAAGGGCGAGCGGCCCCGCGGCGAGCAGCCCGCACGCAGCTCGGTGAAGGCGACGCTGGTCGGCCGCTCGACCACCTGGCTGGTGCTGGCCAGCACCGTGCTGTCCATGATTCCCCTTCTGGTGCTCATCGGTCTGGTCGACAAGGTGCCGTCGCTCGAGCAGTCCACCGCATTCATGGTCGCCTACCTCTCTACCTGGATGCTGTCGCTGGTGCTGGTTCTGGCCGAGCCGCTGTACCGGGTGGAGGTGGGCCGCGACGGCGTGCTCGTTCGGCGCCGATTTCGCAAGCCCGAGCACATTGCATTCCGCGAGCTGGCCGACGCCGTGGTGGTGGACGGGCAGGTCTTGCGGCTGGTCTTCCACTCCGGCCGCTGCGTCGACCTTTGCTGGTCCGATCCTGAGGCGATCAACCTGCCTGGCTACTCCCAGCGCTGCCAACAGATCCGCGCGCGCATCGAGGAGGGGATCGCCCAGGCCAGGGAGCGGGGCGCGCCGAGCTCATCTAGGGCCGAGCTCCTGACCGACCGTGCCCAAAGCATGCTCCGCCGACGGCTGCCGCCCAAGAGGGTGCCCTATCGGGCGTTGCCCGCGCCGAGCACCGACGAGCTCTTGGGGATCGCCGAGGCCGACCATGCCGCGCCCGCGGCGCGCGCGGCGGCGGCCGTGGTCATCCACCGAAGTGGCGACGAGGGAGCACGCCGCCGACTGCGGATCGCCGCCGACCACACCGTCCATCCCCAGCTTCGACGCTGTCTGCGCATTGCCGCCGACCCAGCAGAGCCCGCCGAGATCGAAGCCGCCCTAGAGGAGGTTGTGGCGCTGGAGGCGACCGAGGCGGAGCGTTGACGCGGCCAGCAGCGCTCGTCCCGTGCGCCCGCTAGTGCTGGACCTGCGGCAGGTAGGTCGCGATGTTGAACTCGGGGCTGTGCTCCGCGGTGTGGCAGCCCACGCAGGCCGTCAGGGGAGACTGGGTGGTGGGCTGCTGTTCGGGGTCGGCCACGTGCTCGGCGCCAGCGCCGTGACACATCTCGCAGCCGACGTGCTTCGTCTCCGGGGTGCGATCCGGCAACAAGAAGCCGCCGACGTAGCCGAAGCCGGTCGTGTGGCAGGGAAAGCACGACGGGTCCCAGTCGTGATGGGTGAGCACCAAGGTGGTGAAGGCCGTAGAGTGCTCGGTGCTTACCCACGAGCTGGTCTGCTCGTCGTGGCAGCTCTGGCACTGCCCGCTGCCGACGTAGGAGCCGCCCTCGGGCGTCTCCTGGGGAATGGAGTCGACGATGTTCTCGGCCTCGCTCGCCAGACGGTCCAGGTACTCGTCGTAGAGCGCGGCGAGCTCTGGATCGTCGGGCCAGCTGCTATCGAGCGCCACCGTGTGCCAGCCGACTACGCTGCCGCTTCCATCGGCCTCGTGCCGATAGTCCAGGCGGATCATCCACTTGCCGTCGTAGCCCGTCGAGCCGACCCACGCCCCGCCGACCCTTTCCGGAGCCATCGGGTTCGCCCGTTCGTGGGAGGCGAGCACGACGTCCGCTCCCTCGAGATCTGCGGCGAGCTCGAGGGCGTTCGCGGCAGAGGCGTCGGCCAGCACCACCACCAGATCGGTCTCGCCCATGGCCTCCACGGCCGAGGCAAAGGCCGCGGCAGGGTTGGCGACCGTAAGCGGCGCGCCGTCGACCGCGCTGGCCTCCTCCACTGCGCTGCGGTGCGCCTCGTCGATCAAGCCCACGACCCCCACGGTGACCTCGACCTCTTCGAACGGCCAGACCGCGTAGCGCAGCGCATAGGGTTGGTCGTCGTCTGCGAAGGACAGGTTCGCCGAGGTGGACTGGAGATCGACCTCGCCGAGGTGCTCGGTCAAAAAAGCCTCGCCAAAGCGCACGTCCTTTTCACCCAGCGAGGCTGCCTGGTAGCCGCACAGCTCCATTCCCCGCAGCAGGAACTCGGCCTTGAGCATCTCCTCGAGCGAGGTGAGCGAGCCGGCCTGGCCGAACATGTTGCCGCCGTCGAGCAGCAGCACGGGGGCGCCGTTCTGCCGTACCTCGTCTACGTAGCTCGCTCGCCGAGCGAGCCCCCCGAGGGGGTTACTCGGTCACCCGCACGGCTCGAGCATGCCCGACACGTTGCCGCTGACGAGCAGCGACAGCGTGGCCGGGGCGCCCGCCTCTGGCTCGCCGATCGTCAGGGGATCGCTACCCTCGCCGCAGCCTGCCGTCGCCGCCGCGCATCCTAGCAACATCACCCCCGCAGTGACCGACCACGCACCTCGCACCATCGAGCGCCTCCTTGTCGAGCCCACACCGAACTCGACCTACACCTTACCATGGTTCGTCCGCGCCGCCGTGGCAAGGCGCGGGGGGGGGTAGGGCTGGC
>CAYTYV010000570.1:0-3870 GCA_964441055.1 uncultured Polyangiaceae bacterium | reverse complement strand
AGGTGCTCACTCGCACGCAGACGATCACATCTTCTATGTTCTAGCTGGCACGCTGAGTCTTTTCATCGACGGCAAGAAAACGGACGCTACTCGCGGGACCTATGCCTTGATCCCTGGGGGAGTCTTGACGACCAATCTTCCGGGCGTCCACCTCGGCGGTGATCGCAGCACCTGCAGCGTCAAGCAGGTGGGCGTGGTCTTCCAGCGCCCCATCTGAGGGACGCATAGCGGGGGGGACGGCCCAAGCCAGCAGGCGCGCTACCCGTCGTCGACGAGTTGCGTTAGGCTCGCCCTACGCGCGCAGGGCAGCCTCGCATGTCGACATCCGCTGCTCTTGTCCCCGCCGCGCCGTGCGGTGGGCGTACGGCTCGCCTGCGGGAGGCTCGCGGCGTTGGGCTCAAGGAGGGAAGCATGCCACACGTCAAGACTCCGGTTCGATCCAATGCGGTGGGCTACACCATGCCAGTCGCCGTGCTGGGAACGGAGATCGGGGGGCAACCGAGCTTCATGGCCATCGCCTGGCTGTCGCGCGCCAACGCCACGCCGCCCATGATGGCGGTGGCCGTCGGCCGCAGCCACGCCAGCTACGAGGCCGTGCGCACCCACGGCAGCTTTTCGCTCAGCTTTCCCTCGGAGCAGCAGCGGGTGGAGACCGACTACGTGGGCATTGCCAGCGCCAAACGCGTCGACAAGAGCGGAGTGTTCTCGGTCTTCCGCGGCGAGCTGGCGGGCGCGCCCATGGTGGCGAGCTGCCCGGTGGCTTTGGAGTGCAAGGTGGTCGAGGCGCTGGATCTACCGACCAACACCTTGTTCGTGGGCGAGGTGGTCAGCGCCTGGGCGCTGGAGCAGAGCTTGGACGAGCGCGGTGCTGTGGATCTGGCCAAGGCCCGCCCGCTGCTGCTCAGCATGCCTGACAATCGCTACTGGAGCTTGGGCGAGGCGGTCGGCCGGGCCTGGCGCGACGGCAAGGATTACGTTCCCGCGGGGCGATAGACCTGCGCGGTTTGGCCTACGTGCGTGAACAAAGGAGCGAACATGGCACAGCATTGGGTGAAGAAGGGGAAGATCAAGCTGCTGCGAACCAACGACACGGCGAACCTTTGGGGAGCGCCTCCGGATCAAGTCCGCTACGAGGTGATCGTCCGGCTCGACTTGGACGGCCCCGATGGCGACTGGGCCTGCGGCTTCGACCTGCACGAGGGCGACGCCACCCTGCCATCGCGCGTGGCGATGCACTCGGTGCTGCGCGATGCCTACTTCCACGACGCGGAGGTGACGCTCCACATCCAAATGGATGAGGGCAAGAAGAACGGTCTGCTGCGCCGGGTCGAGCTCGGCTCTTAGCCCGATCTGAGGTAGCGCAGCCCGACCGGGGTGAACATCGGCGGACCCGCTGTACTAGGCCAGCGGGCAAGCCATCGCGTCATCCGTTCAACTGCAGAAACCGAAAGGGGAACGACGCGATGGCCTACGATCGACCCCGCCGAGCTCCCCACCTCGGCGGCCGACGCCAGGTGATCGATGTGCCGCGGCACTGTGCCAACCTGTGTCAAGCATCTGGCCAGACCCGTTGTCGCGCCTGAACGATCTCCAGTAGTTTTGAGATCTGCTGGGTTGGCACGAAGCATGCTATTCTCAGTGGTAGTCCTTTTCTGCCCTTTGCTCGCCATGCGTCCCTGGGTCTTGCTCGCCGTGGTCGTTGCGCTGCCATCCGCGCTGGTTGGCTCGTGCAGCTTCAACCCCCAGCCCGAGCCGCCAGCCGAGCCTACGAACGGCGAGGGGGGCAGCCATCAGGCAGGGTCGTCGGGCAGCGGCGCCAATGGTTTCGGAGGAGCAAGCGGTGGCGCGTCGCTGGGCGGCGGCCCGCCCCAAGGCGGTCAGGGAGGCGAGTGCATGGGCGCCGACTGCGGCGGCGAGGGCGGCGTTGGCGGCTGTGCGGGCGCCGCGGGCGGTGGCACGGGCGGCGCTGGCGGCGCAATGGGTGGTGCTGGCGGCGCAGTGGGCGGCGCTGGTGGTGCTGCAGGCGCGGGCGGTCAGGTCGCAGGAGCGGGAGGCTCGTGATGCGGTGGGCGCTGTGGGTCGGAACGGTCAGCTGGGTCTTGGTGGCGAGCTGGGGAGGATGCTCGTTCAATCCGCAGCCCGAGCCGCCCGTTGAGGATGGTCAGGGAGCGCAGGGCGGCACGGGCACGGGTAGCGGCACGGGTACGGGTACTGGCACGGGCACGGGTTGTGGCATCGGGCCGATCGGAGGCGCAGGTGGCGCGGGCGGCTCGGGCAACTGGGGCGGCATGGGCGGCTCGGCAGCCGGAGGCGGTGGCGGCCAGGCGGGCGCAGCAGGTGCCGCAGGCGCGGCTGGTGCCGCAGGCGCGGCCGGAGAAGGCGGTGGGCCCATTGCTGGCGCTGGCCCTGGCGGTGCTGGAGGCTCGTGATGGCTCTGGGCTCGTGGCGCGTCCTTGCCCTGGCCGTGGGGTTGGCCGTGGGCTTTTCGTCGTGTCTGTTCAATCCGCAGCCCGAGCCGCCAGGTCCTGACGAGCACCTGGGCGCGGGCAACGCCAGCGCGACTGGAGGTCACGGCGGAGGTTCGGTGGGCACGGGCGGCCAGTACGCGGGCGGCACCGAGGCCGAGGGCGGCGCAGGAGGAAGTTCGCCTCCGTCGGGCGGCAGCGGCGTCGGCGGCTCGGCAGCCGCAGGTGGTGCAGCAGGCATGGCGGGCGACGGCGGCGCAGCCGGAATGGCGGGCGATGGCGGCGCAGCCGGAATGGCGGGCGACGGCGGTGCAGCAGGCATGGCGGGCGACGGCGGTGCAGCAGGCATGGCGGGCGGCGGCGGCAGCTAGCGCCACCGCGGCCCGCCTACCGCTGGACGACAGTTAGCGATCGCCCCCAGTAGTTGGCCACGGCTGCGCGCGTGCCCTGCACGTCGACCGCGATGCGGGCGGCGCCTTTGCCCGTGTCGAGCACGGCGACCACCTTGGGGGGATCGCCAGCGATGACCACCGCGCCCGAGCCCGATGGTGGCCAAGCCGGACCGCCGAGCGAGACGAACAGCACGCGGCCGCGCTCGTCCGTTGCGCCGAAGTTGGGCTGACCGGGCAGCATCAAGGTCGCCACCCGCACCATCCGCTCGAGCGCGATCACCGTGGCGGTCCTCGCCTCGCCGTTGATGGTGACGCCAAAGCGGTCCTCGCCCATCAGGAAGGCCCCCACAGGCCCCTGCCCCACCGACACTGACCGCGCCTCGGTGGTGCCGTCCACCCAGACCAGCGAGGCGGTGTTGGAGACGCGATCGGCCAAGAAGATGGATGCGCCGTCCGCGCTCACCGCCCCCGGTCGGGGCTCGCGTCCCACCGAGATGGAGCGACGCGTGGCGCCGAAGGGCGTCTCGGACGGGTCGAACAGATCGAGCCAGGCCCCGGCTGGCTGGCCCGCGCGCAAGAGCTGACCCATGGCGCCCACGTAGGGGCGACCCTCGGCGCGGACCACGAAGAGGTGCCTTGTGGCGTGCGGCAGCCGGATGTTCGCGAGCCGCCTGCCGCGGCCCAGGTCGAACCAGCTCAGCCGCTTGCCCCTGCTCGAGGCCGAGACGGCCGTACGGCCATCGGGCAGGGCCAGGATGTCGGCCGGATTGGCGCCCACCTCCAAGAGCACGGGATCGCGCTCCCAGTGGTGGGTGTCCAGCAGCGGGATGTGGCCCGCGTCGAGGTGCGGGATGACCGCCAGGTAGCGGTTGGCGAGCAAGCGGAGGCGGTCGCCCTGCGCGGGCATGTTGGCCAGGTGCAGCACCTTGCCCGTATCGAGCTCGTACTCGAGCAGACTGGCATCGTCCCCGCTCACGTACACGCTTTTGCCACTTGGCGCCAAGACCAGATCC
>CAYTYV010000569.1:0-3894 GCA_964441055.1 uncultured Polyangiaceae bacterium | reverse complement strand
GCACCGCGCGAGAGCTCGCGGGAAAGCCCGTGGGCCAGGTGGTGCTCGGCGGCGACTCGGGCGTGACGCTGCGCGACATGCTGGCCGCCGCCAGCTTGCTCAAGAGCAAGCGGATCCCCCCTCAGCTCGACCTGCTGCTGGCACCACCGTCCCGCCAGGTCCTCGAGGTGCTGGGGCAGTCCGCTGCCCTGGTCGATCTCGTGGCCACGGGCGCTCGCATCGTCGAGCCGGACCGTCGCCTGCTCACGGGCGAGCTCTATCCGCCGCCGGATGGGCGCGCCTCGCTGCGCAGCATCGATCCGGAGCCACGCGCGGCCGGTGGGCGGCCCTTCCTGGTGGCCTCGGCCGAGACGCTCTCCTATGCGGTGGCCTACGGCGTCGTGGGCGACCCGCGCGCCTTCAAGCGGCCCGCCCGCGTCACGGTGCCGCGCGTGCTGCCCACAGAGGACGTGCTGGTGGTGCGCACCAAGAACGCCAAAAAGACGCTTGCGGGCGTGCAGCACAAGCTGCCGCCAGCCCCCGCCGCCATTCCCTGGAAGACCGCCTCCACCACGCTGGCGCTCCACGTGGGCATTCCGCCGCTCGGCGAGCTACAGGCCCCGGCGCCCGCGCAGGGCAAGAAAAAGCGCAAGGAGCGGGCTCTGGCCGTAGTCTTGTCCGAGCGAGACGAGATCCGCGCGGTGGCGGACCTGGTGGCGCTCGGCAGCAACGTGCGCGCGGTGCTCGCGCCGCACCTGCCTCGCCAGATGGTCTCGGCCATGGCCAGCCACGGCGTGGCCGCCTTTGAGATCGCCGCGGCCGCGCTGTCATCGCTCAAGAGCCAGCAGCAGCTCGTGTTGCCGCGAGCCTCGCTCTGGGGCGAGCAGATGAGCTGCACGGTGGGTCGCACCAAGATCCCGCTGCGATGGTTGGCGCACGATCGGGAGCGGCAGTGGACGCAAGCCGGTCGGCTCACGCGGGTCGACAAGGAAAAAGCCGCCAGGTCATAAAGGCAGCAAGTGGCACCAGTCGTGCTCTCGCGCTGCCGTTCTAGCGTTCCCTTCGCTCGCCTGGCGCTGCTCGCCGCGTGTCTGGGTTTTGGGGGAGCGGGCTGTGACGAGGCCGAGCCCGCTCGGACGCGCGGCGTCGCGGCCTCGGCCTCGACGGCCACCGCGGCCGCGGCCGCCAGCGGCGGAGCAGCGCCATCGGCGTCCACCGCGCAGGCCGACGCGGCTGCCGAGCCGCCCCTGCCGCCTCTGGCCGAGGCGCCCGGCTGGGGCGAGCGAACCGAGTGGTCTGGATCGCTGGACGAGCAAAACGAGCTTCTCTTCGAGCAGCTAGGCTACGTCCACCAGCTCGACGACCAGCAGATGGCCGCGCTGCGGGCCATCTTCGCAGGCTCGAAGCGCCTCGGCCAGGGCAACCCCCGCAACAGCGTGCACCCGGGTTCGCCCGCCGCCTGCCTCGAGCAGCTACGGAGCCAGGGCGTCGACCACGATAGCGAGCCTTTCCGGCGCATCTGCGGCGCGCGCTTCATGGCGCCGCTCATCGACCCGAGCAATCAGCGCCCCGAGGACGCCAAGGCCTGCATCGACCAGTTCGAGTTCCCCAACATCCCCTGCGTCTATCCGGTGACCTGGGTCAGCGCCCGCGAGGCGGTGCTGCTGTGCCAAGCGCAGGGCAAGCGCCTGTGCGATGCGCACGAGTGGGAGGGCGGCTGTGCGGGCGAGCTCGCCCCGCCCGACTACGACTTCGATCGCATCCGCACCATGGCAGCCGAGGACGCGCGGCGGCGGATGCGCGCCAACCACAACCTTCGCGAGGACCAGCGCCCGGTCTGGGCCTACGGACCGGCCTATCGCAAGGGCGTCTGCGCCACCGGAAGCAAGAAGAGCAAGTCCTGCGGCGTCGGCTGGAAGCGCTGCGGTACCAACACCTACCCGGCCGGGCACTTCCTCGAGTGTCAAAGCCGGCTCGGCGTCTTCGATCTGCACGGCAACGCCGCCGAGCACATGAACCTGCCGCTTCGGCCCGAGCAGATGGCGTGCGCGCCGGGCGGGAAGTACGGCTACACCGAGATGAAGGGCAGCTGGTTCATCTTCGACCGCTACAAGGCGCACGAGGACCACTGCCGCTGGCGCGCCCCGGATTGGCACGGCACGCGGGTGATGAGCAAGGGAAGCCACCGCAACTACCACCTGGGCTTCCGCTGCTGTAAGAGCCTCGAGTAGCCGACCGGGGGCGGGTCGAGGGACGTGGGGGGTGGCTACGGCCTGGGAGCGGGCTCGTCCTCGCCAAAGCCATGGCCGCAGCGCTCGAGCTCGGCGGCCAGGCGGGCGAAGGCTTCGACCGAGAGGGTCTCGGCGCGTGCGTCGAGCTCGATGTCGGCGCTGGCGGCGATGCGCTCGAGCTCGCGCGGGCCCCAAGCGCACAGCTGGCGCCAGGCGTTGCGCAGCGTCTTGCGCCGTTGCCCGAAGGCGGCCTTGACTACCCGCCGGAAGGTCGCCGACTCCACCGCCCGCGGCGTGGGCCAGGGACGGAGCCGCAGCACGGCGGAGGCCACCTGGGGCTGCGGCCAGAACGCCCCCGGCTGCGCGCGGTAGAGCTTGTCCACGCGGAAGGCCGCCTGAACGAATACGGACAGGGCTCCGTAGACGCGTCCGCCGGGCGAGGCCGCCACTCGGTCCGCTACCTCGCGCTGCACCATGAACACGGCGCGCTCGATATGGGGCGCCACGGCCACCGCGCGCTCGAGCAACCGCCCCGTGATGGCATAGGGGAGGTTGCCCGCGATCGCGTGGGGCCGCGGCCCCGAGCCGAGCTCGTCTCGCCAATCGAGCTTGAGCGCGTCGGCCGTCACCAAGCGCAACCCGTCTGCCCCGCCGAGCAGCTCGCCGAGCGCGGCGGCGAGCTCGCGATCGCGCTCGACGGCCACCACCCGAGCCGCGCGCTCGAGCAGCGGAACAGTCAGGGCTCCCAGGCCCGCGCCGATCTCCAGCACCGTTCCCCCGGGCGGGGTGGTCGCCGCGGCCGCAATTCGCTCGGCCAGGCGCCGGTCGCGCAGGAAGTTCTGCCCCCAGGCTCGTTTCGGCACGAGCCCGCGGGAGCGCAGTAGGTCGGCCGCCCGAGCGGCGTCGATCGTCACTCCACGGCCTCGGCTTGCTCGGGCTGGCCCTCGGCCGGATGACTGCGCGCGCCGTCCACCGCGGCCGCGACGGCCCGCCGCAGGGCCGATCGCCGCCCGCGCCTTACCCGCACCACCTTCACCCCCAACCTGCGCAGCGCCGCCTCCCCGCGCTTTTCGGCGACGGCCGCTCGGGTGTGCACGGCTCGCTCCACCCACCGCGCCGCCTCTTCGCCGCCCTCGCTCGCGCCGAGCTCCGGGGCCACCGAGCAGCCCAGCGGCGGTGGGGACCAGCGCACGCGGACCCCGCGGGCGCGTAGTCGCCGCACGGCGGGCGCAAGCTGCTCGAGCAGACCCTCTGGTACGGGCGGCGCCACCACGTGCACGACGCTGGCTCGCGGCTTGTTCTCGCGGGCGATGCGGACCAGGGCCTCGGCGAGCGCCACGGCGGTTCGAGGGCGATCGGGCTCTAGCCTAGCGGGAGCCGACATACCAAAGCAGGCGGCGTAGCGCCGCAGGCGCCGATCGCGAGCGCTTCGCCCATAGGGAGCAGGCCGATCGAAGGGCGCGCTCGCGCGCGTGGCCGCGGCCCGCTTGGCCAGCCGATCGAGCCGGCCTGCCCGTAGATCCACCGCCACCCGCGGGTCCAGCGGCCGAAGGTGCTCGGCCACCTGCAGGACCAGATCGGACTCGTCCCAGCCCGAGCGATCGGCATCCAGCATGCCCGTGCCATCCATGAGCGCGCTGGCGATGCGGACGGCATGCACGCGCCCGTCATCCGGCGGCAAACG
>CAYTYV010000568.1:0-3905 GCA_964441055.1 uncultured Polyangiaceae bacterium | reverse complement strand
ATGGGGGCTCCGGTCGTCGCTCCGCTCCTTCCTCTGCCCCCAAACCCCCGCAAGGGGCTCTCGGTGACGAACTTGATCTGTCTCTACGTCGCTAGGCCAAATCACTGAGGCACGGCGGCGCATGCACCTGTGAACTCGGCGGCGTTGTTGGTCTCGTCGCACTCGTTCGCCATGCCCGCGCCGCTGCCGTCGTCGTCGACCACGACCTCGAAGGTCACCTCGGCCGTGGCGAGCTCGGGCGGCACCGACCAGTCGACCGACAGGGGCTGGCTCGCGCCCGGGAGCAGGACCGTCGTGGTATGGCGGACGTCGATGAGCGTGCGCGGTCCGGGCTCGAGCTGATAGAAGGCCACGGGAATGCCCGCGGGCACGCCGATCGCCCCGAGGTTGGTCACCTGGGCGCGGAGGATCATCGCATAGGGACAGCCGGACAGATCGGCCCGTGCTGCGAGGGGTACGAGATCCGGGGCATTGAACAGCCCCTCGAGCCGGGCGTTGGCCCGATAGCGATTGAGCGGCTCGCCCGCGGGGAAAGCCCAGCTCGGCTCTTCCAGGGCGGGGATGCGCCCGAGCTCGTTGCTGCCCGAGGGGCAGACGTCGTCGCGGCCGTCGCACACGTTGGTGACGTGATAGCTATGCTGGTTCCAAATCGCGCGGGTCGAGACCCAGTTGTCGTTGGCATCGCGATAGACGCGCACGCCATTGTTCGGCTGGTAGCCGCTGAAGTTGTCGATGCAGGCCTGGACGTACGGCGCACAGCCGCCTCCCAGCCCCAGCATGTTGTTGGCCACCACCACGAACTCGGCCTTGCCGTCGGCGTTGAGATCGGCCACCACGGGGTACTCGGTGGCCGTGCAGGAGGTGTTGGGCACCTCGAAGCGCACGTTGCCCTGATGGTCGTAGACGCGGGCAAAGCACTCGTCGCCGTAGACCACCTCCACGTTGCCGTCGCCGTCGAAGTCGAACACGCTCGAGCCCGTGAAGTTGGACGAGTAGTCGCGCGACTCGACCTGCCAGATGATGCTCAGCTCGTGGTCGGGCGCGGGGCCCACGCCAAAGACGGTCAAGGCGTTTTGACCTGCCACGGCCACGTCGGGCGTGCCGTCGCCGTTCACGTCGGCCACGGTGGGCGGCCCGCCGCGACCCGCCAGCGATCCCTGCACCGAGCTGAACAAATTGCCCTCGCGGTCGAAGATGCGCAGCATGGCCGAGCCCGCACTGATCGCGGTGACCACGGCGAGCTCGGGCTCGCCATCGCCGTTGAAGTCGGCCACGGCGGGCCAGCCGTCGGGCAGGGTGCGCGCGTCGGCGCTCGGATCCCAGGCGGGGCTGCCGTCGGCGTGATAGGCCATGTTGCCGCCCACGATTTCCATCGAGTCGTCGCCGTCGAGGTCGACCGCCACGGTGAGCGGCCCGAAGGTGTGGTTGCCGAGGGCGCCGTCCTGGTGCCACAAAAGTCGACCATCGCTGTCGAAGACGGTGTAGCCCACGAACACCTCGGCCGCGCCGTCGCCGTCGAGGTCAGCGATGGCGGGCGCCCCCACGGCCACCAGCATGTCGACGGGATCGCCGTTCAGATCGGTGCCGAAAAGCGGCAGGCGGCTCCCCGAGCTGTCGTAGCCGTCGATGCCGTAGACGTTGCCGCGCGGGCCCAGCCGCGAGGCAGGAGCGACGATGGTCAGCTCGCCGTCGCCGTCGAGGTCGCCAACGGCGACGGGCGCGGCGAAGCTCACGCGCGGATCGTCAGGCGAGGTGCACCACAGCTCCTCGGGGCCGCCTTCGCAGTCGCCCACGCCTGAGAGGGCGCACAGAATGCCACCGCGATCGGGCCAGCCCGGGGTGTAGTCGAAGGCGCTCACGAGCACGTCGGAGGCGCCGTCGCCGTTGATGTCGATGACTGCTGGAGTCACGGCGACGTGCTTGAAGTCGGGGTGGTCGACCGATCCGGTCCAGGCCCACATCAGCGTCGGCTCGAAGCTTAGCCCGGGCTCGAAGGTGCACTCGACATCGGGAATGGGCATGCAGTGCCCGATGGAGGGGTCGCACTGCTCGCCTGGCGGACAGGGCGGCGCGATGCAGTCCGGTCCGCCGCCCGTGCCGCATTCCTCGCCCGGACTGGTGCATTCGGCGAGGTAGCAAACGTCGCCCAGCGGACAGCACTCCTCACCGCATCGGGCTGCATCGCCGCAGTCGATGTTGCAGGCGCCCTCCTCACATACGCAACCGAGCGGGCAGGGGCTTTGATCGTCGCAGAACCGACCGACGGGGCAGCCGCCCCCTCCGCCGCCGCCCCCTCCGCCGCCGCCCTGTCCACCAACCGCGCCGCCGCCTGCCTGCCCGCCGCTGCTGCCGCCCGCCGCGCTGCCCCCCGCGGGCTCATCCGGGCCCAGCCCTGCATCGGTTTCGCACGAGCAGGCCACGGGCACGCCCGCGGTCACGGTCCCCACCAAAAGCGCCAGCACTGCAGCGCTGGCCGCCGACTTCACCTTAGGGCCACGAGATATTGGATCGTCCATGCCGCGTCCCCCGTTTCGTCAGTTGCCTCGATGCCGTCCCGTTCCGTTGCCTCGACGTCGTCCCGTCCGTCGTCCCGTTCCATGGTACCGAAGCGCGCCACCGGAGCAACTCGCGCTGACGCGAGCGGCCCGATGCGCATCCCGGATCTCACTTGTCGCTGGCTATCTGGCGGAGAGATGAACTATAGTTCATGTCATGGGACTGCAGGTGGCGGAGGCTGGTCGCGAGCCCTTTTTGGGGCGGCTCGGCCAGCGCGTGCGGGCGGCGCGGGCGCGGCGCGGCATGACCCGTCGCTCCCTGGCTGCCGACGCCGAGGTCTCCGAGCGCTATCTTGCGCAGCTCGAGTCGGGTGGGGCCAACCCCTCGGTGGCCGTGCTCCGCCGCGTTGCCCACGCCATGGCCCTGCCGCTCGTCGATCTGGTGCAAAGCGGGGGCGAGGATCCGGTCGAGCTTGGGCTGGCCGTGGCCGCGCTGCGAAGGCTGCCAGCGGACAGGCTGGTCGAGGCGCGGCGCTTGCTCGAGTCGACCTTCCCGCCCGAGCGCGGCGATCCGCGCGAACGCCGCATCTCGCTGGTCGGACTGCGCGGTGCGGGCAAGTCCACTCTGGGCGCAGTGCTGGCCCGTTGCTTGGACGTGTCCTTCATCGAGCTCGACCGCCTGTTGGAGCAGGAGCACGGCGCTGCCGTCGGCGAGATCCTGGCGCTCTACGGCCAGCCTGCCCTGCGCCGCTATGAGCGCGCCTGCCTCGAGCGCGTGATCGCCCAGGCGCCCGCGGCCGTCATCGCCACAGGTGGCGGCATCGTCGGCTCGACCGCCTCCTTGGCGCTGCTGCTCGAGCGCACCCACTGCATCTGGCTTCGCGCTGCGCCCGAGGAGCACATGGCACGCGTGGTGGCCCAGGGCGACTTTCGCCCCATGGCGCGAAATGCCAGGGCGATGGCCGACCTGCGCGCCATCTTGCAGGCCCGCGAGGCCTTCTACGGCCAAGCCCACGCCGCAGTGGACACGGGTGGCCGCTCGGCAGAGCAGAGCGCCGAGGATCTGCACCACGCAGCCCTCGAGCTGCTCGAGCGCGAGGGCGCACCGATCGACTCGACGCAGAAAGATGCACTATAGTTCCTATCTCGGGAGCACCCAGCAGAGCGACGTCAGGAGTGAAAGGGAGCGATGAGGTACGCAGAGACAGGGTTCAACCTCGAGGTGGATCTCAGCCGAGGGAACATCGAGCGGGTGGCCACCGACCCCAAGCTCGCCGAGCTTCATCTGGGCGGCCTGGGCACGAACGCCAAGCTGTTCTGGGACCGGGTGCCGCCCGAGGTCGAGCCCTTTTCGGACGATAACCTGCTGGTGTTCGGCACGGGGCTTTTGGCCGGCACGCCCGCGCCGGG
>CAYTYV010000567.1:0-3922 GCA_964441055.1 uncultured Polyangiaceae bacterium | reverse complement strand
TGCAATGGCAGCGACCAATGCCAAGACGGCGAGTGCAGCTGGCATTCCGAGGTGTGCCAAGGCGGCGCGGGCGGCGAAGCGGGCGCGGGCGGTGGCGCAGGTGGTGGCGGTGGCGCAGGCGGTGGCGCTGCTGCGAGCGGTGGCGTCGGCCCCAGCGGCGGTGCTGGCGGCAGCGCAGGTTCGGGCGGCAGCGCAGGTTCGGGCGGCGAAGCAGGCACGAGCAGCCAAGGCGGAGCGGGTACCACACCTGCCGACGGCGAGACCAGCGACTGCGCCTGCCGCGTGGTCTCGACCTCGCCGCAGAGCCACCTGCCCGCTGGCGCAGCCCTGCTGCTCTTCACCGCGATGCTCGGTCGGGCTAGGCTCAGGCGCCGCCGCTGAGGTCCAGACGGCTCACCCCGTCACCTCCGAGCGAGCACGCGCCCCACGTTGGGGGCGCCGATTCGTGTCACCCATATACCCGGAACCGACCCAACGACATGCTCGCCATTGCCATAAAAAAGGGAGCCCGCTCATAGCATCATTGGCGAGCTCGGCCTCTTGTCCGGTCAGCTCCGTGGTAGGATAGCCTCGAATGGTCCAGCAGGGTCGGGACATCAAGCGGCTGGAGGCGCGGGTCGGCACCGTACTGAAGGGGAAGTGGTGGCTCGACCGGCTGATCGGCGTGGGAGCGATGGCGGCGGTGTACCGGGCGACCCATCGCAACGGCAACGAGGTGGCTATCAAGATGTTCCACCCCGAGCTGTGCGACCATCCGGAGGCAAAGCGGCGTTTCATTCGCGAGGGCTATGTCGCCAACAAGGTCAAGCACTGCGGGGTCGTCACGGTGCAGGACGACGATGTGGCCGACGACGGCGCGCCCTTCCTCGTGATGGATCTCCTCGAGGGCGAGAGCCTCGGCGCTCGGCGCATCCGCAAGGGCGGGAAGCTGCCCCCCGACGAGGTGCTGAGCCTCGTCGACCAGCTCCTCGACACGCTCGCTGCCGCGCACGAAAAGGGCATCGTCCACCGGGACATCAAGCCGGATAACCTCTTTCTCACCTACGGCGGGATGCTGAAGGTGCTCGACTTCGGGGTCGCGCGGCTTCGCGAGCTTTCCAAGAGCGACTCGGCGGTAACAAAGGCGGGCGCGCTCCTCGGCACGCCGTCCTACATGGCGCCAGAGCAGGCGCGCGGCCGGCCGGAGGAGGTGGACTGGCGAAGCGATCTGTGGGCGGTGGGCGCCACCATGTTCACGCTGCTGACGGGAAGCCGCGTGCATGGCGCCCGGACGGCCACCGAGACCCTCGTGGCCACGGTCACGCAGCGGCCGCGCTCGATTGTAGACGTCGACGCCAGCATGCATCCGGCCCTCGTCGGTCTGGTGGACAAGGCCCTGAGCTACGAAAAGGACGAGCGCTGGCCTGACGCGCGCGCCATGCAGGATGCGCTGCGCCGCGTCTACCACGCGATACACGCGAGCGAGGGGGCGCCCGGGCCCCCGCTCGACATTGCTGGCGGGGGACCGAGCGACACGGTGGACCTGCCGCCCGAGCTCGCGCCTTTGGATGGGCGTAAGACGCAGCCGCTGCCGCCGATTGCAGCTGCCAGGGTGCTTGCACGGGCTGCCGATCGCGACGCGGACTCAAACGACTCCTCGCAGCCGCAGAGCTCGGCCAGCGATGCGCGGGCCCCCTCACCGAGCCGCGACCTGCAGGTCGCAGACCCAGGGATCCCCACCGCCCGCTCGAGGTGGCCGCTGGCGGTGGGAGGCGTCGTTATAGGAGTTGCCGCCGTCGGACTGGTCGCCTTCCTCGGGACGAGCGAAAGCAGCCCGAATGCGACCGAGCCTGCTGCCGACCCCGGGCCAGCGGAGACAACGATAGCGGTGACGGCGCCGCCCGAGCCCGATGCAGCCCCGGTCGGCGACGCCACGAGCAAGCAAGCGCAGGAGGGGGCGAAAGACGCGGAGGCCGAGCTCGCCGCGGTGACTGATGAAGATAGCGAGCCGCAAGCAAGTGAGCAGCTAGCCGACCAACGGCCGACGAGCGAGCCTCAGCCCGAGCGTGCGAACGGGGCTGGTACGACGAGCGCTGATGACGTGGACCCATACGATGACGAGGTGCCCGTCATCGCCACGGCCGACGCGTCGGCCCCGGCTTCGGCAGACGAACCCCCAGACGACCCCTTGAGCCGTCGGCGCTGAATCCGCGAGCCGATAGCCCGGCCTGCCACTCTGAGATCACAGCGCTGGTGGCCAGCTCCTCCGGAGTGGAATCATGTGCGTCACGGAAGAGGAAGGCGATGCACGCGCGCGCCGCCATCGTCCAGCGTAACGACAGCGCCAGCGAGAAGATCCTCCTCGGTAGCCTGGACCACGGCCGCGATCGCGCTGGCGATCCAGCTCGCATCCACATTGGCGACTCGAAGGTTGATGAGCGACGGCTCGGTTGCACCGCTGAGGGCCAGGATCGCGCCGAAGTCCTGGTCGTGGCTCAGCAGCACCGCTCCGCGACGCCTCGCCTCCGCCAGGACTGTGGGATCGGGCGACCGTGCATCCATGATCTCCGCCACGTGGATCACGTCGAGCCCCTGCGACCGCAGCCGCCGCACCACCTCGCGGGAGACGTTGACGTCGGCCAGGAATCTCATGCGGCAGGTGGGAAGGCCACGGCGCGACCGGAGGCCAGCCACGCGGCGTAGCGCAGACACTCCCCGATGTCCTCAGGCTCGAGCTCGGGGAGCTCGTTGATCACGTCAGCTGAAGTCTTTCCAGCGGCCAAGTGCTTCAACACCAGCGAAACCTGGATGCGCAGGCCTCGCACACACGGCTGCCCTCCGCAGACCTGCGGATCGACGGTGATGCGAGCAAATGGTGTGGTCATAGTGCTCAGGGTAGCTCGTTGAGCTGCGTCGGACAACGGCCTCGTCGTGGTGGTCAGGGGCTTCGTCCCAACGGGGCGGAGCCCCTGGCACGGGCGTGCTGGACTTGCGTGCCTGGCGGGCTCATCGCTACGGTGAAGCGAGGTGACCATCATGGATCTGATCGTTTCGGAGCCCGGGATCCTCGGGGGCAAGCCGTGCATTCGGGGGACTCGGATCTCGGTGGAGCTCATCTTGGAGCTTCTGGCTGGCGGCGCGTCGCCAGAGGACATCCTGCAGGGCTACCCGCAGCTCACCACCGACGGACTTGCCGCCGCCTTCCAGCACGCGGCACGGTCGCTCAAGAACGAGGTCGTATGGGAGCTCGAGGTATTGGCTTGACGCCGTTCGCCTTTCCCCGGCTCGCGATCGTCACGCTTGCGCTCCTGCGCGTCGAGGTGGTCGCCACGCGGACCGCGGCGTAGGTTGGCCCTTGCTGTGGCGCGCTGTTGCGCGCATGCTGTACGAGGAGGTCGTCGTGGACATCTACGCAGGCAAGCCGCCATGGGAGCTACCGACCTACTCGGCGTCGGATGTGGGGGCGATGCTGGGATTGCCGTACGCGACGGTGAGCTCGTGGAGCTTCGGGACCACCTACGGCCGCACGCCCGAGAAGCGGCGGTTCAGCCCGGTGATTCGGCCAGCGGATCGCCGCAACCGCCTGCTGTCGTTCATCAACCTGGTCGAGATCCACGTGCTGAGCGCGTTGCGACGCAAGCATCGCGTGTCCCTTCCCAACGTGCGCAAGGCGGTCCTGTACCTCGGTCGGGAGCTGGAGTCACGGCATCCACTCGCCGAGCAGCAGATGCTGACGGATGGGCAGCACATCTTCGTGGAGCGTCTAGGCCGCCTCATCAACGCCTCGCAGCAGGGGCAGGAGGTGATGCGCTCGATCCTCGTCCGCTATCTGGAGCGGGTGGACCGCGACCGCGCTGGGGAGCTGGTCCGGCTGTTCCCCTTTTCCAGGCTTCACATCGAAGATGCGCCGAGGTTCGTGGTCATCGATCCGTGCCATCGGTTC
>CAYTYV010000566.1:0-3939 GCA_964441055.1 uncultured Polyangiaceae bacterium | reverse complement strand
GCAATGCAGCGAACAGGGCGCGGGACGGTCCTCGGCGCAGCCGTGGTCGGCAGCCTCAGCGGCAGCGCGTCGCCACCATCCACAGCTCGCGGCCGCGAAGCTCGAGGGAGCCGGCTTGGGCGGGCACCACGCAGCTCTGTCCGCAGCGGATGTCGATCGCGCCATCGCCAGCGCTCACCGTCGCGCGGCCGCCCACGCAGCAAAGGCCCCACATGGTGCCCGCCGCGGGGAGCTTCAGGGTGCCGCTGCCCGACCATTCCTCGGCCACGAACCACTCCCAGTCGACGAGCAGGCGCCGCCGTATGGGCCCGGGCTCGAGCGTGGCCAGGGCCGAGCTAGACCGGGCCACGCAGGACGTGCCCACCGAGCCCTCCCAGTCGGTGGCGTCCAGGGAGCGCTCGAGGTGGAGCGGACGCGGCTGGCCTCGGGGATCGAGCTTGCCGCGCGCATCGTAGCGGCGGTTCCAGTCCCAGAAGCGATAGGTCACGCCCCGCCGTCCCGGGGCTACGAACTGCGGCTCGACCAGGGTGACTCCGCGGCCGATAGCGTGGGGCGTACCCGCGGCGATGACGAAGCCGTCGCCAGAGCGGACGGGCACGAAGTTGAGCAGCTCGTCGAGCGGTCCCTGCCCAGCGATGCACCGTTCGACCTCGGCGCGGTCGACGCCGTCGCGGAAGCCGAGGTAGATGCCCGAGCCAGCATCGGCCTCGAGCACCAGCCAGCTCTCGGGCTTGCCGCTCTCGCCGTCGCCCAGCCGCGGATCGCCGTCGGCCGGATGCACCTGCACCGACAGGTCCTGGGCGGCGTCGAGCAGCTTGACCAGCAGCGGCGTCTGGCCCCCGAAGCGCGCGGCGAGCTCGGGTCCCAGCCAGGCCGCGGGCGCCTGCGCCAGTACCGCACCGAGCGTCTCGTCGGTCTGGGCGAGCCTGCTCGGAAAGGAAGGCTCGACCGAGATCTCCCACGACTCGCCCACCGCGGGCGGCCGCCCTTGCAGCCCGAGCCCGGCCTTGTAGCGCGCCAGGATCCGCTGGCCGCCCCAGGGCGTACGGGTCAAGGGCGTGAAGTTATCGGGGCGCAGAAGCTGGGGACGCATGGTCGAGCTCACGGCGGCAAGGCACGGCTAGAGTCCTTGAAGAACGGCTTCGTTGAAAAATGAGTCAAGTTTGCCCTCAACGGCCGCTAGGCGCGCTCGGGCGGGTCGCGCTATGCTGATCGCAGAGCCGACCCACGCCGGGTCCTGCCCCCAGGCTTTCCGTCGCCCGATGCCGTGATGCCCACGAAGGACTACTACCTGGTGCTCGGCGTATCGCGTACCGATTCGCCAGGGCGGATCCGCAGCGCCTTTCGCGACCTGGTGCGCCGCTACCATCCCGACCGCGTCGGACCGTGCGGTCGACGCTACTTCCAGGCAGCGATCGAGGCCTACGCCGTGCTGTCGGACTCGTCGCGGCGCGCCTCCTACGACCGCGGCTTGCAGCATGCCGATGCCGCCGAGCGCGACGAGGCTGCGGGGCCTGCGGAAGAGCCGGCCACGCCCATCGCCCTGGCGGGCTCGCCGCAGCCCGCGCCCTTGGTGCCCGACCGCGTTTCGATTCTGCGCGACTTCCACGTCACCCGTCCCTCGTACGACGAGGTGTTCGAGCGGTTTTTGGCCAACTTCATCGAGGGGCCCTGGCGCGGCGCTCGCCGTCTGGACGCGCTGCGGCTCGAGGTGGCCATCAGCCGAGAGCAGGCGACCTACGGCGGCGTCCTCGTCCTGGGCGTGCCCGTATTCTACCCCTGTCGGACCTGCCGAGGGGCGGGATGGGTAGGCACGCACCCCTGCGGCCCTTGCTCCGGCTCGGGCATGGTGGAGGAGGAGGAGCCCGTGCGCCTGCGGATCCCGCCCATGGTGCGAGACGGCTCGGTGTTTCACCTGCCGCTTCGGGGCCTGGGGATCCAGAACCTGTACCTCGTGGTGCGCGTGCGCGTGACCGAGGCCTGACTACAGCTGCCCCTCGACGTCCACGCCCGTCAGGGCTGCGAGCTGGAGCTGGAGCTGGAGCATGAACGAGTCGTTGGCCAGCGACAGGCCGTGCAGCTCCTCGCGGTGGGTGTAGTCGGCTTGCACCTTGAGCAGCCGATCGACGAACTGGTAGCTGGCGCCCGCGGTGAGCAGCCAGTTGTCGCCCTCGTTGTCGACGTTGGCGTTGGGATCGATCCACTCGAATCGCGCCGCTACCCCCAGGGTTCGCGCCAGGATCATGTACCCGGCCTCGCCCACGAAGGCCGTGGAGCTGACCTGCTCGAGCTGGGTGGTGGGCTGGCTGGGCTCGGTCTCGGGCTGGGACAGCATCCACAGCCCCTCGGCGAGCAGGTGAAAGCCGGCCACGTGCAGCAGGGCGTCGCCGCCCGCGCCGTGCAAGTCCCGCGTACCGCCGTCGCTGTAGAAGTAGCTGGCGCCCACCCCGAAGCGCAGCTCGGAATGCTCCTCGTCGGCGATGCTGGGATCGAGCCGCCCGAGCGGTTCGGAGCGCAGGCGCGCCGCATAGGCCAGGCCGTCGAAGCGGTTGCCAAAGGGCGCGTAGTTCTCGATATAGCCCGCGTAGAAGTGGTTGGTTCGCTGAAAGCCGTTGAACACCCCAGCCGTGTAGCCGAGCTTGCCGTCCCACAGGCTGCCGTCGGCCACCACGCCGATCTGGTTGAACGGGGCCAACGCGCGGATCGCCAGCGGCCGCTCGATGAGCGCCATGGTGCTGCTCGAGGCGATGGCCGAGCGGGAGTACGGCACGTTGATCGCGCCCGCGAAGCCTCGCAGCCACGGCCACTCGGTGTAGCCCAGCCAGGCGTCCCGAACCTTGACCAGGGCATCCTCGTCAGAGGACAGCTGCGTGGTCACGGCAAAGGCCGCGCGGTGGTCGAAGTCGCCCACGAAGCCCAGCCGAGCGCGGCGGAGCCGGAATCCTCCCTGCTCGGCCACATCGCCCGACTGGAAGAACGAGTCCTCACCGACGTAGGGCGCGATCTGCATGGCCACGAGGACGTAGGGCGTCAGATCCAGCGCGCCTAGCTCGATGGTGAACGGCTTGGGCTCGGGCGTCTCGGGCTCGGTAAGGACCACGGCCCCCGTCAAGACGACGTCGGCCCTGAGCCCAGGAGCGCCCCCGTGGTCGGGGCCCAGCGGCGCTGGAGGAGGGAGATCGTCGCTCGGCGGGGCGGCCTCGGCCCCTTCTGCGGCCGCGTCCGCGGGCTCGCCCGCAGGGGCTAGGGCCTCGCCGCCCGCCGCGTCCTCGGCCGGAGCGGCGGAGCCGTCGTCCGCTGCAGCTGGGCTGGCGTCGGGCTCATCTGGCGCGGGTTCCTGCTCGGAGGCGGCCGCATCCGGCTCCTCGGGTCCCATGGGTTGGGCGAGAGCCGTGGACGATGCGAGCAGCGCGGCCGCTGCGAGGGCGGCGCCTGGGTGGCGTCGCGCGCGGCTAGAACCTGTTCGGAGCAGCGCGTTCCAAGCTGGAAACATGGCAACCATACCTCGTTTCTCGGTCGCCCGGGGGCGGCCGCAGGGGTTTGGCGGGTCAGAGCAGATCGACGCGAGCTGGTGGGCGCGCGAGGCCGCCAGCGGCGACGGTACAGCCATAGACCAGTCGCGGCCGGACGGCGAGGGGGTGTGGTCGAAGGGCAACCACCCGAGGGGGACAGCCGGCTCCGGGGGGGGGCGCCGCACGGTCGCTGTGCGCGGTCCCTTTGCGCGAAGCACACAGGGGCGATATCGTTCGGGTGCTGAGAGCCGATGGCCATCGGCATCGATCGTCATCACCGATTGAACCCATCGAGAGCAGATGAGCAAGCTCCCCGCTAGCGCCCGCGGTGCCTTTCCCTTGTTCCTGGCCATCGCGCTGGTCGGCGCGATCGGCATCGGCATCAGCGTCGAGCTCAGCCGGGTGTACGTCCTGACCAACACCGATC
>CAYTYV010000565.1:0-3942 GCA_964441055.1 uncultured Polyangiaceae bacterium | reverse complement strand
GGCGGCCTGCCCCTTGGCCCTGGCGCCTGGCCCGCAAGATCGCGGCGGCCGGGCGCGGGCGCGCGCTGGGGGGGGGCGCGCCGGCGGGCGGCGCGGCGCGCGGGACGGCGGGGCGGGGCGGGCGAGTCCAGCCGCCGGGCGCTGCGCTGCTGGGCGAAGCCACGGGCGGCGGGCGGCTCGGCGGGGCAGGGCTGCGGCTGCGGGCCGCGCGGGCTTGGGCGAGCGCGCTGAGGGTGTCTTGCGCGTAGCTGCCTGCACCTGGCGCGGGCGGCGGCGCGCCATGGTACGCGCTGGGCGAAGGCCCGTAGGCCCCCGGTACTCCTTGGGCTGGCGGCGCGCCGTAGGCTCCTGGGTCGCCCTGGCCTGGCCGCGGCCCATAGCGAGGATAAGCGCCGTGGCCGGGTGAAGGTCCGTACGGTGGCGGCGGTCCTGCTGTCGGCGGCTGGCCGACCGGCCATCCCGGCTGCGCAACGGGCGCGGACGGGGCCTTCTGCGCTGCAGCGGCACGTTCCTGGTCGGTCTTCTTCTTGCTCCGCAGCAAGGTGCTGAGCGTGGCGCTTACCTTCGTGCCCGCGGTCTCCACGCCCCGCTGGCTGCCTCGCCACGGTCGCCACGCCATCGCCCTGACTACGGCCGCGGCCACGGGCTCGGGCACGGCCAAGCGGCGCGCGGCCACCGCCAACAAAAGGGCGATGGCGGTCAGGGCGAGCAGTATGCCGCTGAGGTCCTGGTAGGCGAAGCGTCGCTTGGCGCGGTCGTTGAAGATGCCTGCCATAGTGGAGCGCTTCTTGCCGCCCGTGAGCTCGGCGATGCGCCCGAGCAGGGCGTAGTCGGTGCCCGTCGGGCGCAGCTCCTCGCCCGCGGTGAGCACGGCGCCGGTCGTGGCCACTGCGTTGCCGCTCATCTCGTCGCGCGCCACCGCGATGTAGGCGCCAGGACGCAGCAAGGGGATGCTGGCGCTGTATGCGCCTGCTCCGGCCGCCTCGAGCGGCACCTCGCGGCTGAACCCCGCCGGTCCCGAGATGACCGCGCGCAGCCGCCGAAAGGACTGGGTGCGGCCGTCGTCGTCCACCACGTCCGCCCGCAGGTGGAGCTGGCCGCCGCCCACGTCGGCCTCGAGGCGCACCCGCGCGTCGTCGCCCGAGCGGCTTAGCTCCCGCGCGAGCTGGGCGAGGAGCCGAGCCGCTCCTTGCCAATGCGTCCAGCGGCTGCCCCAGCGATCCTTGAGGTCGCTGGTGAACGCGGCGGCGCGACCGAGCCCGGCAGGCCACACGGCCAGGATGGGATCGCCCTCGAGGCCCGTCAGCAGCACGTTGGCGCGCGACTTGGGGATGGTGACCACGTAGCCGTCGAGCGACGGCGCCTCGCCGAAGTCCACGCCGCGGGTGGTGGCCGAGCTCGCGGCAAGCGACACTTGGAAGGTCTTTTCCACGATGGCCGAGCGCGAGGCCAGGATGGTCTCCTGAGTGAACACCGCGGGAAGCCGAGTGGCGTCCTGCACGATGTAGAACCGGCCGCCGCCCTTGCGCGAGAGCTGTTCGAGCTCGGCCACGTCCGAGCCCTGGCCCAGGGCCACCGCGCTCGTGGTGATGCCGCGGCGATAGGCCCCTTCGACCATGGTGTGCACGGCCGGGCCCATCTGCTCGGCGTCGGCGCCGTCGGCGAATAGCAGCACGTGCTTGAGGTTGACCTTCACCTTGTCGAGCGCGGCGTAGGCCTCGCGCAGCGTCACGTCCACGTAGATGCCGCCGCCGCCCGGGCTCACGCTGCGGATGGCGCGCTCGATGGCCTTCTTGTCCTTTACGGGACTGAGCGGCACGCTCCAGCGCACGCGGGTATCGACGTGCTCGACGCCGAGCCGGTCGCCCGCGCCGAGCAGCGAGGCCGAGCGGGCGGCCGCCTCGTTGGCCAGCTCGAGCTTGGTGCGCCCTTGCACCTTCATGCCCATCGAGCCCGAGATATCGATGCCAATTACCTCGGCCAGGCTGGCTCGCCGCCGTTCCTGCTTGAGGTCGAAGGAAGTGGGCGAGACCTCCTCCAGCGGCGTGCGGGCGTAGCCGCCTGGGCCCATGCTGCGGTCGCCCGCCAATAGCAGCAGCCCGCCGCCGAGATCGCGCACGTAGCTCGCCAGCGCCTCGATTTGCTCGGGCGAGACGTCGTGGGCCGGGATGTCGCCAAAGGCGATGAGGTCGTAGCCGGCCATGGCGCCGATATCGGTCGGCACCGAGCTCGTCGAGCCCTCCTCCACCCAGAAGCCCGCCCCGCGGAGCGCTTCGGCGATGAAGCGGGTCTTGCCGGGCTCGCCATCGAGCACCAGCACCCGAGCCGGACCGTGGACCCGCGAAAAGGCGCTCGCCCGGTTGTCGTCGGCCGTCTCGTCCAGCCTCGGATCGAGCGCCGTCACCTCCACGTCGTAGCGGTGCAGGCCGGAGGGCGGCGCGGGCTCGCGCAAGCGCAGCACCTGCTCGCCCGGGGCAAGGCGGGCCTTGGCGCGCTGGATGAGCTGGCCATCGCGCTTGATGCGCACCTCGATCTCTCCCGCGGCGGGCGCCGAGACCACCAGGCGCATCTCCACCGTTTCCTTTTCACGCACCCGCGGCGTGACCCGAAACGACACCACCCGAACGTCCGGGACCTCGCGCTGCTCCAGGGCCAGCACGTCGACAGGGATCTCGCTGGCCACGGCCGCCGCCGCGGCCGCCATGGCATCGCCGCGGGTGGGCACGCCATCGCTAATGAGCACCAAACGGGCGGCCGAGTCGGCCGGCACCTCAGCCAGCGCGCGTCGAATCGCCGCGTCGATGTCGGTGCCGTCGCGGCTGATCTCCGCTTGCTGAGGAGCGGGAAGGCTCGAATGCGGTCGCGGCGGATCCTCGGTAGCGGCGTTCGCGCCGAAGACCACCGTGCCGATGCGGTCGTGCTCCCGCATGGTGGTCTCGGCCGCGCTGAGCTCGCGGGCGATGCGCTGCTCGGCGCTGCGCACCCGATCGATGGACCGGCTGCGGTCCACGACGGCGATGATGGTCAGCCGGTCGAGCGGGCGGCCGAGCTCGGGGCTGGCCGCGCCGAGCCCCGCCGCCAGCACGGCGGCGCTCACCAAGAGGTCGCCCAGCACGGTGCGCGCGCGTCCCTGCCGCAACCGATGGCCCGACAGGCGCAGCGCCACGAAGGCCATGGCGGCAAAGGTCACGACCGTGGCCCACGGCCGGCCGAAGCGCAGATAGCTCTCGGGCAGCACCTGGCCCCAGGTGAGCGCCACGTAGATGGCGGGAAGCGCCCCCAGCACCAGCGCCGCGAGCAGCACGGGTCGAGCGCCCAGGCCCGCGTTGCGCAGCCCGTAGCGGATGAGCGCGAAAAGCGCGAACAGGCCGACGGCCAGGCCCACGAAGGGCAGCACCCCGAGCGCCCACAAAGGCATCAGCGCTTTCTCCGCTGGGGTAGCCGCGGCTTGCTCGTGCCGCGGAGCCGCACGGTCTTGGCTCGCCGCGTCAAGTAGCCGACGTCGAGTACGATGAGAGCCAGCGCCATAAGGCCCAGAAGCCAGCTCCAGCTTTGGTGAGCCTCGAGCGCGGCCTGGGCAGTGGTGACCTTCACCCGCGGGCCCTGCTCGCTCTGCGGCTGGCGGCTGAGGTCGCTCTCGTCGCTCGAGACCAGGTTGACCGGGATGACCAGCGAGCCCGGACGCGGCTCATCCCAGCCGATGCGGTACAGCCCAACCCGCCGCACCTCGGGCACGATCGCCAGCCCCCCGCGCACGGGGACCTCTTGCGGTTCGCCTTGGGGGGGCTCTACCTGGGCGCGCTCCACCGTCTGCGGGATGCTCACGCGCAGCGGATCGCCAGCGAGGGCGGGACCGCTGAGGCCCTTGGAGCGGTGCAGCCGCGCCTGCTCGAGCAGGTTGCGCCCGAACAGGACGAAGGCCGCCTTGCGCGGCCAGTTGCT
>CAYTYV010000564.1:0-3942 GCA_964441055.1 uncultured Polyangiaceae bacterium | reverse complement strand
CAGGTTTGTGCCCGCGTGGACCGCCACGGCCGCGATGAGCACGGCGGGCAGCAGCGGCCAGCTTAGGTCCGAGCCTGCCGCCAGCCCGGCGGCCGCGCCGACCAGCACGGGTACGACCGATGCAGTAAAGGAAAATGGCCGCATGGCCCGGAACCAGAGCGCCGCTCTGCTGGGAGGTGGGGAGGCTGCGGTATCGGCTGTCATGATGGGTCCTCGGTGGTCGGCTGGGGTCGGTCAGTGATTGCGAGCGCCGATCGCTTGCGCCAGGGCGCCGAGCGCGTCGCGCTCCGGGCTGGCCTCGAGCGCACCGAGCGCAGCGATCGCTTGATCGATCTCGCGCTGCATGCCCTGCCGAGTCAGCTCGACGGCGCCAGTGCGACGAACGGCGGCCACCGTCGCACGAAGCTCGCCGGGATCCGCTTCGCTCCCGGCTCGAGCGATGGCGGTGAGCTCGGCGGCCAGCGAGGGACGCTGCTCGATGGCGGCGATGAGCGGCAAGGTCAGCTTGCCCTCGCGGAGATCCGCGGCCAGCGACTTGCCGAGCTGC
The DNA here is from genome assembly GCA_964441055.1 of uncultured Polyangiaceae bacterium. Classification (GTDB taxonomy): domain Bacteria; phylum Myxococcota_A; class Polyangia; order Polyangiales; family Polyangiaceae; genus JACQWT01. Next base: position 3,395 of record CAYTYV010000564.1, on the reverse strand, counting down.
TCGACCTGGCCGGTCAGATCGAGCACATCGTCGCGTAGCTGGAACGCGATGCCCAGGTGCCGTCCGTAGCGTCCGAGCGCCTCCACCAGCTCCGCGCTTGCCCCGCCTGCGCTCGCGCCAGCGCGGGCGCACCAGCGAAAGAGCGCCGCCGTCTTGCGCTCGATGATCTGCTGGTAGCTCGAGCGATCCAGCTCGAAGCGGCCCCGATGACGGAACTGCAGGACCTCGCCTTCCACCATCGTGCCCACGGTCTCGATCAGCCCGGCCACCACGGCCGCCGGACCCGCGGCCGTAGCCCCTCGCAGCGCCGCCACGAACAGCAGATCCCCGGAGAGCACCGAAACGGTGTTGCCCCACAGCACCCTGGCCGCCGCGCGACCGCGCCTCAGCACGCCGTCGTCGATCACGTCGTCGTGTAGCAGCGTGGCGTTGTGCGCGAGCTCGGCTGCGGCAGCGAGCGCCACGGCACGGTGGCTGTCTCCGCCCACCGCGCGCGCCGCCAGCAGCGTCACCGCTGGACGCACCGCCTTGCCGCCGCCCTCGACGAGCTGGCGCGCCGCGGCTCGCGCTGGCTCGGGGGTGGCGGCCACGGCCTGGGCAACCCGTTGCTGCACCTCGACCAGCGGCTCGGCCACGAGCGAGAGCGCCCGCTCGAGCACCTGCAGCGCACCGCCCTCGTCTGGCTCGCTCTCAGCTGCCAGCTCGCGTAGCGCTTGAAGCGCTGCCTGGGCCATCGTCAGCTCCTCCTGCTGCGTTTCGGCCTAGCATGCTGGTTGTGGAATTTCAAAAAGATCTAAAACTTCAAATAACAGTGACTGGCCAACTCGCCCCAGCGCGGGTCATGCTCGCCGTTCAGACGCGGATCACGACCAAGCCTCGGCGACAAGCGCTGCCAGGCGTTCCGCCGTGGATGTCCCGCGAGACTGCGTGAAGTACAGCACCGCGAGATCTCGCTCGGGCATGGCCAGGGCCATGGTGCCGTCCGAGCCTGCGTGGCCGAAGTGCGGCAAGCGCTCGCCGCGTGGCGGCGCGAAGATCTGCCATTGCATCCCGTAGCCGACCGAGCCCACCAGACCGCTCCCGGACATCGCTGACGCGGGCACGATCTCGAGCGCTGCGCGGGCGGTCTGGCGCGAAAAGAGCTGCTGCTCGCCGTAGCGGCCACCGTGCATCCAGACCGAGATGAAGCGCGCGTAGTCCAAAGGCGTCGAATAGAGGCCACCCGAGGCTCGAAAAAAGGGCAACAGCGGTGGCTGAGTGTTGGTCCAGTACTTGCGAAAACCGTTGGCGCTCTGGCGATAGGCCGGGCCCACGCGCGGCCTGAGCGGATGGCCTAGCGGCAGCTCGCAAGACGTCTGGCGCATGCCGAGCGGTTCCAACACGCGTTCATGAATGAGATCCTCGATGCGGCTCGAGGTGACGGCGGCTGCCACGGCGGCCAACACTGCCGTGCTGGCGTCGCTGTAGACGAAGCGAGCACCTGGCGGGTGCGACGGGCCGGCCTCCCCCACGGCGTCCACGGCCTGCCGAAGGCTGCGATAGCCCTCGAGCGGTTCGGGATAGCCGGGATGGGACAGGCCCGCGGTGTGAGTCAGCAATTGCCGAACCGTGATCGCGCGAGATCGGTCGTGGTCGAACGACGGCAGGACGCTCGCCACGGCATCGTCGAGCGCTAGCCGTCCCTCCTCGACAAGCATCAGCACGACCGTGCCGACCACTGGCTTGGTCATCGAGCGGATCGCAAAGACCGCGTCCAGACCGAGCGGGATCTGGGCCTCGCGATCCCGCCACCCGATCGCCTCGTGTAGGACCACCGTCTGGTTCTTGATAACGAGAAACGACGCCCCGACGACCTCACCAGACAGCACCCAGCTCTCGATGCCGTCCGCGATGGCGTCGAGCTCGCGGGAGCGAAGCCCGACGGCCTCGGGCTTGCCGTAGGCGAAGGGGGCGGAGACGAGCGCTGTCGTTTGCCGCACTCGCGGTGCCGCCAGCTGCGTCAAGGCCGCAACGAATCGTCGCCAGCTGCGCGTCGCCTTGAGTCGGCGCACCAGAGCGACCTTCAGTCGATGGGGCAGCCCCCGCAGACGGAGCAGAGCTCGAAAATTCGCCGCCACAGTACCTGCTCCGATCGCTACGACCGCCGCTGCGCGGGTGCAACCAGGCCGCCGTATCGGATACACTTCGCGCCTTGACAGCCATGAGATCTCGGCTCGCGCGACTGCGCGTAGTCGGCGGCCGCCGCGTCGTCCAAGGATGTAGAGGAGAGTGTCATGCCCAACCGCCTCACCTGCCTACCCGCGCTACTTCTGCCGCTCAGCGCGCTGCTTGCGCTTGCGCTCCCAGCTCTGGCGGCGCCGAACTATCGCCCAAGCCCCTGTTCCGGCAAAGCCGCACCGCGCACCACCGCGGCGCTCCCTGACCCGAGCGTTCGACCACGCACAACTGTGCCCGTTATTGTGGACGACTATGTGCCCCACGCGGGCGGAAGTGCTCCCTGGCGGAACAGCCGAATCGGTACCGATCGCGGCGCGGTGGGAGGCGGGACCAGCTATGTCGAATGGCACCCCGGACATGTCGCCGTCAATGTCCCCAACGGGCAATATGCAGGCGTATTCAGTAGCTTGAAGCACCTAGACGAGGAAACCGACCGTGACCACAACGCACTGTACGCCTACAGGATTTTGGGTCCCTATGTCCACAAGGACTGGCAAGCTACCCTTAGTGGAATCGAAGTGGATTTGTTGAGCGGCAGTGGTTTGATGAAGCTGGAGCTCATAGATACCGATAACAAAGTGCTGTGCGAGGAATTCCTACAGATGTCCCAAATGTCGAATGGCGGCACATGGACTATTGAAGTCGATCCGGCCCTGCTCGCTGATAAGCCCATGAAGCGCCTCATCTGGCTCGTAGAGGATGGAGGAGAGGCCGAGGTCAACGAAATCAGGATGCTCGTCGACATTCCGAGCTACACACCGCTAGAGCAAGTCTTTCTCTATTCCTACGCCCATCTCAGCCAAGCCTATAGTGAGAACACCGATGATGACAGCGTCGGCCTGGTCCGAGACAAGACCAAGGAACCGATCACAACGATGGCCGCAGTGCAATCCATGGGGATGTTCGCCTTGGCAACCGCTGTTGCCCACGAGCTCGGATATGTAAGCGAAGAAGACGCGCTGCGCATCGTAGAAGACATCGCTTGGCGCCTACAAAACCTAGGCGGCCTCCCGGGTGTTCAACTGGCGTGCCACGGTGTGCTCCCTCATTTCTTGGAGCGAATCGCGGGCGCATGGCAAATCAAGGCTGACACCGAGTGGTCTAGCATCGATACGGTCATCGCTCTTTTCGGTACCATTCTAGCGCAAGAGGCTCTGGGGCTGAGCTCGAATCTGCTG
>CAYTYV010000563.1:0-3953 GCA_964441055.1 uncultured Polyangiaceae bacterium | reverse complement strand
GGCGCCGACGTGGGTGGCGAGCTCGACGGCGTAGCTCGGCGAGATGCTGCCCGCGTTGGAGTCGCCGTCGGTCAGCAGGATGATCACCTTGGACAGCGCATCCGAGCGCCTGAGGCGGGCCACGGCCGTGCCCAGGGCGTCGCCGATGGCCGTGGCGCTACCGTCGATCACCCGTAGCGACATCTTGGAGACCAGCTGGCCGAGCAGCTGGTAGTCCAGCGTGGGCGGCGAGAGGATGTAGGCGGCCTTGCCGAAGACGATGACCCCGATCCGATCGGTCTCGCGGCGCTGGACGAAGTCGCGCACCACGATCTTGGCCGTGTCCAAGCGGGTGAGCCGTCGGCCCGCGGGAAGCTCCACCTTCCACGGAAGATCGCGTGGGTCGGCGTCCAGCACCGCCCGCATCGAGCCCGATAGATCCATCACCAGGACGATGTCGATGCCCTTTTCGTCCGAGGCCCGATCGCTCAGCACGGCCACGGGCCGAGCCGCCGCCAGCACCAGCAGGGCCACGGCCAGCGCGCGCATGATGGGCGGCGCATCGCGCAGCCGGGTGCGCCAGCCCCGCGGCCCTGTGCGCAGGCCCGCCACCGTGCCGATGCGCAGCCGCGGGCGAAAGGCGTCCTGGCCCCAGATCCCCCACCACCACAAAAAGGGCACCACCGACAGCCCCAGGGCCACCCAGGGGTGGCGCCACTCGGCCTCGAGCCAGCCCTGGCCGCGGGCTAGCCATGGGTACCAAAGGGCCAGCGCGGCGACTGCGATGGTGATCAGCACGGCCAGCGCGACGCGCGTGGCCAGCGGTTCGGTGCGTCGCCCCCCGCTGGATGGGCTCGTCGTGGCGGAAACGGACGCGGTCGTGCTCGCAGCGGCCGCGGGCGGTGCGGCTGCGCGGCCGTCCGAGCTGGTGGAGGGAGCGCTCACGCGGCCCTCCGCGGGGGCTGGGCGGCAGGGCCTGTCGCGGGCCGCGCGGTCGGGGTGGTCGATCGGATGATGCGCTCGGCGCGGCTCATGGCGTCCGTGCAGTCCTCGCGGCTCGGGTGCACATCGGCGAATTTCACCAGATGGGTGTCGTCCAGAAAGCGCTGGATGCGGTCTAGCTCAGGCGGCGTTGGATAGACCCGGCCGAGCATGGCGTGCATCTCCGCGGTGGTCGACTCCAGCCCGTCGAAGCCGTAGCGCTCGCCGAGGTAGTTGCGGATGCAGTCGTCCACGCGGTCGAACAGCTCGTCCAAGTGCCCCTCGTCGAGCAGGCTAGAGCGGCGGATGGCCTCGAGCTCGGCCAGGGCTGCGATCCAGGGAAGCGGCTTGGGCTTCGGCGGCACCACCTTGGGACGGCCGAGCCAGTGCCGAATGAGCAGGGCGAGCAAGACGCCGACGACGATGCTGCCGAGCGCCGCGAAGAACAGCCACTGGGCGAGCTCCCATTTGTCGCGCTGCGGTCGAGGCGGCGGGTTGGGCTTGACCTCGGGATCGGTCTCGTTGGCGATGGGCTCCTCGACCGCGATGGCCTGCGGCGGCGTGCACAGGGTCATCACCTCGCCGCTGGCTCGCGCTACCGTTATGGGCAGCGGCGGCAGCACCATGTGCTGGCGCCCAGGCTCGTCGGCCAGGGGCACGAAGGGGATGGTCAAGGTGGTCTTGGTCTCGGTTTTCCCGGCCTGTCGTTCAAGGGTCGGGCTCGAGCCGCCGTCGGGCTCGGCAATGGCAAAGCCGGCCTGCTCGATGGCGCGCGCTGCTTCGTGGCTCCGCTGCAGCCGAAAGCCCTCGGGCAGCACGGTCTCGCCCGCGCCGTGCGTGACCACCACCCGCAGCCGCGCCTCGTGGCCGCTGAGCCCGCGGGCTGGAAAGGACACCTCCAGCTCGGGCCGACGCGCACCCTCGGGCACCCGCTCCACGCACGAGGCCCAGATCTGCTCGCCCGCGGCAGCGCCCGCATCGGTCGGGTCCGTTTTTGGTGCGGCCGCGGCGGGCAGTCCGCTTGCGACGAGCAGGCCTAGCGCGAGGGCACAGGCCCTGCCGCGAGTCGCGGCCGCGCGCAGCCTCATCGTCCCAGCCTCCGGGCCCGCTTGGCGAACAGATCGCGGATGGGCGTGACGAAGCTGCCGTCGGTGCGCACGATCACGCGGTCCACGGCGAGCTTGCGGAACAGCTTTTCGCGCCTCTGGCGGATGGCCTGCATGCGCTGGGCGTAGTGCTCGCGCACGGCGCGGCTGGCGGTATCGACCAGCACCTCTTCGCCCGTTTCGAGGTCTTCAAAGGTGACCATCCCCACGTTCGGCAGCTCTTCGTCGCGCGGGTCCACCAGCATCACGGGGATGACGTCGTGCTTGGCCGCCGCCAGGGCCAGGGCGCGCTCGAAGCCCGTGGCGAAAAAATCGCTGATCACGAAGGCCACGCTGCGCCGCTTGACCACCTTGACCAGGGTCTCGAGCGCCAGCGCCAAGTTGGTGCCCGAGTACTGTGGCTCGAAGCCCATGATCTCGCGGATGACCCGCATCACGTGCTTGTCGCCTTTTTTCGGTGGCACCAGCTTCTCGATGACATCGGTGGCCAAGACGAGGCCCACGCAGTCGTTGTTGCGGATGGCGCTGAAGGCGCACAGCGCGCCCACCTCGGCGGCCACCCGCGCCTTGCTGGCGCGACGGGTGCCCCACTGCTCGCTGGCCGACAGATCGACGACCAGCATGACGGTCATCTCGCGCTCCTCGACGAAGACCTTGACGTAGGGCTCGTTCATGCGCGCCGAGACGTTCCAGTCGATGAAGCGCACGTCGTCGCCGTGGATGTACTCGCGCACCTCGTGGAAGCTTAGCCCCTGGCCCTTGAAGATGGACGAGTAGGTCCCCGAGAGCTGCTCGTCGGCGAGCCTGCGGGTGTGGAACTCGATGTGCCGCAGCTGGCGGAGCAGCTCCTTGGGGATCACGGGACCTCGACCACCTCGAACACCCGCCGCACGATGTGCTCGGCGGTCACCTCTTCGGCCTCGGCCTCGTAGGACAGCACGATGCGGTGGCGCAGCACGTCGGGACCGATGGCCTTGATGTCCTCGGGGGTCACGTAGCCGCGGTGCTTGAGAAAGGCATGAGCGCGGCCCGCCACGGCCAGGGCGATCGAGGCCCGCGGGCTGGCGCCGAACTCGATGAGCCCGCCCAGATCGCTGAGCCCCCGCTGACGCGGCTCGCGCGTGGCGAACACCACGTCCACGATGTAGTCCTTGACGCGGTCGTCGACGTACACGTCCTTGATGGCTCGGCTGGCCTGGCGCAGCCGCTCGAGATCGATGCAGGGCCGCGCCTTGAGCTCCACCATGCCCGTGTTGCGCTCGATGATCTCGCGCTCCTCCTGTTTGGCGGGGTAGCCGATCTTGATCATCATCATGAAGCGATCGACCTGCGCTTCGGGCAGTCGATAGGTGCCCTCCTGCTCGATGGGGTTCTGGGTGGCCATCACGATGAACGGCTCGGGCAGCGGGTGGGTGGTCTCGCCGATGGTGACCTGCCGCTCCTGCATGGCCTCGAGCAGCGCGCTCTGCACCTTGGCGGGCGCGCGGTTGATCTCGTCGGCCAGCACCAGGTTGGCGAAGATGGGGCCCAGCTTGGAGCTGAACTCGGCCTTGTGGTGGTTGTAGATCACCGTGCCGATGAGGTCGGCGGGCAGCAGATCCGGAGTGAACTGCACGCGCGCGAAGCGGGCCTCGATGACGTCGCACAGCGTGCGCACCGCCAGCGTCTTGGCAAGGCCGGGCACCCCTTCGATGAGCACGTGCCCGCCCGTCAAAAGCCCGATGAGGATGCGCTCGATCATGGCGGTCTGCCCCACGATGACCTTGCCCACCTCGCCCGTGAGCTCGTCGACAAAGGCGCTCTCCTTGGCCACGAACTCGTTCAATGCCCGAACGTCTTGCATCACAAGCGTCCCAACTGGATTGCGGGCGGCTATGACGGCCGGCG
>CAYTYV010000562.1:0-3964 GCA_964441055.1 uncultured Polyangiaceae bacterium | reverse complement strand
GGAGCGTACGGTCTCGAGTCGACCGTCCCGCCGGGGGAAAAAAGAACCGAGCCCGCTCGGCGACCACGAAGGCGTAGCAGCACAGCACGACGGAGACATGGTGGTGCCAACCCGGGAACGACCGTCCCTCGAAATGGTCGAGCCCCAGCTCGCCCTTGAGGTCTTCGTACATCCGCTCGGTCCGCCAGCGCTCCTTGACGATGCGCACGATCTGCTTCTTGCTCATGCGGCGAGGCAACGTCGTCAGGATGAACTTGGTAGCGGCCTCTTCGCCCTGGGGCCACTCGATGATGAGCCAGAGCGGCTCGCGCTCGCCGAGCTCGATGCCGTCGTCGTGCGTGGTCTTAACACGCACGAAGGCAAAGCGGGAGCAGAGCGGGGTCTTCGTGCCCTGTCGCCAGGTGAGGTTGCGAAACGCTCGGCGTCCCAAACGCTCGGCGAGCTCGGCAACGCTCCATGCCCGGCCGCGAACCCGGCCTCGCGTATCGATCTGCACCACCTGGGTCGTGCGCTTGACCGCCACGGCAAAGTCGAAACCGAGGATACGAATCGTGTTGCGGAAGTCGGCGCAGTCGCCATAGGCGCTGTCGGCCAGAATGATGTCGCCTGGGATGTTGGCCAGCGAGGCTCGACCGATCATCTCCAGGGCCAGCTCGGTCTTGGTCTGGAACTCGGTCTTTTCGGGAATGCGCACCTTGGCACGCCGTGCAGGGTCGTCGGTCCACAACCGCGGCAGGTACAGCTCGAAGTCGATCGGGAGCTGTTCGGTGGACGTGGCGACCGCCAGGCTGACGCCGATCTGGCAGTTGGCGATCTTCCCCGCCGAGCCCGTGTATTGCCGCTGTACACCGACCGAGTGCTCGCCCTGCTTGAGAAAGCCGGTATCGTCGATGATCCAGGTGGTGATGGGTTCCCGCTCGGCCAGGACCTCGATGGCGTACTCGGCGGCGACTTGTCGCACCTTGCGGTCGTCCCACGGAGCGCGGGCCAGGAAGTGCAGAAGCTTGTCGTGCACGTTCTTGACCCGCTGCGGATCGCCGCTGGCGCGCGCCGCGATGGGCTCGGCGCTCTTGCGTCCCCCTTCGCCGAAGAGCCCGAAGGCATACATCGCGAAGGACTGGCGTTTCCGCCTGTCCTTCAAGTGTGCCCCGATTCTGCCGAAGTACTCCTCCAACCGGGCGATGCCCGCCGTGTCCAGCTCGTAGTTCATGCACGGCGTGTCTCACAAAACTTGGCCAACGGAAAAATTTTCGGCAGTAGTGCTAGCCAGCAGGTGTTCGAAGGACGTAGCGCCCTCGCCGGCCTAGGCGCGGGCATGGCCGCGACCCTCACCGGTCATCCCATCGGCGAGACCAGGCTGCTTGTGACCCGCGCCGAGCATACCGGCAAGCAAGGGGTGCGCGCCTCGAGCGGTGAGCTCGAGCACTTTCGCAGCCGCTTCGAGGCGATCCCTGGGGACACTCCCTTCCGGCCCCGACGGGTGACCCCGCGGCCCCACGTGACGGGTTATCTCAACGGGATCATCGAAGCCGAGGAAGGCTCCGAGTATGCCGACATCGACGAGCAGGGCCGCTACCGCGTGCGCTTTCTCTTCGACGTCACCTTCGCCGGGCAGCGCCAAGCCTCGCGGCCCTTGCGCATGCTGCAGGCTCAGGGCGGCGCGAGCTACGGCACCCACTTTCCCTTGCGCGGCGGCATCGAGGTGCTCATCGGCTTCGTGGGCGGCGATCCCGACCGCCCGGTGATCGCGGGTACGGTGCCCAACCCGGAGACGCCGAGCGTGGTCAATCGCAGTAACCGCGAGCGCAACATCATGCGCACCAAAGCGGGCAACGAGATCGACATCGACGACACCACCGGGGCCGAGCGCATCAAGCTCACCACGCCCCATGGCAACACCTTGTTTCAGATGGGCAAGAGCAACCATCCCATCGACGGCGCAGCCATTCGCACCGATGGGCACGTGAGCACAGTGGCCGAAGGCGGCGCATCGCAATGGGCGTCCGTCAACACGCAGATCTCGATGGCATCGGGCATGATCCTCACGCCCAATATTGTGAATGTTGCATCCTCCCCCGGGTTTCTGGGCTGGGCCAGCCAAGGCATGGAGCTCGGGCAGGAGATCTGCAACTTCATGTACAAGGCCAACGAGATCGAGCGCGCCAAGCTCCTCAAGGCCGACGCCGAAAAAAACAAAGAAGCGGTCGACGCGAGCGGCGAGGCCTACCGGGCCCAGCAGGCGTGTGAGCTCTGCCGCTCCAACGCCATAATAGCGATGGGCGACCTGCTCGTTGAGGGCACGGGCGACTACAACAAGGAAGTGGCGGACGCTGTCAATGCCTATGTAGCTGCTGTCGAGGCCAATGACGATGCCTACCTCACTTTGATCGGCACGATGGAGGACCGCAACGGCATCATCGAGGTCAATCGCGAGAACTTCGCCAATGAGAACTTCGAGCCGGTGATGGAGCGCGATTCCCTCGCGGAAATAGCGGTCTACGACTACGACACCTACGCAGACATGCAGCTCGAGTCCGACAAGGCGCGCTGGAACGAGATGGTGGCGATGCTCCAGTTCAGTACCTTTGATGAAGAGAGCCCTGAGTTTCAGGCTCTGTCCGCTGAGGAGCAGCAGAAGCTCCGCCAAGCTGCGGCTCAATACGCCGGCGTTGATCTGCCGGCCGAATTGGACGGAATGACCGAGGGCGAACTTGAGGACTTCTGCGGCAGGTGGCTGGCCAGCGAGCGCCTCAAGTGGGCGCCCAGTCCGGATGGCTGGGCATGCCCAGGGACGATCGACCCACCGCCACCGGCCGGAGGCGATCCCGATACGCAGGCGGCGCGCAACAGCGCATTCGAGCAGCTCGAGCAGTTCAAAGAACCTGCTCTCTCGAACCGGATAGCGACGTTGGACGCGGACATTGCAGATCTCGAACAACAGATTGACGAGGTGGACGCGGCCGCGACCGGGTGGGACACAAGTGACCTCGAAGCCCGCCTAGCGGATGCGCTAGCGGAAAAGGCCGATCTCGAGAACGCGCGCGACTCGGACGTGCAAGCGCTTCTCCAGAAGTTGCTCGACTGTGAGTCCGTCTGCTCCACCGACGTCGACCTGGCTCGCAAGGAGGCCATCGAGAAGAACGAGGCCTACGCCGACATTTTGGGGGAGAACACGGTAAGGCTGCAGAGCCTCGCCGAGTTCGACACCGCGAACAACCTCGTCTATCCGACGCGGGCGGGCGCCGCCATCAACTCAGCAATTCAGCTCTACTCGTTTTGGGAGCGTTGGAAGGCGCGCAACTCCATGCTTGATCACTGGGCTGCTGCATCTGTTAAGATCGCGTACCCTGCCGGCCACGACAAAGCCGCTGACCTCCTCATGGAGGAACTAGGCACACCGGGGCTGTTCGGCTCGAACATGGCCGCCCAAGAGGTTCCGCTCGTTCGCCCGCAATATACCCACGTCGTCGGCTCCGACAAGTACACTGAGGTGTACGGCGAGAGCGACTTGCTCATGTGGAGCAACACCGCGGTTCTATTGGGCATCGGCTCCAAAGACGGCGAGAGAGCTACGGCGCGCTCGTGGGCCTCCAACATCGTTGGAGGAATCGGTCTTGCCGCGGCCGGGCTCGCCGCCGGAGGGGTAGGCGGCAGCGACGAGGGGAACGTTGGCGTCGCAGCGGCGGGGGCGGCGGCGCTCCTCGCCGCAGACGCTTTGGCCCCTGATAGCGAAATCGATCCTAACGAGGGAAATGTGGCGATCCTCGGCGGGAAGGGCGTCTACATCGCGTCGCCTACCGAAATCGACAGCGCCTCGAACAAAATCAGATTTACGGCCACGCCCGCCGTCAACAACAAAGGGGAACCAGACAAGAAAAAGCAGCAGGTCTTCGTCGCTGAAACCATGAGACCGGACGGCAAGGAAAAGGACGCGTTTCTGACTCTGGGTTACTCCCCCGAGAGA
>CAYTYV010000561.1:0-3964 GCA_964441055.1 uncultured Polyangiaceae bacterium | reverse complement strand
CGCAGGGTGGTCACCTGCTTGCCGAGCTGTTCGCAGTCCTGCACCGTGGGGCGTCGGATCCAGGCCTCCACCAAGCCGACCGGAATGCCCGCGGCAATGGTGGGATTGAGCGAGGTGATGGGCGAGGCCACGATGGCCGTGAGCACGCTCCTGAGCTTGCCGCCCGCGATCGCCGTCAGCAGCCCTGCGAAAAACGCGTTGGGCGCGATCCACGCGGTCAGCATCTCGGTCAAGCCCTCGCCCGAGTGGCGCCAGATGCCGTAGGCGAACGCGGACAGGACGACGATCGGAATCAGCCACTTCAGGGCTTGGGAAAGCGGCGACGGCGGCGGAATGATCGACAGCGCCTTGCGGTCGGTCGGCTCGCCGAAGTGGCCCGTCATGCCCTGGACGTGCCCCGCGCCGACCACCGCGACGACGACCTTGCCAGGCGCATCCTCGATGGCGCTCATCAGATAGTGGTCGCGCTCGTCGATGAGCGGCTTTTTTACCGCGGGCATGACGCGCGCGAGCTCGGCCATCATCTCCGAGATGACGTCGCGGTCCTTGAGCGCCTCGACCTGGGCCTCGTCGATCTCCTGGCGGTCGAACACGCTCGCTCCGAGGGCGCCCACCAGCCGGGTCTTGTTCCAGCACGAGAGGTTGGCCCAGGTGCGGCGCAGGGTCGCCTGCACGGCGCGGTCGGCCAGCACCACCTCGGCGCCCACGTCCTCGCCTGCCCGCACCCCCTCGAGCAGCTCGGCCCCCGGACGGACGCCCAGCTTCTCGCCAAGTCGCCGCTGGTAGATCTGCAGCGCCAGGCTGGCCATCAAGAAGAGCATCTTGCGCTGCCGAATGACCTGGAAGATGTCGAGCCGCTGCCACTGCCGCTCGTCGGTGAGCGCCTCGTAGCGCATCGGGCAAAGCTCCACGCACACCGTGTCGGGCTTGACCTGCTCGATGACCTGGCGAACCTCGGCGATGGAGCGGCGCGAGATGTGGGCCGTACCCACGAGGTAGAAGACGCGCCCGCCGCGGCGCAGCACCGTGACGTGCTCGCCGAGCGCTTCGGGCGGGGGATCCTTCGGGCCGTCTAGTGCGCCGTTTTCGCTCATGGTCTGCGCGTAGATAGGCCCAGGGTAGGCTGGAGAGCAAGTACGGTGTACGGAGTAACCGCCATGACCTTCCAAGAGATCATCCTGGCGCTGCAGGAGTTTTTCACCGCGCGCGGTTGTCTGCTCGTCCAGCCCTACAACTCGGAGGTGGGCGCGGGCACCTACAACCCGGCGACCTTCTTGAGGGCGCTCGGTCCCGAGCCCTGGAACGTGGCCTTCGTGGAGCCGTCGCGACGGCCGACGGACGGGCGCTACGGCGACAACCCCAACCGATTGCAGCAATTCACGCAGTTCCAGGTCATCCTCAAGCCCAGCCCCGACGACCTGCAGGACATCTACCTGGATTCTCTGCGCGCGCTCGGCACCGAGCCCCGCGACCACGACGTGCGCTTCGTCGAGGACGACTGGGAGTCTCCCACCCTGGGGGCCTGGGGGCTCGGCTGGCAGGTCTGGCTGGACGGCCTCGAGATCTCGCAGTTCACCTACTTCCAGCAGGTGGGGGGCTACGACTGCCGTCCGGTCTGCGGCGAGCTCACCTACGGCCTGGAGCGCATCGCCATGTATCTGCAGGACAAGGACAACGTCTACGACCTCGATTACGGCGGCGGCCTGCGCTACGGCGAGCTCTACCATCGGGCCGAGTGGGAGTGGTCCACCTACAACTTCGACGAGGCCGACGTGGACGAGCACCGCGCCGCCTTCGATCACCTCGAAGCAGAGGTTGCGCGGCTGCTCGACCGCGGCAGTACCGAGGCCGCGCCGACCAAAAAGGGCAAAAAGCCGGGCAAGCGGGTCATCGACCCTGCCGAGGCGCTGGTGCTTCCGGCCTACGACTGCCTCGTCAAGGCGGCCCATCGCTTCAACGTGCTCGATGCTCGCGGCGCCATCGGGGTGACCGAGCGACAGCGCTACATCGGACGCGTGCGCGCGTTGGCGCGAGCGGTGGCTAGTGCCTATCTGGCGCAGCGCGAGGCCGCGGGCTTTCCGCTGCTGCGGGACCAGCAGGATGCCGCCGAGTAGCGCGACGATCCCCGAAGGACGTCGCTCCAGGTGTTCGGCGAGGCGTACCGAGGACAAGCGAGGACCGGGCTTGCTGCTAGCGTGCCTAGCGCTGCTGGCGCTGTGCTGCTGTGAGGGCTCGGGGCCCTCGCCAGCGCCCACGGCCTCGATCCGCCCGCCCAAGCCCCGAGCGCCCGCCCCGTCGGGTCACCTGGCAGACCTCGTCATCGTGCGCCCGCAAGCTGCCTGGCAGCGGCTGCGGCCGACCATTGGCGAGCCCGCGCTGCTACTGTCCAGCAATGTCAGCGGGCTGACGGCCCAGATGCTGGGGCTGCCCGTGCGCATCGTCGCCGAGATCGACGAGCACCTGCCCGTGGTGGGCGCCGCCGCGGTGGCCGAGGAAACGGCCGAGACCGAGCTCGCCCTGGCCGTGCACGTCAAGAGCGGGCCGCGGCTGGTGCGCCATCTGACCATGGGCTCGGAGGCGTGGTACGAGGCCGAGCCGCAGCCGGGCGGCGAGCTGGTCTGGCTGACGCTCAAGCCCGACGCCGCGCGGCGCGATGCGCTGTCCCCCGCCGTCTTGGCCGTGCTCGACAGCTACCTGCTGGTCGGCTCGAGCCGCGCGGGAATCGAGCGCCTCGGCCCGTACCTGACGCGAACGCTGGCGCGCGATGGCCCGGATCGGGCACGGGCGGGGCTGTCGGATAGCGGCGGGCGCGCCCCCGAGCTGTGGATCGAGCTCGGGCCCGCCGCCCTCGGCGGACCGGCCGAGCAGCTGCTCGACCGCACCCTCGGCGGCGCACAGGAACGCGAGCTGCCGCCGCTCGCCAAGGCCTTCGCCGACCTGCCCTCGTTGGAATCGACCTTCCGCCACGCGGTGCGCGATCTGTCGCGTGTGCAGATCGCGGCTCGGCTCGACCGCGGGGGCGTCGATCTGGACTTGCGGGCAACCGTCGAGCCCGAGGCGTTCGCGGCGCGCTGGTCCACCCTGCCGACCATGGCCCCGGACGCGCTGCTGGACCTGCCCGACGATACGGTCGTGGCCGCAGCTTGGGCCGAGCCCTTGGCTAGGCGAAAGCAGGGGGCCCAAACGAGCGGCGAGAGCTTGCGCGATCTGCTCGGCAAAAGCGGCTCGGAAACGGACGGACAGGCGCTGCGGACGGCCTTGCTGGCCCTGGCCGAGGGGCGCGGCGACCACAGCGCGGCCGGGCTTCGCTGTACGGGCGTAGGCCTGACCGGCTTCGTTCGCGGAAGCGTCCGCGACGGGGACAAGCTCGTTCAGGGACTGGAGGGGCTGGCTGCCTTTCGCAACCACCCCCGCGTACAGGCCGAGCTCCAGAGGCGCGGCTTGCGCCTGAGCTGGGGACGGGCCCGGGTAGCGGAGCTGCCGAGCCGCGCTCGGCGGCTGCGGCTTTCGCCCATCGCCTCTCGCACCGCGCCGAAGCCCCCCACAGGGCCCAACCCGAGCGGAGCTCCGCTTGTGCACGAGCCCATCGATCTGCTCGTGTGGGTGACCGAGGACCGCTTCCTAGCCGCGGGGGGCCTCGAGGCCGCCGAGACCCTGCTCCAGCTCTACCGACCCGAGCCCGCAAAGACGCTGCGAAGCCGACCCGCGATGCCGACCGCCCTGGGACAGAGCCCGGCAAAGATCTGGCTCGCCCTGCTCGTCGACTCTCGCGGGCTACTCGCCTGCCAAATGGGACGACCGGGAGCCGACGCGGCGACCCCTCTGGCGGTACTGGCCGGACCCGAGCCCGCGGCCGAGGGACAGGCCCGGCTACGGATCCACGCGCACACCTCAGCCCTGCGAATACTGGCCGAGCTCCTCGCGGACTAAAAGAAGGGACTATTTTTTCGCAACAAACCAGCCT
>CAYTYV010000560.1:0-3970 GCA_964441055.1 uncultured Polyangiaceae bacterium | reverse complement strand
AGGTCATCCCCGGCTACGGCCACGCCGTCCTGCGCGTGACCGACCCGCGGTTCACCGGCTTCAACGAGTTCGGCCGCAAGTACCTGCCCAACGATCCGGTCTTCCAGACCGTCGACCGCGTCTTCAACGTGGTGCCCAAGGTCCTGGAGGAGTTCTCGGCTGAGCGCGTCAAGGCGGGCAAGAACCCGATCGCCAACTTCTGGCCGAACGTGGACGCTGGCTCGGGCGCCCTGCTCTACCACTACGGCTTGACCGAGTTCCCGTACTACACGGTGCTGTTCAGCGTGTCCCGCGCCATGGGCATGCTCTCGCAGCTCATCTGGAACCGCGCCGTGGGCACCGCGCTGACGCGGCCCAAGTCGGTCAGCATGGAGTGGATCAAGAAGAACGTGAAGTAGCCACTCGGCTGCAACGCTCTTTGCAAGGGCATGCGCGAGGCTCCGTCCCCGCCCGGGGGCGGGGCCTTGTGTCATTTGAGGGCGACGTGGATTCATGCTGCTGAGCCTGGTCGAAGCCGTGGCCCGGGCGGGCATCCAGGGGCTGGCGACGGCGCTGCCGATCTCCGACTCCGGTCACCTCGCCGCCCTGAACGCGGCCCTGGGCGCGAGCCCGTCCGAGAGCGCGCCTTCGGCAGGCGCCACCGCGGCAAGCGCGCTGGTCTTGGTGGCGCTGCTGCGTCACAGGCTCTCCCGCGCCGCCCTGGAAGCACGCCACGCCGTGCGCCGCCCCGTGCTGTTCCGCGCCAGCGAAGCGGGACGGGATGCGGCTACGCTGGTCCTGGGCTCGGTCTTTGCCGTGGCGGCCGAGTGGCTGCTCCGTCCCGCCATCGCCCCCTTGCAGAAGGTGCCGCTGGCCGTGGGCATCGGCCTTTTGCTGACCGCTTGCACGCTGGGCATCACCGCCCTGGCGCCGATCGCGCGACAGGTGGGGCCGAGCCTGCTCGGCAGCGCCGCCACCGCCGCGGCCTACGGCCTGGCCATGGCGCCCGGAGTCTCGCAGATCGCCGCGGCGTTCGCGGTGCTCTGTTGGCTGGGCGTGGCTCGGCAGCGCGCCGCCGAGCTGTCGCTGCTCATCACCTCGGCGGTGCTGATCTTTCGGCTCGGGCGCTTCGCGCTGCTCGAGGCTAGCTGGAGCGACGTCCTGTCCGCCGCGGCCGGGGTCGGCCTGGTCGCGGGCGCGCTGGGCACCGTGGGCGGCGTGCTGCTCTGGCGCGAGCTGTGTGCCCGCGGCTGGACGGCGCGGCTCGCGCTGTGGTTGGTCCCCCTGGCCGTGGCCATGCTGGCCTACGGCTACGCCCTGTGACGGGCGGAAAGAGCCGCCCGATCTCTCGAGCCTGCGGCCCAGGGCAAGGCGCCTCTTCGGCCCGCGCCCGCGCGCCATTCGCGCTATGAGGGGCTCATGGGTAGCTCCAAGACCTATGCCATGCTCATGGCTGGAGGGGCGGGAACGCGCTTCTGGCCCGCCTCTCGCAAGCGTCGTCCCAAGCAGCTGCTCGCGCTGACCGGAAGCGCGCCGCTTCTGCGGCAGACGGCTGAACGCCTGGTGCCGCTGTGCGGCTGGGAGCACATCTGGGTGTCGACTGGCGCGCACCTGGTCGACGCCACCTTGGAGGTGCTGCCCGAGCTCGGCCGCGAGCAGATGCTGGTCGAGCCGGTCGGCCGCAACACCGCGCCCTGCATCGGCTGGGCTGCAGCCACCATCGCGCGCGACGATCCCGAGGCCGTCGTCATGGCCTTGCCCGCCGACCCCCACATCGGCGACGAGCGGACCTACCGGGACGCGCTCTCGAAGGCCATCGCCAGTGCGCGCACTGGCCTCATCACCACCATCGGCGTGCGTCCCACCCATCCGGAAACCGGCTACGGCTACATCGAGGCGGGCGAGCCGAGCGCGCTTTCCGGGGTGCTGCGGGTGCGCCGCTTCGTCGAAAAGCCCGATCGCGCAAAGGCCGAAGAGCTCGTGGCCCAGGGCAACTACTTCTGGAACGCGGGCATGTTCTTCTTCCGCGCCTGCGACATGCTGGCCGCCATCCGCGCCCACATGCCCGAGCTCGGCGCGGGCCTGGCCGAGCTCGACGCGGCCGCGGCCGCTGGGCGCGAGGCCGAGCGCCTCGCCGAGGTGTTCCCGCGCCTTCCCGCCGTGAGCATCGACTACGGCGTGATGGAGCACATGACCGAGCTAGGCGTGGTGCCCGCGAGCTTCGACTGGAGCGATGTGGGAAGCTGGCTAGCCGCCGCCGAGCTGGCGCCCAAGGACGCCGACGGCAACAGCGCACCCGCCCACGCCGTGCTGATCGATGCCGCGGGCAACCACGTGGTCGATCTGCGCTCGGGCGCCGATGAGGCGGGCACCGCTCGCGTCATCGCGCTGGTGGGCGTGCGCGACTTGGTGGTGGTCGAGACCGACGACGCTTTGCTGGTGGTCCCGCAAGAGCGCTCGCAGCAGGTGCGCGAGGTGGTGCGGGTGCTCAAAGGCCGTGGCGAGGAGGGGCTCGTTTAGCGCGCGGCGCCAGTACGCCAGCACCTGTAGATCCGGGATCCGGCGGAAGGAGCGAGCGGCGAGGCGTGCAGATCCTGCCGTGGCGTTCGCTCTGAGTGCTTGATCTCCTTCAAGGAGCCCAGTACGTTTTTGTTGAAGATTTCAACAGCGAGGATCCTCATGGCCACCGTCAACTTCAGCGTCCCCGACGAAGTCAAGGCCAGCTTCAACGAGACCTTCGCGGGCACGAACAAGAGCCGCGTTATTGCGGACCTGATGGTGCGCGCGGTGGAGGAAGCCCGGGCCAAGCGGCGTCGGCGGACGGCCTACGAGCGCCTCCTGGCGCTCCGCGCCGAGGGACGGAGCGTGACCGACGACGAGGTCCAGGCCGCGCGCCACGAGGGACGCCCGTGAGTCTGCTGGTGGTCGACGCCAGCGTGGTCATCAAGTGGTGCTTGCCCGAGCGACCTGGGGAGCAGGACGCGGACATAGCGCTTGCCATCATGGAGGCCTTCGTCCACGGCGACCTCTGCCTGCTGCAGCCCGTCCACTGGCTCGCAGAGGCTGCGGCGGTCCTGGCGCGTCTCGACCCCGATCTGGCCCTGGAGAAGGTCGCCCTCCTCCAAGACCTCGAGCTCCCTGACCATGCCTCGCCCGAGGTCTGGCACCGAGCGGTCTCGCTGGCGTGCGATTTGCAACACCACCTCTTCGATACGCTCTACCACGCGCTTGCTCTGGAGCAGCCGGAGGCGCGCCTGGTCACCGCGGACGAGTCATACTTCTCCAAGGCGCGATCGTTGGGATCGATCGTACACTTGCGTGAGCTCGATTCTTAAGGGGCCCCTGTTCTCGGCCGTCGACGTCCGCCTTTCCCCTAGATCATGGGCAGGATGCGAGGCTTTGGGCCTAGGGGAAAGGCTTGCTCGATGCGGGTGATCTCCTCCTCGTCGAGCTGCCACTGAAGCGCGGCAGCGTTGTCGGCCACATGCTGGGGATCAGAAGCCTTGGGAACGGTGCACATCCCGTCCCGGCTGATGAGAAAACGAAGGGCCACCTGACGCGGCGTAGCACCGTGG
This sequence comes from uncultured Polyangiaceae bacterium, assembly GCA_964441055.1. Taxonomy (GTDB): domain Bacteria; phylum Myxococcota_A; class Polyangia; order Polyangiales; family Polyangiaceae; genus JACQWT01. Next base: position 416 of record CAYTYV010000560.1, on the reverse strand, counting down.
GCTTGCGCGATGCCCTGCAGCACACGGGCCGCTGGGCTGGTCGGCGACGGGAAGTCGCCCGAGCCAAAGGGGCTGTAGCCCACCGCCGCTATCCCGTGTCGCTGGCACCAAGGCACCACGGCGTGCTCGATGGCTCTGCACTTCAGATGGTGGAGAACCTGGTTACAGGCAATTCGATGCTCCCCAGCGACCGACACGGCCTGCTCGAGCTCCCGCTCGTCGAAGTTGCTGACCCCCCAGGCTCGGATCTTGCCCTCTTGCACGAGCTGCTCGAAGGCGCCGAAGGTCTCCTCGAGCGGGTGCGAGCCGGGCCAGTGCAGCAGGTACAGATCCAGGTGATCGGTACGCAGGCGACGCAGACTGCGCTCGCAGGCGCGCAGGGTTCCCTGCCAGGAGCCGTTGCTCGGTAGGACCTT
>CAYTYV010000559.1:0-3975 GCA_964441055.1 uncultured Polyangiaceae bacterium | reverse complement strand
CGCTCGACGATGTCGTCGAGGCTGAGCCGAGGCAGGTCCTGCCCGTAGCAGAACCCGAGGTACTCGCGAAGCGAGAAGGGCGGCAGACGAAGCATCCGCACGCGTCGCGACAGGTCTTGTGCGGCCTCCAAGAGCGACAGAGCGACCGAGCTGGTGAAAACGACGTGGACCTCGAGAAAGTCGAACAGCCTCTTCAAAGCGGAGGGGTAGTCGCGGCAGAAGTGGATCTCGTCGATGAGAAAGGTCGCAAACGCGTAGTCGCGCTGCAGTCGGCTGACGACCTCGAACAGGTCCTCGCCCTCGAGCGTGTCGGCCGAGAGGTAGAACGCCCGGTCGTCCAAGGCGGCGAGCTGCCGAAGCAGAACGGTCTTGCCCACGCCGCGCGGACCGACGATGCCGACCAGCCGCTTGCCCCGACGGCGCCGGACTTCCTCGAACAGCAGCCGTCGCCGCGAAAAGGCACGGCCCTTGTCGCAGGCGAGGTGGTGCAGCTCGATCAGACTGGCGCTGCTCGGACTCATCGAGGCTCGAGGATGGCCTCAAATGTACATTCTGTCAAATGGTTTTTCTAAATGCATATCATTTTGTTTAATCATTCGACAAAATATCCCAGCTCTCTCTGGCGCGAGTGACTCGCGCTCTTGCGGCGAGCTGGGCTGCCTGGAAGGCGTTCGGGGGCTCATCGCTTTGCCTGCCAGCATTTGTGCCAGCGGGTGCTTGAGCTCAGGGACGTCGCTACTATCAAATGATAGTATTAAAGTCGTGTCAACGCCCCCCATCACGATCACGCCGACGATCCTCGATCTCAACGCTGCTATCCACCGCGAGCTGGGCAAGCTCGAGAGTGTCGGTGGTGCGGCGCCGCAACCGCGGCTTCGCCGAAGCAACCGCATCCGGACCATCCACGGGACGCTGGCCATCGAGGGCAATACCCTCTCGGTGAACCAGGTAACGGATGTGCTCGACGGAGTGCGCGTGACGGGCCCTGCCCAAGACATCCTCGAGGTGCGCAACGCCAACCAGGCCTATGAGCACCTGCGCCGCTGGAAGCCCACCTCCTCAGCCGCCCTGCGGCGGGCGCACGGAGTCATGATGCGCGGGCTGGTCGAGGACGCTGGGCGGTGGCGCGCGGGCGATGTTGGCGTACTGCAAGGGAGCCGCGTGGCCCACGTCGCTCCACCGGCCCAACGGGTACCCGACCTGATGGAGGACTTGTTCGCCTTCCTGCGTCGGCGTCGCGGCCTGCCCTGGCTGGTTCGGGCAGCGGTGTTCCACTACGAGCTCGAGTTCATCCACCCCTTCAGCGACGGCAACGGCCGGATCGGAAGGCTGTGGCAGCAGGTGGTCTGCGTCGCCCACGAGCCAGTGTTCGAGCACCTCCCAGTCGAGAGCCTGGTGCGGGACAACCAAGCCCGCTACTACGCGGTCCTTGGCGAGTGCGACCGCGCGGGAGAGTCGACGCGCTTCGTCGAGCTCATGCTCGAGCTCGTTGCCCGCTCGCTACGGGAGCTGGTGACCGCGATTCGACCAGGCAGGCCCGACGCGACGACACGTATCGAGCGGGCCCTCGATCGATTCGGCAACCAGGAGTTCTCGCGCAAGGACTACCTCGCGCTGTTCCCGACCATCTCCCCTGCCACCGCGAGCCGCGATCTGCGCGCAGCCTTCGAGCGCGGCGTCCTCAGGCGCACTGGCAGCAAGGCCACGACTCGATATCGAGGAGGCTGAGCTGGTCCGGGCCCTTGCCCGTAGGTGAACCCATGGCTGCGGCAGCGGCCTTTCCGGGCTTGGATCCGCCTACGCAACCAATTGGATGTCGAGGCGCTCCCGCAGAGCCTCGGAGATCGAAGCCAGCGTCTTGACAGTGGGGTTCGATTTGCCTGGGGTCTCCAGCTTCTGAATCTGCTGCACCGACATGCCCAAGCGTCGCGCGAGCTCTCGCTGCGAAACAGCGTGCCTTTGCCTCGCCTGTCGGATCATCAGCGGGATGGCCACGGAGGGCTCTGGCGTCACCCAGTGGTAGCGAGCGGAACGCCGGGCGCGAGGGTCCGGAGCCTCCCCAGCCGGCTCCCGGGCGGCCTCGAGATACACCGACAAAGCCTCCTTGGCGTACTCCAGCGCTTCCTCCTTCGTAGCCCCCTCGGAGAAGCAGCCTGGAAGATCGGGGAACTCGACCGAGTATCTATGGCCGTCCTTGTAGACCTTCGCCTGGTACCTGATCATCGGAGAACCTCACCGGTCTGCTTCTCCAGCGACTTCAGCAGTCCTACACCCAGGTCTTGATTTCCGTGGACCGGAATCACGACAACCACACTGTCCTTGCGCAGCTTCGCGTGCGACCCCCTTTGCTGCACCAAAGTCCAGCCTCGCTTCTTGAGCCGCCGGACCACGGCCTTTCCCGACAAGGGCACTTCTGTAGCCATACAGCATATATGCTGTATGCGCAAGGTGAATAGCTCGGCTCAGAGCATCTGCTCGAAGTCTGGAATGCGCTCCTCGAAGTCGACTGGAGCGCGAGATGGGCTGGGCGCTTTGGGTCGGCTGTCCCGCTTGCGCTTGACGTCCAGGACCAGCGACGAGGGATAGTCGACCTGGTAGGAGATGCGGAACTGCCGCTCCTCGCCTGGCTTCAGCGTCACGGTCCAGCGGGCGATGCCTTCGGCGTCAGGGGTCTCGCGCGGCGTGATGCGGACCCGGCTCACGCGGATGTCGGTGTTCTCCGATACGGGCACCCGTTCGGCGATCACCATGGTGACGGGTTGCGAGGAGAGGTTCTTGGCGGTGCTGACGAAGGAAAGCTGCATGCGGTGGCGGGCCTTGCGCACGAGCGAGCTCTGCTTGCGGTCGAGCTTGCGGGTGAGCTTGATCTGGTCGGCCACGCTAAAAAACAGCGAGAAGCGCTCGCCCTGGGCCACGAAGTCCACGTCGGTCATGCCGAGGAACGCGCCGTCCCGGTAGCGCGCCACCCTGCCGGGTAGCAGCGGCTGGCTGCCGTCGTTGGTCATCTGCAGCGTCACCGCCGCGTTGAGGGAGCGCTCGGGCGCGGCGATGATCTGCCGCTCGGCCGCAATGCGGTCGCGGCCGATGGGGATCCGCACCGAGCGGCCGTCAGAGCGCACGATGGCCGGCTTTTTCGCGACGAAGTGGGCCGTGGTGCCGCGCTGCTGAAGCCCCTGGAAGATCTCCACGGTCTTGCTCTGCACCCGCTCGAAGTACTGCAGGTTCTCGGCGTAGAGGCTCTGGAAGCGCTCGAGCTCGGCCTGCCGTTGCGAGGGAGCCTGGTTCATCAGGTTCCAGTGCTCGTTCTGCTCGGCGTACTTCTGCTGGGCGCGGCTGAAGGACGAGGCGACGTGCCGGGTGCTCTTGTGGGTGCGCTCGTGGGTCTTGCCCAGGGCGAGCATCTCCAGCTCGGGGATCTGCTCGGTGTCGGAGACCGACTGGGTGGAGAAGGAAAGCTCGGCGTTGTTCCAGTCCTCGCCCGTGGCCTGGGTGACCACGGCGAAGGAGTTGAGCTCCACCGCATCGGGCGTCGTCGAGCTCGCGCGCAGCTCGTGAAGCGGCTCCCAGGTGGCGCCGGGGGTGGCGTACTTCAGGGTCAGCTTGGCTTTGCCGGCGGCGCCCGCCACGGTGACGGCCACGGTCGTCTCCTCCAGCTTGGTCAGCCTGCGCAGCTCTTCGAGCTTGCGCGTGCTGGCCTCCACCTCGGGGAGCAGCTTCTCGCGGCGCGCCTGGGCCTCGCGGCGCGCCGCGGCCGTCTTGCGCAACGACCCGCTGATGAACTCGACCACCTCGCCATAGCTCTCGACCTTGATGTCCCGCGTGACGGCATCGGTAGAGAGCTTCTCGAGGGAGAAGACCTGGATCGATTCGACGTGCTCTTGTTGCGCCTCGAGAATCGCCAGCTCGTCCTCCAGGGCCTGCGCTTTTCGCAGCAGCGCGCGGTGCTTCTCCTCGACCTCGCGGAAGCCCGCGTCG
>CAYTYV010000558.1:0-3982 GCA_964441055.1 uncultured Polyangiaceae bacterium | reverse complement strand
GCGGGGGTTTGGGGGCAGAGGAAGGAGCAACGCGACGACCGGAGCCCCCATCGTCGAATCAATCACCAAGGCTACGCACAGCTCGTCCCTTGGGGGTCATCGGCTGGCCCTCACCTGCCTTGGGGCCAGCCGATGGCCCCCAAGGGGCTGGCGAACGCCGCCAGAGGCTCCCTTGACGCGCCGCGCCAATGTAGCTAGCTCCCTGGCAACCCCGTTGACGGGCAGGAGCGAGCCCGAGACCCTCTCCCGCGCCGGGCCACGGTCCTCCTGCCGCGCCGGTCAACGTCTCCAACCGGAGGTTTCTAGCCGTGAAGATACTCGTACCCCTCAAACGCGTTGCCGATCCGGACAACGCCAACAAGGTGACCATCCCGGACAGTGGCGACCGCATCGACACGACGGGAATGGAGTGGCAGCCCAACCCCTTCGACGAGTACGCCCTCGAGGGAGCGCTGCGCTTGACCGAGGACGGCAAGAAGCCCAAGGCGCGGGCTGGCGAGGTGGTGGTGGTCACCTTCGGGCCCAAGGACACCGAGACCACCCTGCGCTCGGCGCTGGCCACGGGTGCGGACCGAGCCATCCGCGTTGACGCCGAGGACGGTCAGCTCGACGGCTTCGTGCTCGCCCAGGCCCTCAAGGCCCTGGTCGAGGAGGAGAAGCCCGATCTGGTGCTGATGGGCAAGCAGGCGGTCGATGGCGACACCAACCAGGTCGGCCAGATCCTGGCCGAGATGCTGGACTGGCCCATGGCGACCTTTGCCGCCACCATCCAGGAAGAGGACGGTGGCTTGCTGGCCGGCCGCGAGGTCGACGGCGGCACCCTGCGAGTGCGGGTCAAGTTCCCCGCCGTGGTGACCGTGGACCTGCGCATCGTCAATCCGACCAGCGTCTACTCGCTCAAGACCGACCAGAGCTTCAAGTACAACGAGGGCGTTCGCTTCGCCTCGCTGCCCGCCATCATGCAGGCGCGCCGCAAGCCGCTCGCCACCAAGGCCCTCGGCGACCTGGTCGCCGATGCCTCTCTCAAGATCAACTACTTGCGCTTCGAGTCGCCCCCTCAACGCAAAGCCGGCATCAAGGTGGCCGACGTGGCGGAGCTGGTCGACAAGCTCAAGAACGAGGCACAGGTCCTCTGAACGGAAGGGTGAGCAAAATGGCAGACGTTCTAGTCGTTGCAGAGTTCAGTGAGGGAACCCTTCGCAAGGCCACGCACTCGGCCATCACCTTCGCCCAACAGGCCGCCGCTGCGCTGGGCGGCTCCTACGCGATCTTGGTGATGGGATCGGGCACCGCAGCGGCCGCGGCCGAGCTCAGCAAGCTCGGCGCCGCCAAGGTGCTGCAGGCCGACGACGCCTCGCTTGATCCGTACCTGGCCGAGCGCTACGCCCCGACCGTGGCGGCGGTGGCCAAGGACTACGCGGTGGTCGTCGCCACCGCTACCGCCTTTGGCAAGGACCTCATGCCCCGGGTGGCCGGCCGGCTGGGTGCGGGCTACGCCGCCGACATCACCGAGCTGGTGCCCGGTGACGGCAAGCTGGCCTACAAGCGTCCCATGTACGCGGGCAATGCCTTCGGCCTGTGCCAAGGCGCGACCGACATCGACGTGGTCACCGTGCGCCAGTCGAGCTTTGCCGCGGCCGAGCCGGGCGGAGCCGAGGCGCCGACCGAGGCGGTCGCGGTCCAGGCGCCCGGCGCAGCCGCCGAGCGCGTCGAGGTCGTGGCCTTCGACCAGGTCAAGAGCGAGCGGCCCGAGCTGACCGAGGCCGAGGTGGTCGTCGCGGGCGGCCGAGGGTGCAAGGACAAGTTCCACGCCATCCTCGATCCGCTGGCCGATCTATTCGGCGCGGCCATCGGTGCCACCCGCGCGGCCTGCGACGCCGAGTACTGCTCGCCCGATATCCAGGTGGGCCAAACCGGCAAGATCGTCGCCCCCAAGCTGTACTTCGCCATCGGCCTCTCCGGGGCGATCCAGCACTTGGCGGGGATGAAGGGCTCCAAGGTCATCGTGGCCGTCAACAAGGATCCCGAAGCGCCGATCTTCGAGGTGGCCGACTACGGGCTGGTCGAGGACCTGTTCAAGGTCCTGCCCGAGATGCTCGAGCAGCTCAAGGCGGCCAAGGCGTAGCGGCGTTCCCCAGCGCCTTCCCGATTGCGGCGCCCTGCCCTCCCCTCGGGGCTTGGGCGCCGCGCTATTTGACGGTTCCGGATACCGAGGACTCGCGGCGGCGACGGCGGCCGTCGCGCCACACCAGGTAGCCGGGCAGCACCATGACCGCCGCCAGCAAGCAGGCGATCTCGCCCAGTACGGCGGCCACGCCCAGGCTGCGCACGGCGTAGTTGACCGAGCTGACCAACGCCAGGTAGCCCAGGGTGGTGGTCATGCTGCACAGGATCACCGCCCCGCCGGTCTCGCGCACCGCCGTAAGGACGCTGCCCGGGCCCTCGCGTCGGTAGCGCTGCATCACGTTGACCGCGTAGTCGACGCCGATGCCGAAGGTGATGGGCAGGGCGATGAAGTTGAGAAAGCTCAGCTTGACCCCGCCAGCGGCCAGCAGCCCGGTCATCCAGCTGACCCCGAATAGCAGCGAGACCATCACCAGCACGGCCGCCCGGCCGCCGCGAAAGGCGATGGCAATCACCAGCAGGGTCATCAGCAGCGAGGCCAGGCCCGCCTTGGGCATGTCGCTCTGCAGCGCCGCCCAGATGTCCGCGTAGATGACCGCGCGGCCCGAGCCGAGCACCACCGAGCCGTCGGGTAGCTCGGTGCGTCGGTAGGCATCCGCCCAGCGGAACAGGTAGTGGGCATCGTTGACCAGCTCGGGCGGATCGCAGGGGCTGATGTACACCACCCGTCCGCGTCGGCCGTCGCGCTCGCTGAAGGCCTGGGCCATGCCGCCTGGCAGGTCGACGATCGCGAAGGGACGCAGGCATTCGGCGGGGCGGTCGGCCTGCCCCAGGCACTGGCGCGGCTTGCCAGGTGGCAGGTAGGGCTCGATCTCCTCCCAGTCGGCGTCCTCGATGAAGCCCCGCTTGTGCGCGCGGCGGATCCGCTTGGTGATGCGATAGAGGATGTCGATCTTGTCCGCCTGATCGTCGGGAACGAAGTCCTGCAGGCTGTGCACCGCCTTGAACGGTTTGTCGCCCTCGGGAGCGGCATCCCGAATCTTCTCGAGCTCGGCGATGAGCAGCGGGACCTGCTCGGGCCGGTCGACCAAGATGGCCATCCCGTCGATCCCCACGAAGCCCGTGATGTGCTCGGCGAGCTTGGTCAGCCGCACCTCCTCGGCCCGCTCGCTCATGTCGGTGCGCAGCCGATTCATGTCGTATTCCATCGGGTCGGCGAGCGCGTAGCGCACCGTCGCCACCAAGGCCACGACGGTGGCCACCACCCCGACGACCGTGATCAGCCGCGGCGCGCGAGCGAGCAGCGCCGCCGCGGGGATCCCGAAGCGCGTCCCGGCGCGGGTGACGTAGCGGATCCGGCCGAACAGCCCCCGGTAGGGTCGGTCCAGCGGAGAGAGCCGATCGGCCAGCGTCAGGATGGACGGCAGGAAAAGGAAGGTGCACAGCCAGCACAGCAGCATGCCAACGCCGCCGATGATGCCGAAGTCGTGGAAGCCCTTGAACTCGGTGACGATGAGCGAGGCGTAGGCGGTCGAGGCCGCGGTGGAGGCCGTCAGGGTGGGCAGCCAGGTCTCCTGGTGCGCCTCGGCGATAGCCGCGGTCGAGTCCACCCCGCGACGCCGCGCCTCGAGGTAGCGCGCCATGTAGATGATGCCCGGGTTGATCCCGTTGCCAGCTACGATGGTGAACAGAAAGCCGGTGGCGAGGTTCAGATTGCCGATGAGGATCTCGGTCGCCCCGAAGGTGCACAAGACCCCGATCGTGATGGTCAGCAGCATCGACAGCAGCGTGCGGAACCGCAAGAAGTAGAGCAGCACGACGCCGATGAGCAGCAGCGCGCCGAGTAGTCCGACGTCGG
>CAYTYV010000557.1:0-4006 GCA_964441055.1 uncultured Polyangiaceae bacterium | reverse complement strand
GGGCAGCCCGCCGCAGTACGACTTGAAGGACACGACCTGGCCGCCCCGCTTCGAGGTGCTGTCGAAGATGCGCATGGCCGACATGTGGTCGATGCCAGGGTCGACGCCGCACTCGTTTAGAAAGACCAGCCCCTTTCGCGCGGCCTCGCCGTGGAGCGCTTTCATCTCGGCGCTCAGGTACGAGGTGGTGGCCATGTGCTTGCCGTGCTGCAGGCACAGCTTGGCCACCTCGACGTGACGGTCGGCGGGCAGCAAGCTCACGGTCAGGTCGTGCCCGGACACGAGCTTGTCCAAGGTCGCGGCATCGTCCACGTTCAGGGGCAGAGCCGCGCCGCGCTCGTGACCGTCGATGAGCGCCTCGGCCTTCCGCACCGTGCGGCTCGCCACGGTGACCCGGAAGTGGGGACGGTCGAGCAAGTATCGCACCAGGGGCCGCGCGACCAAGCCGGCTCCCAGGACAAGGGCCTTTTTCACGGGGGTATCGGTATTCATCGGGTTTGCTCCTCGGTTGGGCTGCGTTCGGTGGGTCCAGGCCTCGGCGGCTGTCCGAGCCCGCCCTCAATCCAGGAACGCCGTCATGTATTGGTAGTCGGGGGTGAGCTTTCCGCGCAGCAGGATCAGGGCTCGCTTGACCGAGTCCGGCAGCGCGATCCGTTCGAAGGGCTGCGTGTAGTCCGCTCGGGCCATATCGACCACGAGCGGCAGGAGCGCCTCGGAAAAGGACTCGGAGGCCTCCTGGGATAGCTCGCAAGGCAGGTTGTCGACCGCCATCACCACCACGCCCGGTCCTTCGAAGCCGTCGACGCTCCTCGACGTGCTCGGGTCGTAGACGAACACGGGGCGATCCGGCATGGTCGCCTTGGTGGTGCACTCGACCGCGCCCTCGATATCGCAGCTGAGATCGCCGATGACCTGCAGGCGCGGCCGCTCGGGCCCGACAAAGGCGCGGCCGAGGTAGTCCAGGGTCAAAAGCCGCGGGTAGGCCTCGGTCCAGTAGATGGCATTGACCAGCACGGTCAGCCAGGGAAGGTGGCGCTCGAAGATGCCTCGGTAGCGCTCGGGGTGGTCGTAGTAGTCCTGCAGCGCAAAGGCCGCGCCCGGCCGGGTGGGCTCGACCATGTGCTCCTCGCTGAACACCACCTTGAAGAGCCGATCGCGGGGCGGGCTCGAGCGCGCGCCTAGCTCAGCAAGCTCCGCGGGCCCGAGCTGCTCGACAGGCAGCCGATCGAGGATGTGCTGGGCCCCTTGCGAGACGTTGCCGTAGCCCGAAATGCCCACCACTAGCGGAGCCAGCCGAGCGGGCAGCCCCTCGGCGCGGATCCGCTCGCCGACCGAGCTCACCGCAGCTTCGGCCTCGGCCAGGCTGCCGTAGCGATGGGTCAGCTCGAGCTCGGACAGCGCGGTGGGCTGCCCGAGCGACCTAAGCCGCTGCCCGAGCGCCCACAGCGTGTCGATCATGCCCGCCAGCCCAGCGTGCCGACCGAAGAAGATCAGCCGTCGGCCGTCCTGGTCGGCGATGCGCTCGTAGTCGATGAGGGTGCAGCCGAGCTCGACCAGCCGCCGAAGCAGCGCGCGGTTGTAGGGCTGGCCCTTGATGGTGTGGGAGAAGAAGGCGTAGGTGCCGCCCTCGCGCAACAGCTCGGCGGGGATCTCCTTGACCGCGAGCACGAGATCGCAGCCCGACAGCTCCTCGGCCACCTCGGCGCCCACGCGGCCGTAGGCCTCGTCGGGAAAGGCACGGATCGACGACGGCTGGATCCGCACGCCGAGCCCGCGCTCGTCGACCAGGCGCTCAACGGCGGTCGGCGTGAGCGGGGCGCGCGCCTCCCAACGGTTCTTGTCTTCGCGACGAATACCGATGGTCGTCCTGCCCACCGCGGCCTCCGCGCGCTTTTGTACGACACGCCACGCTACGCTGCAATCGCAGCATGAGCGCCCCGGTCGCTTCGTCCGCCTCGTCTCCCAAGACAAGCCGCCGTGGATCTCGGCAGCTCGGCCGCTGGAGCCTCGGACTTGCCCGTGGTACGGCTGGACGCGATGGGCTCGGCAGGGGAACAGGTGGGCTGGCCCGTGCGCGCAAGCGCGGTTGGTCCGCTTACCGTGGGCAGCGCCGCGTGGCGCTTTCAGGGACAGCTTCACTTGACCATCGTGGCCAAGGCGACCTTCGCCCTGGTGGCCGAAGGCGCGATGCACCCCATCGCGGCCGAGCCCGTACGGACCGCCGACGGTCACGACTCGCGCCGCGCGGTGGGCAGTCTGGGGGCGGTGCGGGAAACCGTGCCGCGGCTCGGCAAGGCCGAGATCCTGCTGTTCGGCCACGCCTATCCTGGCGCTGACCAGCCGAGCTCGCGCCAGCGCAACGTCCGGCTGGCAGCCGGGCGCGGCGATACGGTGCTGGTCGACAAGCGCTTGCTCGTGTGCGGCGACCGCCAGCCGGACGGCGAGCCCGAGCCATTCGAACGCGTGGTCCTGGGCTACGAGCGCGCCTTGGGGGGCATCGGCTGGGAGGACAACCCCCTGGGGGTGGGCCGGGGCTTGAGCGACGACGCGCTGCCCAACATCCTCTGTCCCGCCGATCCCGACGGCACGGTGGCCTCTGTCGGCCCGATCCCCCCGCAATTCCCCGAGCGGCGCAAACGCCTCGGCCGCTGCTCGCGTCAGGCCCTGGAGGCTTCGATTGCGGAGATCCCGGCCGACTTCGACTGGACCTACTTCCAGTCGGCGCCAGCCGACCAGCGCATCGAGGCCATCTGTGGCGACGAGTGGCTCGATCTCGAGGGCGTGCTGCCCGAGCGCGACCGGCTCCGCTCTCGCCTTCCCGGGGTGCGGGTCTTGGCGCGGATCTACCAACGCGGCCAGGACGAGGCTTGCGCAGATCTCGTCCTTCGCGCCGATCAATGGATCATCGAGCCGGACCACGAGCGGTGCTCGCTGGTGTGGCGCGGCGATGTGGCGGTGGACTCCGAGCAAGCGCTGGAGACCATGACCGTGGTCGCTGGGCTGGAGCTGGCGGGCGAGCCCGTGTCGTGGCCTGCGCCAGGGCAATGGGCCCAAGCGATGCCAGCGTCAGCGCCCGCCCTTGCCGAAGGGCCTCCAAGCAGCCACGACCTCGAAAACCTGGGCAGCACCGTGTCGCTAGATGGCGCCGCCGAGCCGCTCGAGCCCGACCTTCAGCAGCCCGCCAGCCAGACAGAATCGGCCATGGATTTGCCGCCCGAGGACGGTACGGTGCTGCTGTCCGACGGCGCGCTATCGGCAGCGATGCGGAATCCTTCCGGACGGGCGCCCTTTGCCATCACGCCCGCCAAGCCCTCGGGCGCAGAGCAGGCCCCTCGGCTGAGCTCGTCCATCCCTGGTGCCCCCTGGTCGGCCGAGCGATCCAGGTCCGTGCCCCTGCCCTCCGACGAGATGGAGAGCACCGCGCGCGTACGCGAGGACCACATCGCCCCGACGCCCCCTAGCCCAGCCCCTCCGCGATGGGGCAGGGTCTCGCCTCTGCCAGCCGCCGCGCCGCTGCCGCCGTCCTCACCGTCGCCTTCACCGCCGCCCTCTTCGGCGCCCGAGCCGCCGCCGTTGATGGCCGACCAGGTCGCACCCGCGCCCGCCGCGCCCCAAAACGCCGCCGAGTCGGCGCCGCGTCCCCCAGCAGAGCCCGAAGTGGCACCCGAGCCCGCTGCCCGAGCCGCGCCCGAGCCCCCGCCGTTGACGCAGGAGGAAGCGCTCGAAGATGCCTTGGTGGATCCCTCCGAGCTGGGCTTGGACGGGCTCGATCTCGACGGGCCAGCCGCCAAGCCCATGGCCGCGCCCAAAGTGCCCGCCTTGCCCAAGCCCAACAACCCGATGGGGGGCATGTACGGCACTCTCGGCGGCGCCATCAAAAAGGGCTAGTCGAGAAGCCGTCGCAAACCGAGCAAGCTCTTCGCCGATAGACCCCGCATCGCGCGGAGAGGCCCCGCGGGGGTTTGGGGGCAGAGGAAGGAGCGAAGCGACGCCCGGAGCCCCCATC
>CAYTYV010000556.1:0-4073 GCA_964441055.1 uncultured Polyangiaceae bacterium | reverse complement strand
GTACTTCGCGACCGTGGGCCTTCGCTGCGTGATTCCGCAGTAGGGGCCACCGCCTCGCGCCAACCCAGGTTCAGAACAGGGCCCCGTCGCTGCGAAGCGGGGGCGGGGCGCCGCTTGCTGTAGCCACAGCGCTGTGGTACTCTGATAGAGAGTAACAAAGGGATTACCATGCCCCTCACCAAGACCGCTATCGCCGTGCCCGTCGAGCTACTTCAGGCCATCGACCGGGAGGCTCGCCAACGCAAGGAGTCGCGTAACCGCTTTATCAACCGGGTGTTGGAGGCTGCCGTGCGCGCGCGCAGGGATGTGAAGATCACTCGGGCGCTCGACGAGCTCTTCGCCGATGAGGAGCTCGCCGAAGAGCAGCGACGAGACGCCGAGGAGCTGGACGCCGCGGGGGCGCGGTGGGACGACGAGGCCTGGTGATGAGGCAAGGCGAGGTCTACTGGGTGCGCCTTGTCGGCGATGGCTCGGAGCTCGGGGGGCGGCGGCCCGCGGTGGTGGTGCAGCACGACCGATTCAACCGCAGCGCCATCCGGACGGCGGTGGTGGCGGCCATCACCTCGAACCTGCGCCTGGCAGCCATGCCCGGCAACGTGCGGCTGCGCAAGGGCGAGGCCGGGCTGCCGTGGCCGTGCGTGGTCAACGTCACGCAGCTACGCACCATGGATCGAAACAAGCTCACCGAGCGCTCGGGCGCGCTCGGCCCCGCACGGCTGCGCCAGGTGCTCGCCGGCCTGGCCTTGGTGCTCGGCACCGAGGCGCCGCTCGACGACTGAACGGGGCAAATACAGGGTCGTACGATACTCAACTTGAGGCTGCGTGCCTCGCGCCGCCCCTCAGCCGAGCAGCCTGCGAAGCTCCTCGGGAAGCGGCGAGCTCACCTCGAAGGGCGGGACCAGGTCGTCGCCCGCAAAGCCGATGAAGCTGGCGTGAAGGGCGTGACGCTCGAAGCCGGAGATGTCGGCCGCGCCGTAGAGCCGGTCGCCCGCAATGGGGTGACCGATGCTGGCGAAGTGTGCGCGGATCTGATGGCGCACGGCGCGCGGCGCTCCAGCCTGAACAAGCGCCAGCTCGCCGTGGCGCTCGAGCACGCGGTAGCGGGTGATGGCGTCTCGGGCGCCCGCGCGCGCTGCCTCGCGCGGATGGCTACAGGCCCGCACCTTGCGACGGTTTTTGGGATGCGGGCCAAGCGGCGCCTCGATCTGCCCCTCGTCGGGCAGGTCTTTGGCGCTGCATACTAAGAGGTAGCGCTTGTCGAGCCGACCCTGCTTGAGCGCGCCTGCGAGGCAGTCAAAGATCGGCTTGGTGCGCGCCGCCAGCAGCAGGCCCGAGGTGTGGTTATCGAGGCGGTGGCACAGGCCTGGCTCGCGCGGGCTGTAGCCGACCCGGGCCATCTCGGGATAGCGATGCACGAGCGCGTTGGCCACGGTGCCGCCCTCGCCAGGGCGCAAGGGGGCGGACGGCTGGCCCGCGGGCTTTTCGACCACCACCACGAGCTCGGTCTCGAGCCGCACGCGCAGCAGGGCGTCGGGGTCGGGCCGAGCCGCAGCGCCCCCGCGGCCGTTTGTCTCGCCATTGAAATCGATCTGCTCGCCCGCTGTGGCGCGCACGAGCAGTCGCTGCCCCGCTCGGGCTAGCTCGCCCTTTTTCGCGCGTCGCCACTTGCCCTTGGAACCGCGCAACAGGATTCGGCCAGCGGCAAACAGCCGTCTAGCGCCCGCGCGCCCTAGCCCGGGCAGCTCGCGCGCCACAACCTGGTCGAGCCGCAGCCCGGCAAGCTCGGCCGTCACCTCCAGCTCGCGATCTCGCGCCTTGGTCACCACGCCCTCAGAGCCCCCTGGACCGAGTCCAGCACGGCTACCAGAGCTCCGAGCGCCAGCTCACCCCCATTGCTGGAGGCAGAGCCTCGGGCCCGAGCCCGCTGCGCGCCTGCTCGCCGCTGAGCCGGGCCGCGCCCAGGGCCGTGGGCATGGGCACCCCCCAGCGGTGCACCAGCCCGCGGGGATCAGAGCCGAGCGCGCCCTGCGGCTCGCTTTCGCCGTGCGGCTCGCCCTCGGGCTCGTCGTGCGAGAGGTACCAGGCCAGGGTGCCACCGCCGATCATGCCCGCGCCAGTCGCCCCGACCCAGCCCCGCGTCTCGCCCGCCGTGGGCGCGTCGAACAGCAGGGGGCTGGCCGCAGCTGCGCCGCCGAGCCCCCCCAGCACCAGGCCCAGGTCGATGGCCAGCACGTTGGTGGCGGGCGGGTGGTAGACGATGGCCGTGGCCGAGGCGATGACCCAGCCCGCGGCCGCGCCGTAGCCGAATCCGCCCAAGGGCACCTCTTCGGCCGTGCCCGTGTGGGCGATCTCGCACAGCCCGCCGACGAGCAGGCCGATGCCACCGCCCGAGTGCGCCAGCGCGGCGCCGCCGTCGCCCATGCCGCGGTTCAGCAGGCCGACGGAGGCCAGGCCCAGGCCCACGGTGGAGCCCACCACCCCGAAGGACCAGGCGTCGTCGTCGCCCATGCTCTCCACGTCGCCGAAGCGCCCCTCGAAGATCAGGTGCGAGGCCACCGCGGGCCACCACACGCCCGCGGCCAGATACCAGGCATCTCCCACGCCCACGTCCCACTCGTCGGCCACGATGATGGCCGCGCCAAGGCCCGCTCCCGCACCCACGGCGATGAGCGGGTACAGAAGCCGCGGGTCATCCGAGCCGCTGGCCCGCTGTAGCGAGTAGCCGAGGTAGCCGCCGTACAGCGTGGCGTTGGTGGCCAGAATGGCCCGACCCATACTGTGCACGGGCTCGGCGAGATCCACTGCTGGCCTGGCCCTCGGCCGGTCGACCTGGACCAGCGCCAGCTCGGCGACCACGTCCCGCAGCATGACCACGGCCCGCACGGCGAGCTTGTCGGGCGGCACCCGTTCGACCCGGCTGCGCAAAGTGCGCTGCGCTGGGGCCGCCGCCACGATGCGCAGCTCCAAGAGCGGCTCGGCCGTGGGCTCGGTCTCGAGCCGCAGGATGGGCAGGATGGCCACCTTGTCGCTCCGCTGTGCCGCCTCGACGAGCCCGAGCTCGTCGGCGCCCTGCCGAGCGCTGGGCGGGGCGCTCAGATCGACGACCAGCCCTAGGTCCTGCGCCGTGTCGGTCAAAAGCGCGTCGAGCTTGGCCACCGTCCGTTTGAGCGCGGGGGGCATCGGGGCGCCGCCGATCTCCACCCGGGTGGGCAGGACCACGGCCTCGATGGGTGCGGGCGCTTGCACGGCGGCGGGTGCGGCTTGCGGCGGGGCTGCCGCTGGGGGCGCCGCAGCCTGCGCGTTCGCCGCGGCAGCGGGCCCCTCGGCGGCCCAGCTCGGCGCGGCGAGCAGCCACGCGCCCAGCGCGACAGCCACCGCCCCCGGGCATCGCGTTCGCATCCTTGCCCCCGCGCTCGCGCCCGCGGCCGAGCGCATCAGAACATCACCACACCTCGCGCAAACACGTCGAAGGTGATGCTCTCGTCCACGAAGAACCGTCGCCCAACGGCGTTGACCGTCGCTCGGTAGGCGGAGTTGGGCACGCCCGTAGCGGTGATGCCTCCCTGGTCGAGGTCACCCGTGTGGCACGGTCCGCTCTTGCCCACGTCGTCTTTGAAGTCCGGGTTGCATGGCTGGTCGTGGCTGATGCCGTGACCCTGGTCCCAGCGTACCCCCATCCCCGCGGCCAGCTTGAAGTACTCGCTGGCCTGCCACATCACCGAGCCCGAGGTGCGGTAGGAGCCAAAGGCCTCGACCACGGTCAAACCGTTGAAGTACGTCTTCTCCGATCCCAGGTCTATCACGCTCTTGGGCCGTCCCGGCTCGCAACGGCCGCTGGGGCAGTTGTCGCGGTAGCGCGCCCAGCGCGGGTTGCGCAGCGAGGCGGCGGAACTCGACCCCAGCGCGTCGAACAGCTCCGAGTAGTCGCGGCCCTCGGAGTGGTACTCGCCCTCGAAGCGCAGGTCGAAGGTCAGCCGGCCGAAGCGCTCGCGGTTCTCCCACGGGATGATCATCATGCCCAGCTTGATGGTGCCGATCATGGGCGGGTGGTTGACCAGGGTGCTTTCGAGATC
>CAYTYV010000555.1:0-4083 GCA_964441055.1 uncultured Polyangiaceae bacterium | reverse complement strand
ATCCAGCCTAACAGGGAGCTAGTCTCCCCAGCTCGGGTTTCAGGTAGTATCATGGGTGCGACGGGATCTGACACATCGCGGTCCGTTCACCAGCACAGGTTGCACAATGAGCAAGAAGGACAGCCGCGGGAACGAGCCACCGGCCGGACCGGATCGGGCCGGTGAGACTCAGGAGCACCCGCTCGAGAAGACGCTATCTTTGAGAGGGGAGCAGGTAGACACCTTTGTCCGGGATTCGGTGCTGCCCTTTGACAGCACCACCAGTGGGCGCGGCACAGCCAGCCCATGGACGCAAGACACCGGAAGCCCGGATGCCGCGGTGAGCCGACCGGAGCACGAGCAGGCCGAGGCTCGATGGGTTCCACCGTCCCCACCGCGGCCGTCCTCCCAGGTTGCCACATCATCGGAAGCGGCCACGGCGGCTCCGCATGCTGAAGAGGTCAACCATCTTCTCTGGTACGACGCCGAGCAGATGGAGCGGATACGGAGCGTCGAGCGCTGGAGCAGTCTTCTCGACGAGGCCGAGGAGCGACCGGTGGACACCGAGGCCGCCGCGCTCGACGCCGCCGCAGAAGGGTTGCCGGAGGACCATCGCGACGTCTTCGAGATCATCACTCGGGGGGCAGCGGCCGATCGGGACCAGCTGCACCGCGAGGCTCACCGAGCCTATCGCGACGACGGCAAGTACATACCGCCGCTCGTGCTGCTGGAAGGGGATCTGAGGGTGCTCTTCGATCCCGAGAAGATGCTGCTCGTCACCGCGGATCTGGCCGGCGCGTTGGCATCTGGCGATGAGCTCGACCGCAAGCTGAAACACGCGCGCAAGCTGCTCGGTTCGGCCGCCGCCAGCATCCGCTCCATCGTGGACCGACACGTCCACGAGATACGCGGCGTCTTCGCCGTTGCCGCACCCTCGTTGCCGGGGCACTTCCTGGCGATCGAGACCGAGCGGTTGCTGGTCAAGGATCGGGCCTACGAGATCCACAGCGTGTTCGGCGGCGATTTCCTCCACGGAGCGCTCTCCATCGAAGGCGATCGGCCTCCGGAGACCGTCTATCTACCGGAAGAGGTGGCGAAGCTGCTACCGATCTGCCCGAGCTTTCGAGTCCGTTTGCTCGCCGACGTCCACCTGAACCAGCAGGCCGATGCCCACCAGCACCCGCCGAAAGAGGGCGGCGAGGCTGTTTCGCTGAAGGCTGTGGGGTTATCGCACGTCACGCCTCGCCCGACGCAGGAGAAGCGCTAGGATGGGGAAGCACCGTCACGATCTGGACGCCCACACCCACCGAGTCGAGCTCCGACCCGTGTGGCGCGAGATCTCGCCGGAGGCTCTGAAGGATGACCGCGGGCGTCTCGCTGGCTCACCAGCCTGGCGCAGCTCCCGGCTGGTAAGGCTTCCAACCCGAGCGGCAGCGCTCGTGAGGTTGCGCCAGCTGGCGGCTGTGGGGACCAACATGAGGACCCTGCGGCACCTGCTCGCCGAGTCGCCGTTTGCCATCACCGCCGGTCAGGCCGATGACGCGGCCGTGCTGCGTCGCATCGCCGAGCTGCTCGAGCGGGGCGTGTGGTCGCTGTTCGAACGCGCCCCCCTGAGCCCGGACGACCTGGGAGTGGCAGAGTCCCGGACAACGGAGGAGCTCGTCGAGGAGCCGCCGCTGGCGCCGAAAGAGCAACCTGTCGAGGAGCTGACCTGGATCGCCATCGAACTCATCGGGGATGACGACGAGCCCATCGTCGGCGAGCGCTACCGCATCGAGCTCGCCGATGGCACGACGAGAGAAGGACGGCTGGACTCGAAGGGCCGTGCCCGGATCGACCACATCGACCCAGGAAGCTGCCAGGTGACGTTTCCCGATCTGGATGGGGAGGCCTGGGAGCCAGTCTAGAGCCGTACAGGTCGGATCAGACGGCCGGATCGCTCCGCTGGTAGACGCGCACCTCGCCAGCCTCGTCCTCGAGGAGGATCGGATCGATCTCATCGAAAATCGAGGTTCGCTGCTTCACGGTCGCGAGAGGCAGGAAGTCGCGCAGCACCCGCGGGTCGTAGAAGCGAAAGTACGCGCGGTTGGTCTCGCCCTCGATGGTGACCTTCAGCAGCTTTCGCAGGTGCCGCCGCACCGCCGCGAACGGCCGGCTCGACGATAGGAAGATCCCCCAGCTGTTGCCCCAGCCCTGGGCGATCAGCTGCTCGGCCAGACCTCCCTGCTCGGCATCACCCAGCTCCACCAGGTAGGGGCACGCGGCGGCCAGCTTGGTCGCGTCGGCGCCCTCGTAGAGCGACTGCCAGCGCTCCGGGACGCACATGAGCAGCAGCCAGATGTGCCGCTCCCGCGCCGCATCGAGCACGGCATAGCGGCGCGAGGGCAGCGCCTGCAGCGCCTGCAGCGCCGTGGTGCGAGCCGGGCTCTGGGCGATGACCTCAGCGGCATCGGGAAGGTAGAGCGCGCCCTCGCGGTAGACGATGAAGTCGGTGTCGCCCGCACGGATCCAGTCGCAATGCCGCAGCTCCGTATCGGAGGCCTCCTCACCGTTGAGCAGCGTGGGACTGCCCTCCCGGGTGCGCAGCCAGTGGGCCTCGCCTTCCCGCACCAGCGCGAAGTGCTTGACCGCCAGTTGCTCGTCACCGTCGACTTTCAGATCTGCCCGGGTGCTGCGGCCGACCCACAGCTCGTCGGTCTGAACGACCCTCCGCTGTCCCGCGAGAGGCCCGCACTTCACCTCGATGATGAGCCGCATCGTGATGGTCGCCTCGACGCCCCACCGGGGCGTCATTCGTCGCTTCACTCCTCGCAGAACGGCGAGCCTTTCAGCGCCGCCACCACCAGCGCGTTTCCTTGGCCCGACGAGCCGATCTCCACAGTGGGGCAGCCCGCCACGATGGAGCCCCCATGAGAGGTCTGGTCCCCAAGCCGAGCCGCCGGCCTGTTGCCGATCAACACCGTGGGCTCGCCTTTGGCGATGGTGTCGGGCTGGCCGACGCAGGTGGCCTGATCGCCGGCCCGAGCCGCTGGCAGGAATCCTATGAGCACCGTCGGCTCACCCGCTGCGACAGGCCCCCCGACATGGGGTACCGTGCCGCCTTCTACCATCGGGCAGGTGTGCGAGTCCGAAATGCGTGCTGCAGAAGGCATCATCAGCTCCTTGGTGGGCTCCCCTCCACCATATCATTCCTTGTCCTCAACTCGGCTCTTTGAGTGAGACGGCCTCGTCGCCACTGCTGTCGCCCTCTTCTTCGTTTTCCTCGGGCTCCTCGGGATCCTCCGGCTCCGTCGGCGATGCGCCGCTGCCGCTGCCCGCCGATCCGCCGCTGTTGACGAACACCATGTTGCCCTTGATCGTCACCCCGACCTGGTCGATGCGAATGAACCCGCCGCCGCCCGCGATGGTGATGTCGTTGGTCTCGATGACGCACTTGTTGCCCGCCTTGAGGTGGATCTCATCGCCGGCCTCCAAGGCACACAGACCGCTCACCTTGATGTGCTGATCGCCGCCAATGGTGAGCGAGACGTCGCCTTCCATCTTGGCATTGTGATCGCCGCCGATGTGCAGGTGGGCATCCGACTTCAGGTAGGTCTTGTCCACACCGTCGACGATGGCGCTGCTGTCGCCCTTCACGAAGCAGCCGGCCGAGCCGCCGATCATAGTGGTCGAGCTGCCCTTGATGCTCTTGCGGTAGGCGCCCCCGATGGCCAACGACTGGTTGGCTGCGGTGACCATCGCCCGGTTGGCACCGGTCGTTTCGAGCCGATCGGCGCCAACCGTCTCGGTCCGGTTTGCTCCCACCGACTCGGTCTCGTCGGCGGCGACGGACTTGGAGCGGGCATTGCGCACCTCGATGGCCTCGTCGTTCAGCACGAGGCGCTGGTGATCCTTCTGCGCCCGAACCCACAGCAGCTCCTCGTCGGCCAGATCTTCGAACATGATCTCGTTGTAGCCCGCTCCACCGGGCGACGAGCAGCTCCGCCAGACGGTGCGGGTCATGTGATCCGGCAGCTTGTAGGGTACGCCTTGCAGGGCGTTGAACACGCGCCCGACCACGATGGGCTCATCCGGGTTGCCATCGACGAAGGCTACCAGCACCTC
>CAYTYV010000554.1:0-4086 GCA_964441055.1 uncultured Polyangiaceae bacterium | reverse complement strand
TCGGTCAGCGTCCAGCGGACGTCGTTGCTGCTGACGTGGTCCGAGGCGTTCATCAGGTAGCGCTCGGATAGATCGGTGTCGCCATCGTAGTCGAAGGAATCGAGCGGCAGGTGCTGGTTCATGAGCACCTCCATCACGCCCGAGTTGGACATAAACAGGCAGCTTCCAGCGTCGGCCTGGTTCGGGGAGGCGAAGACGTAGGGCATCAGACCGGTGTCGGCAGCGCCATAGGGCACGGCTACGTCGTAGTAGCGTCGCGCGGCGTTGCCCCGCAGGGTCAGCGCGGCCGTGACCACGGGCCCGCTCGCCCGCCCGTAGGGGCTCCGCTCGGTCGAGGCCGCTTTGGTGCCCAGCGACAAGGTGCACGCCGCGGCGTAGGCTCCAGCGCACAGCTCGGTGCGCTGCCCCACCGTGCCCACCGCCACGTCCTGCTGGCCCCTGCGGTAGTAGACGACGCCTGCCTCAGCGTGCAGCCTCCCGGCGAACTCCGGGATGACCGGATGCAGCCGACCGCCTGCGCGGTAAGCCAGGGATACCGTGCCGTCGGCCGCCACCTGGGCGGCGAGCACGCCGCGAGCGCCGAAGGGCCCACCGAAGGAGCTCGGCTTCCGCCCATCATCGCGCGGCCAGGAATGCCACGCGGCCGCACTCCCAGCATCCGAGTAGTCGGCGTAGATGATCACGCCGCGATCGGCCAGCTCGGTCACCACGGGGCTGTCGCCGATGGGGTTGTGCTCCACCGTGACCCACTCGAGCTGCGGCAGCGCGGCGATGGGGACGAGGTCGACGATCTGGTTCTGGTCCAGGTTGAGCCAGCGTAGCGCGCTCAGACCGCTGAGCGGGCTGAGGTCGGCGGCGTAGTTGATCGAAAGCCCTAGCCGCTCGAGCGCCGCAAGCCCCCCGAGCGGCGTCAGATCGGCGACGGCATTGTGGCCGAGCTCTAGGTGTACGAGCCCGGTGAGCTCTGCGAGCGGCGTCAAGTCGCTGACCTCGTTTTCCCATAGCGATAGGGTGGTGAGACCGGTGAAGTGCTCGAGTCCGTCCAGGCTCTGGATTCCGCGGTCCTGGCAGTCGAGGTGGAGCAGGTCGGTGACCTCCTCGGGCAGGATGTCCACGGCCGGTTCCATCAGCTCGGGGCGACCCAGATGGACGCTCAGGTGCTCGCGGCTGCAAGCCTCGAGGTTGGCGTCGGCAAACGCGACATAGCTCACCCCCGAGTCGTTGTCGTCGTCGTCATCGTCGCCCTTGTTCCTCTTTTCCTCGATGACGCAGTCGCCGAGCGCTAGAGGAAGGGCTGCCGTGGCCAACACAGAGAGAAGTGTCCACCGTTTCATGGGGGCCTCCTGAATGGATGTACGCGGGGTCGCGTCAAGGATGTTGGGCAGCTGCCTCGCCCGCCCGTGACTACCGAAAAGACGCGTGATGCTGCGTGCTTAGAAAAGAGATGCCGCGCCGAGCCGAACCGACTCCCGCTGGACGTCGGTCCAAGACTCTCAGCAAGTAGCCCACATTGTGCCACATATAGGTGCACCTGACCACCACGGATTGGCGCTCCGTTTCAATGGGCTTCCAGGACCAGCCCCTTCAGGTCCTCGGCAAAGCCGGCCTCGAGCAGGGCAGGAGCGCAGCTCGAGCGGCGGGCGGGCTCGCCGTCGATGCGCTCGATGCGCAGCTCCTTGCGTCGACGGCGCGCGGCCACCTGCTCGAGCGCACGTGCCGCCTGGACGAGCGCAGCGGGCTCGCTGGCCCGCTCGAAGGTCAGCAGCCGTCGCGCTCCTTGGTCCAGAAACAGCACGGGCTCGCCCCCGCGCATGACCAGCGCTGCCCCGGGTGCGCGACGGGGCTGCCCAGCGTCGGGCGCGCGCGGCGCGGGCCACGGCAGCACCGCGCCAAAGGGATTGGCTGGATCGGCGGCCGCCAGCACCTGCACCGCCTGCCTGGGCGAACGCTGGCGGACGGCGCGCAGGCGCTCGACTGCGCCAGGCTGGGCGAACTGGCTGGGGCCGAGATCGGCCACGAAGTAGCCGCGCTGTACGGCGCCCGCGTCCTCCATGGCCCGCAGCACGGGGTAGACGGCGGCAAAGCCACCCGGGAGCTGCTCGTGGCGCGCGGCTTCACGCGTCACGATGCCATGTCGACCGAGCAGCGCGCTGGCGCGGGCGTGGGCCTGCTCGGTGGGGCTCGCGTCCGCTCTGCGCAGCTGCTCGACCAGCGACCAGCGACCGGCGGCCAGGCGGGCGGCGCGCCGAGCATCGGCAGCCCGTCGGCCCAGGCCGCCAGAGCGCCAGGCGCGCAGCGGCCCGAAGGTGTCGTTGGTGACCAGCCCGCGCCAGACCAGCGCCCACAGTGCCTCGAGCACGGCGCCCTGGCTGCTCGCCCCGAGCGCCAGCACGAGGTCGACGAAGAACGAGGCGCCACGGGCCCGCAGGTGCTCGACGATATCCCGCTCTAGACCGTCGTCGCCGTAGCTGTCCGCTGGCTCGCCGAGCAGCAGGGCCACGCGGTCTCTGCGGCACAGCGCCACCCGTCCGTCGCGGCTTCCGAGGGCGCCCGAGCCCACCCACACGAGCTGTCCCGCAGCGCCGAGCTGGTCGAGCATGCGGGGCTGGTAGTCGGCCACCCGCGACGGCAGGATAGCGCGCTCGAGCTCGGCAAAGGAAAGCGGCAGGCCCTCGAGCTGCGCGATGGCCCGCTCGAGGGCTGCGGGACCCCGCGCGGGCTGATCGAGGCCGTGCCAGGCGGGCAGGAAGCGGGCCAGGGTCTTGGCGTCGACCGGCTCCACCTCGCTGCGGGCGCGCGCCAGTGCGCGGCGTTTGAGCTGGCGCAGGACCTCGGCGTCGCACCACTCGGGCTCGGTGCCGTCGGGCGATAGCTCGTCGTGGACGAGCTGGCCGCGCTGGCGCAAGGGCTCCAGTGCCCGCTCGACCTCGGCGGTGTCGAGGCCCCAGCGGCGGGCTACCTGGTCTGCCCGAAACGGGCCGTGGCCGCGCGCCCAGCGGGCTAGCAGCGCTTCCAGAGGGCGCTCGGTCGGCGCGCCCAGGGCCGCGGGCGTGTCGTCGGGCAGGGCCGCGCCCAGGGCATCTCGGTATCGAGCAGCGTCCTCGGCGGCAATCCAACGGCGCTCGCCGCCCAGGGCGATGGGGAGCGCCCGCCCTTGGCGCCGCAGCTCGCCGAGCCAGCCTTCGGTCGCCTGACCCGCGCGGGCGGCGATCTCGGAGGCGTTGAGATCGCCGAGCACGAGCAGCGCGTCGTGCAGGTCGTCCGGCTCGCGGATGGCTCGGCTCGCGTCGAGCCATTGCAGCCTCTGCTCGGTCTGGGCGATCACCTCGGCGTCCAGCAGCGAGCGCTGCGCAGGGCGGCCCAGCAGCTCGCCGAGCAACGCTGGATCGAGCGCCAGCGCCTGAGCGCGACGCTCGGCCGCGGGCACGTCGACCTCGTACATGGTGGTCATCACCTCGGCGAACAAGAGCGAGCGGGCAAAGGGCGAGGCCGACGCGGTTCCGACCTCGCAAACGCGCACCTCGCCGCTGCGGATGGCTCGCAGCAGCTCGACCAGCGCGGGCAGGTCGAAGGCCTCCTCCAGACACGAGCGCACGGTCTCCATCACGATGGGAAAGGAGGGGTACTGCCGGACCACCCCCAAGAGGTTCTGCGCTTTGAGCCGCTGCGCCCACAGCGGCATGCGGGCTCCAGGGCGCCGTCGCGGCAGCAGCAGGGCACGGGCGGCGTTCTCGCGGAACTGGCTGGCGAACAGCGCAGAGCTGGGCAGCCAGCTCGCCACGAGCTCCTCGACCTCGTCCGGGTCGGGCAACCACAGCTCGGGGTCGGGCAGCCGCTCAGCATCGGCAAAGCGCAGGGCCACGCCGTCGTCGCTCCACGTCATGTGCGGCTCGAACCCGCTCCGCTCGGCGAGCTGCGTGGCGATGGCCATGGCCCACGGCGCGTGGACTCGGCGGCCAAAGGGCGAGAGGATGCACAGCCGCCAGTCGCCCACCTCGTCGGCAAAGCGCTCGACCGTGATCGCCCGGTCGGTGGGCAGCGTGCCCGTGGCCTCGCGCTGCTCCCGCAGGTAGCGAACCAGGTTTT
>CAYTYV010000553.1:0-4086 GCA_964441055.1 uncultured Polyangiaceae bacterium | reverse complement strand
CAACGGCACCACCTCAGGCCGCCCCGAGACCTTCTACGACGGCCAGTGGCGCGGGGTCTACACCCGGCTCTCGAACGCGTGGGTGGGCGTCGTGTGTCGCCAGCTCGGCTTCAGCGGCGGTGCCGAGCACAGCTGGCACTGCGGCAATTGCACTGGCTGCGGCGTCTTCTACAACCTGAGCTGTACCGGCGACGAAACGCTGCTGGTCGACTGCACCTACGACACGCACTACTACCACTACTCGAGCTACACCATTACCTGCATTCCCTGAGCCGCTCGGGCGAGCGCCGCAGAGGGTGTTCTACACCCTCTCAAATCCCGACGAAGGCGATGAGCAGCCCGGCGACCATGATCGCAGCGCCCGCCAAGGCGTGGGAGTAGCGCTCCAGGCGCTGGATGCGCACCAGGCGAAGGCCGCGGCTCAGCAGCAAGGTCATGGTCAGCATGGTGGCGATGGTCACCGCGCCGAACACGAACGCCACCACGACCACGCCCGCGGTGCTGTGGTGCGCCGCGGGCACCATCACTAGCGGAATGAGCGGCTCGCACGGCCCGAGCACGAAGATGACAAACAGCGCCCAGAAGGCCGTGGTGCTCTCGGCGGCATGGGCATGGCGATGCGCACCCGAGTGGTCATGGTCGTGCTCGTGCTCGCAGCCGTCGACGTGATGGTGCGCGTGGCTGTGCCGCCGTCCGCGGTAGGCCCGGCGCAGCCCCCAGACCGCGTAGGCTAGCCCAAAGGCGATGAGCAGCAGCGAGGCCAGCTCGCCCCGCTCGGCCTCCACCCCCTCGAGCGTGCCGACGGCGATGCCCAAGCCGATGCCGACAAAGCCCAGCGCGATCGACGACAGCACGTGCCCGAGGCCGCAGAGCGCCGTGACGAGCACCAGACGAACGGTGCTCCAGCGGTGGGCCCGTCCCATCACGACGAAGGGCAGGTAGTGATCCACGCCCACCAAAGTGTGCGTCAGCGCGACGACGAAGGCCGTCGTGCTGAGCACGTACAGAGATGATTCTGGCATGAACCCTCAGGGCGTCGGGGCTATTGAGCCCACGACTGAGCTTCGTACCACGCGCCGAGCAGGCCGGCAGCAACCAAGGGAGCCGATCTTGCGGGCGCGCGTAGGCCCACGGGTCGCTTGACAAGGCACGGAGGCCTGGTGAACGGTTGGTGTTACGTTTTTCGACTTCGTATTACCAACGTCGGCCTTTCGGGGAAAGCGCGCTCGGGCTTCGTCTCTGCCCTGTTCCGTGCTCCTTTTGGCCGCGTTTGCCTTGCCTGTGCCGACCCGTGCTGGCGAGCCCAAGCCGGTCCAGGATGCGAGCGAAGGCGACGGAGTGGTTGAGCAGGCCGCCGCCGCCAAGACGGGCGCCCCGCCGATCGAGGTGATCGTCACGGCTCCCCAGCCGCCCATGGCCGTCAGCGCAGCGCGCATCTCGAGCGAGCAGATCGAGCGAGCGCTACCGACCTCCGGCAGCGAGCTGTTGGCACGGGTTTCGGGGCTGCGCATCGTGCAGCACGGCGCCGAGGGCAAGGGACACCAAATCGTCCTGCGGGGCTTCGACGCAGCTCATGGCACTGACGTGGAGGTGCTGCTCGAGGGCATCGCGCTCAACGAGCGCGGAAACGTGCATGGCCACGGCTACGTGGATCTGTACGGCATCATCCCCGAGGTGGTGCGGGAAATCCACGTCGACAAGGGCTCGTTTCTTCCCACTCAGGGCGACTTCGCCACCGCGGGCACGGTGCGCTTCGAGTTGGGGGTGCCGGCCGAAGCCAGACCCAAGCTGCTGCGCACCGAACTCGACAGTCACGGACGGCTACGGACCGCGGCCGTGATCGCACCCGGCCGCGTACCCCCCGACTCATTCGCGGCGGCCGAAGCTGTGTACGACCCCGGCTTTGGCCTCGACCGTGCGGCGGTTCGCACGGCCCTGTTGGCCTCGTACTCTGTGCCACTTGGCCCGCGCGATCGGCTCGTCACCCTTGTGTCAGCGCAGCTCGCCCGCTGGCAGTCGCCCGGCGTCCGGCGTCTGGATGACGCCCAGGATTTCTATGGCACCTATGCTCCGACCGGGCGCGGCCTCTCGGACCGCGTGCTGCTGCGGTTCGGCCGCGAGCGGCAAACCTCCGAGAGCCGGCTCGACGTCGCGGGCTTTGCTGCGCTACGTCGGCTAGCGATCGAAGACAACTACACGGGGCGGCTTCTGCACGAAGAACAGGGCGACCGCAGGCTGCAGACGGAGCGGGCCGCCTCGGGGGGCTGTCTCGCGTCGGTCGGGCGCGATCTGCCCTTGGGCTTCGCGGCCCAGGCGCTCGGTGGCGCGGGCTGGCGCGTGGATGGGGTGCAGCCGCGCGACGATCGGGTGACGGCCGAGGGCTTACCATGGCAGCGCGGCCGCGAGCTCGAGATCAGGACCCACCAGATCCACGCCTATCTCGGCCTTAGGCTGCGTCCTTTGCGATGGCTGGAGCTGCTGCCCTCGATCCGCGGCGACCTTTTCCTCTACCGCGTGAGCGAGGCGTACGAGCCGCCAGCAGCCCAAGCGCTCGGCGCGGCCTCACCGCGCGCCGCCCTGCGGCTGCCGCTCGCCACCTGGCTCCAGCTCTTCGCTGCCTACGGCCGCGGCCTGCGCTCACCCGAGCCGCGCTCCATCGCCGCTCCGCCGCCGGAAACGATCGAGGACGAGTCGCTGTCGCAGTACGGCGGAGGGCGGCCGCGCATCACCACCAGCGACACCGTCGAGCTGGGCAGCCTGCTGCGGCCGCTCGACGGGTTGGAGCTGCGCGTGGCGGCCTTCGGCACCTGGATCGAGCGCGAGCTGGTGTTCGACCACCTGAGCAACCTGAACCTCGAGCTCGACGGCACTCGCCGGCTGGGCCTCGAGGCCTCGCTGGGCGCTCGACTGCTGCCGTGGCTCGAGCTCGCCCTGGAAGGCACGGCGCTGTCGGCCCATTTCCTGCGCTCGGGCAACCCGGTGCCGGGCTCGACGCCATGGCTCGGGCGCGCGGCGCTGTGGGCAGGCGAGGTCTCGGGCCCCCACGGCGGCCTGGAGCTCGACCTGTGCGCGACGCGCGAGCTGGCGCACGGCGCCACGGCCTCGGGCTACGGTTTGCTCGACCTGAGCGCGGGATGGCGCTGGCCTCGCTACGACCTGACCATGGCCGTGACCAACGCGCTCGGCGCGCAAGTCATGGAGGGCGTCTACCACTATGCCTCGTGGTTCGACCCGAGCGAGCCGCGCAGCGCCATTCCCGCGATCCACTACACGGCCGGCCGACCGATGACCGTGCGGCTGCTGCTGACCGCTTGGCTGTGACAAGGAGGTAACTCGATGGTAGCCAAACGCTCCACCCCGGACGACCGCGGCTGTTCCCATCGGCTGAAGCGGCTGCGTCTAGACCGCCAAGGTCGCCTCGGAATGCTCGTGCTGCTGGCGGCTGCGTTGCTGCACTGCACCGCAGCCGGAGAGGAGCCCGTGCCAGCCCACCTGCCGGTCCAGACCGATGCAAGCGGCATCGAGACATGCACCAACGACCTCGGCTGGACGGTCGAGCTCTCTCGTTTGCGCATAGCCGTCGCCAACCTCGAGTTCACCATCGGGGGCGAGACCCATGCGAGCCTGCCACAGAAGCTGCTCGGCTGGCTCGTTCCCGAGGCGATGGCCCATCCCGGCCACTATGCAGGAGGTGAGGTCACTGGCGAGCTCCGCGGCGACTTCCTGCTCGACCTGCCCGCCCACGCGGGAACGACGCTGGGCTCGGCGACCCTGCTGCCGGGCGACTACCGCGGCGTCAACCTCAGCTTTCGTCGAGCCGGCAAGGCCGACGCAGCCGACGACGACGATCCGCTCCGCGGCCACACCGCCCACCTGGCGGGAGTGGCGACTCGGCAGTCGCAGACCATCGAGTTCGAAGCAGTGCTCGATGTCGACGAGGCGACGCCGATGGTGGGCGGCACCTTCGATCTCGCGGTGACCGAGGAATCGACCGACCGCCTGGGGCTCACCGCATTCACCATCGACCCCTCCGAAGGAGACAGCCTGTTCGATGGAATCGACTTCGCCGAGCTGGATGCCCATGGC
>CAYTYV010000552.1:0-4134 GCA_964441055.1 uncultured Polyangiaceae bacterium | reverse complement strand
ACTCGCCTGCGCCAATCCACAGGCCATCGTGGAGGCGCCGAAGCCGCAGTGCAGGACGGGAGAGGCGCAGGCTCAGACACGGCTCCTTCCCACCTCCGCCTGCGCGCGTGAACCCCAGCGCGGGGGCTGGGCTTTCTCGAGGGGCGGGCGTGGTACGGGTGGACGGGCTCGCCAAAAACGGCGAGCAAGGAGCCGCGGTGCTTGCTTGCGCGCGCGGCTAGGGGGCCTGGCTGCTAGTGGGCGAGCTTGGCGATGAAGATGTCGTAGTAACCCTCGCTTACGAGGTCGTCGCCGCCGAAGTTGACCGTGCCTTCGAAGTCCCCCGTGGCAAGCGTGCTATCCAAGCTGTCCACCGCGCCTGCTCATCTCGCAGGCCACCAGTCTCGTTCCCGCCTCCGCTGCAGCTGGTGAAAACCAGGCCGAGGCACGCCAGCACCCACCAGCCGAACGCCCTAGCCACGATGCACCTCTCATCGAGCGGACTCAGGCCGTAACGACATCTGCTATGATCCAGTTATGAGACGTCGTCGTACGGATGAGACTCTGACCCGGGTTTGCCGGTCTGCCGGCATCAGCGCACTGGCGGGCGGTTTGCTCCTTTGTTTTCCTGGCTGCGGCCGCGAGGTCGGTGTTTTCGGTACTCTGCCTGGCGGCGCAACGGCTACGGGCGGGCAAAGCAGCGACGGAGGCAATGCTGGGACCGGAGGTTCGGCAGGAGGGACTGCCGGATCCGGCGGAAGCGGCGCAGTCGGTGCGGGTGGCGCCGGTGGCGCGGGTGGCACGGGAAACACTGGCGGTACCGGCGGCACTGGCGGCGCCGGTGGCGCGGGCGGCAGCGTACCGGGCTCCGTGCAATACGAAGCCACTTCCGCGGACTGCGTTGATGAGTCGGCGCCGGATCCGGATCAATGCGAGCAAGACGTCGGCTTTGCAGTGATGAAAATCACTCTCGACGACTACTACATCGGCCATCCCCGCCGCGCGTTCATTCGTTTCGACCTGGATAATGCCTTGGCGGGCAAAACGGTCACCAGTGTGACGCTTCGGTTGCAGGTTACCGACGGCCCCTTCGCCGACAGCCCCGGCTCAGGCGAAGTCTGGCGCGTGCAGTCTTTCTCCGAGGCTGATCTGTTCGGCAACATGCCCGCGACAATCGGCGCGAACGCTCTCGCGCCTGATCAAGGCGCCATTACCCAGGGCCAGGTGCTGGATTGGAGTCTGCCAACGAACCTGGTGACCCCCAATGGGTCGGTTTATCTCGGCCTGCTACCGACCGTTGTTGACGGCGCGTATTATTGGAACGAGAAGGGCGTGGGGCCGCCGCTGCTGGTCGTCGACTATCAGTGAGAGGCCTGAGGCATTGTTGGCATTGTTGACGAACCCGGAACTGCCGCGATGATCGAACCGTGCCCTCTACGGCTGGCAACCCGCGGTTGACGGGCTCGGCATTGACGAATGGGTCAGGCAGGGGATGGTAAAACCAGACCTCACAATGGAACCGTACGGAGCTGACCCGCCTCCGTCAAACGCCACCAACTTTCGCGGAGGCGGGCCCCTTCGGGCCGACCTTGCGACCTATGCTCGTAGGCGGTAGATTTGGGGGAGAAGGGCCACGGGCGAGTCATCAGCTACTGTGGAAGGTGTCAGCATGATCTCGTCGAGCAACCGGCTCCGGCCATCTCGCGCGAGGGTCACCTGGCTCGAGAGCCAGCTGTTTTCGCTGTGCTGGAATGTGGCTCTGGGGCTCCTGGTCGGAACGGTGATGGTGCTCCTGCTGGCGCCGGTCACGAGCTGCGGCGATGAGAGTGTTATTGGCGGCAGCGGTCGTGGTGGCGGTGGCAGCGGCGGCAGCGACGTGGGCGCTAGCGGTGGCAGCGGCGGTCACGTCGGACATGGAGGCAACGCCGAAAGCGGCGGAGGCGGCGGCGTTCTTGCGCCACCGACGGCGAGCTTCACCTGGTCGCCGAGCTCACCTATGGCACGACAAAGCGTCGTCTTCGATGCCTCCGGATCCCATGACACTGACGGGAGCATCGAGAGCTACTCGTGGGACTTTGGCGATGGCGAGACGGGCTCGGGTGTGGCGCCGGTCCATGTGTTCGAGGCGATGGGAAGCTACGAGGTCTCGCTCGAGGTGGCCGATGACGATGGCCTGGTCGACAGCTTGACTCAGACCGTCGTGGTCGAGGCCGACCTGCTCTCAGATCTAGTGCTGTGGCTCAAGCTCGACGAAACCTCAGGCTCGACCGCGGCCGACTCCTCGGGCAACGGCAAGCACGGCATGCTCCAGAACGGCGCGCTGTGGACGGCGGGGCAGGTCGACGGTGCCTTGCAGCTCGATGGAGACGACGACTACGTCGAGCTCGGACCGATCGCTCCGGGAGATCCGCTTATGCTGGCGGGAAGCGACGTGACGATCGCGGCATGGGTGAAGCTGGAAGGCAGCGGCGATCCCTATCAGCGAGTGGTGGACAAGTCGACAGAGGCGTGGGCGGCCGACGGTTATGCGCTGGCTGTGAACGACCGGAGAGTCGAGCTCTACGTGGACGGTGTGGGGTATCGGGGTGGGCAGCTGGGCTGCGAGATCGGGCAGTGGGCCCACGTGGTGGGTGTCATCTCGCTGTCAGGATATCGCATGTACATCAACGGCGTGATGGAGGCGGCAGCGCAGCTCGAAGGAGGGGACGAGCGGCTTGCGCCCGATGTCGCTGCCAACATGCGGGTCGGCACGTGGAATCACGCTGAGGGGCGGGAGCTCGGCGGGGACCTGGATGACCTGCGCATCTACAGCCGCGCGCTGAGCGAGGAGGAGATCATCTCGCTCTACGGCTCCGAGCCAGTCCTTCCGGAGCAGTATCACGACTACGACACGACCCTCGCGCTCGTCGAGCGGCTGCTGGAGGACTACCCGGACATGGTGAGCAAGCACCTCTACGGAACGAGCGTGGAGGGACGCGAGCTCTACGCGGTGAAGGTGAGCGACAATGTCGAGGTCGACGAGCCCGAGGCGGAGCTGAGCTTCGACGGATGCACCCATGGGGAGGAGATCACCAGCTCGGAGATGGTCGTCCGGTTTATGGAAGAGATCTGCGGCGCCTATGGGACGGATCCGCAGATCACCGATCTCATCGACAATCGCGAGATCTGGTTCTATCCCTACCTCAATCCCGATGGTCGGCAGGCGATTCGGCGGAGAAACTCGAACAACGTCGATCTGAATAGAGACTACGGCTACATGTGGGACGGTGGAAATGGCAGCACCGCCCATTTCTCTCAGCCTGAAACCCGGGCGGCTTGGGACTGGATCGATCAGAACCAGCTCGTGTTCGCCGTGCACTATCACGCCGGTCTTGAGGCGTTGTTCGCGCCCTGGGGCTACAAGCCCATCCCGCCGCCCGACGCCACGGCTCTCGACCACTTGATGCAGGCCTACCGGGATGCGTCCGGCTATCAAATGCTCACGATAGGCCAGGCCAACCCCGACATGTACGCGACCAAAGGGACGTTTTACGATTTTGTGTACGGGACCAGGGGCGTGCTGTCGTGGCTCATGGAGGTAAGCGTCAACAAGCAGCCACCCGTGGCGGCCATGCTCCAGTACTATGAATACAACCGACCCGCCATGCTCGCGATGCTCGAAAAGGCGGGCTATGGCGTCGAGGGCATGGTCACCGACGCGGGGACGGGCGATCCCGTGCCGGCGAACCTCTGGGTTTGGGTGAGCGGCCCGACCGAGGAACACTGGCCCATCATCAACGACCCGGTGGTCGGCGACTATCACAAGTTCGTGGTGCCGGGGACCTACACGGTTCGAGCCGTGTCCAACGGCTACGAGCCAGCCGAGCAGGCCGGCGTCGTCGTCCCCGCCGCTGGTTCCTCCACGGTGGATTTCGCGCTGACCCCATCCGGGAGCGACAGCATCTACGCCTATCAGGTCGAGCTGTGTCGCATCCCCGGGTTCAACGATGCCGATCCCAACATGACCCCTTGGGCGCTGGGCGAGCCGGACGCTCGCTACTACTCGTTGGGCGTGGACGGATGGGTGGTGCTCGACATGGGGGAGACCATCCAGGACGCGCCCGGCGACGAGCTACGCGTGGTCGAGGACGACGGCGCCCCCGAGGGCTACACCCT
>CAYTYV010000551.1:0-4141 GCA_964441055.1 uncultured Polyangiaceae bacterium | reverse complement strand
GCCACCGTGATGCCGCTGGCCGCCCCGATCGGCTCGAATCGAGGGCTGCAGACCGAAGGCCAGCTCCGCATCATCATCGCCCAGGCGCGGGTGCCCGTGGTGGTCGACGCAGGCTTGGGCGCGCCTTCGCATGCCGCCGCGGCCATGGAGCTCGGCGCCGACGCCGTGCTGGTCAACACCGCCATTGCTACGGCAGGCGATCCCGGGCTCATGGGCGCCGCCTTTGCCCAGGCGGTCGGTGCGGGGCGGCAGGCCTTCCTCGCGGGGCTGCCGGGCAAGCGCGAGCGGGCCGAGGCCTCGAGCCCGCTGACCGGATTTCTGGGGAGCGCGAAGCGATGAGCGGGCGCGACCGGGACGAGCGGACGCTGCGCGACGAGGCGAGCTGGGCGCGCTTTCGCAAGCTCGTCTACGGCGCCACCGCCGCCCAGGTGGAACGGGCCTTGGGCGCCGAGGAGCCCGATCTCGACGATCTGGCCGCCCTGCTCAGCCCGGCGGCCGCGGCGGCCCTCGAAGAGCTGGCCGCGAGGGCGCGCGAGCTCACCTTGCGCCGCTTCGGCCGCATCATCGTGCTCTACGTCCCGCTGTATCTATCCAACGAGTGCACCAACGGCTGCACCTATTGCGGCTTTGCCCACGACCGCCCCATTCGACGCCGCACCCTCGAGCCAGCCGAGATCCAGGCCGAGGCCGACCGGCTCGCCCAAGAGCACTTCGACCACGTCCTGCTGCTCACGGGCGAGGACCGCCGCGCCGCACCGCCCGAGTACCTGCAGCAGGCGGTCGCTTACTGCCACCGCAGGTTCAGCTCGGTGGGCATCGAGATCTACCCGATGGCCGCTGCCGAGTACGCCCTGCTGGTCGAGGCAGGCTGCGACGGCTTGACTCTCTACCAGGAGACCTATCACCAGCCCACCTACCGACGCATCCATCCCCGCGGGCCCAAACGCGACTTCGGCCATCGGCTGGACGCCCCTGAGAGAGCCGCGCAAGCGGGCATGCGCACCGTGGGCATCGGCGCCCTGCTCGGGCTGGCCGACTGGCGCATCGAAGGGCTGTTCTTGGGCCTACATGGCAAGCTGTTGCGCCGCCAATACTGGCGGAGCAAGCTGTCGGTCGGCTTTCCGCGGCTTCGCGGCGAGCCAGGCGGCGGACTAGAGCGCCAGGTGCTTACCGAGCGCGATCTGACGCAGCTCATCTGTGCGATGCGCATCGCCTTGCCGGATGCCGACCTGGTGCTGTCGACGCGCGAGCGAGCGAGCTACCGAGACGGCATGGTGGGCCTGGGCATCACCCGCATGAGCGCGGGCAGCAGGACCGATCCAGGCGGCTACGCCAGCGAAGTGGCCGCGGGCGAGCAGTTCGCCGTGACCGACCAGCGCTCGCCAGCCGAGGTGGCGGCCACGATCGAGCGCAAGGGCTACGAGGCCGTGTGGAAGGACTGGGACCGCGAGTTTCTGGGTTAGCTCGACGATGGGGCTCCGGTCGTCGCTGCGCTCCTTCCTCTGCCCCCAAACCCCCGCGAAATGATGGCGGCGAAGGGTGACGAAGTATACAGCGATGACATTGCGCTCTACCATCGGCCGCACGAGGCAATGAGCACGCGGTCTGGACGAAAGAAACAGGGCTACCACCACGGGCGCTTGCG
This sequence comes from uncultured Polyangiaceae bacterium, assembly GCA_964441055.1. Classification (GTDB taxonomy): domain Bacteria; phylum Myxococcota_A; class Polyangia; order Polyangiales; family Polyangiaceae; genus JACQWT01. Next base: position 2,496 of record CAYTYV010000551.1, on the reverse strand, counting down.
CGCGGCGCTCATAGAGGCGGCGCTCGAGCTGGTCGCCGAGCGCGGCATGAGCGCCCTTACCCTGCGCGAGCTGGCCCGCGAGGTGGGGGTTACCCATGCCGCGCCGTACCGCCATTTCCGCGACAAGGCCGCGCTGATGGCGGCCATGGCCGAGGAAGGCTTCGGCCGGCTCACCGAGGAGCTCAGGCAGGGGCGCAGCCAGGCGCTGGACCAGGCCTTGGACGGCGAGACCGTGCTGCGCGCGGTCGGCGCGAGCTACCTCCGCTTCGCCCTGCTCCACCCCGCGCACTACCGCCTGATGTTCGACGCCGAGCGCTCGGGCGGGCACCACGCTTCGCTCGGGCAGGCTCGCGCCACCATGGTTGCCGAGCTGCAGCTCGCCGTGGAGACGGCCGAGCGCTCGGGCGTGCTACGGAGCGGGCGCACGCCGCTTTGGACGACGGTGCTGTGGACCCAGCTCCACGGCCTGGCCGTGCTCTTGAATGATGAGCACTTGACCGTCACCGGAGCCCTGCCCACCGAGCCGCACGCCGACGCGACCCCGAAGGGCGCGCTGGCGGCAGCTCGGGCCGAGGCCTTGGTCGAGCGCGTCGTCAACGCGCTGCTGCAGGGACTGAGCGGCGACAGGCCGTGAGCCCGAAGGGGACGAGAAAGCCCGGTCGCCGCCCCTGCGGCAGGCCCCTTACCAAGACGGCTGGTACTCGTAGGCGCCCATGTCGGCCCAGGGCGGGCCCACGCCCGTGTTGGGGCTGTCCGGGTCATCGACGCGCGCATTGCCGTCCAGGTCGAGCTCGGGCGCCTCGGGGCCATGGGCCGCGTCGATGCACGGCGAGCCATAGCCAAGGCGCAGGTCGTCGGGGGCGTCCACGAACAGCGGGTCGGCGTCGATGTTGCCCTCGCCCGCGTAGCCACCCTCGACGTCGCTGTAGCTCACCGTGGGCATGGACGAGCCCTCGCTTACGATCTCGCCTCCCGTATTGACCCACAGGACACAGCTCGTCACCGCTGGCGTGCTCTCGTGACTGAACAGCCCGCCACCCTGCTCGCCCGCGGCATTTTCGTAAAACGTGCAGCTTGTCACCGTGGCCGAGCCGTCCCAGATGTCTATTGCGCCGCCGTAACGGCCTGCGGCGTTTTCGTAGAATACGCAGCTCGTCACCGTGGGTGAGCCTTGGTAGTTGTCCATCGCCCCGCCGTCATCGGCCGCGGTATTGCCGTAGAAGATGCAGTCCGTCACCGTGGGCGTGCTTTCGTGGTTGTTCATCCCGCCGCCGTACAGGCTCGCGGCATTGTTCGCGAACGTGCAGCCCAGGACCTTTGGCGAGCTCGACCAGTTCTGCATCCCGCCGCCTGTGATCGCCTCATTGCCCTCGAAGGTGCAATGGCGCACTGAAGGCGCGCTCGACCAGTTGACCATCCCACCACCGCTGTCGTGCGGATAGCTTCCGTCAGCCAGACCGCCCGTCACCGTGAACCCGTCCAGCACCGCGCCGTCGCTGCCCGTCAGATCGCTGCTCGTGAGCACGTGGTAGACGCGGTTTGCGCCACCAGGCTCGTCGCGACCGTCGAGCACCGTGACGTTGCTCTGCCAGTCGCGCTCGTCGCGCGAGGTCTCGGTGCCGACGAACCCGCCGTAGACCTCGGCGCCAGCTCGAAGCTGCACGGTGTCTTGTCGCAAGCTTGCGTAGATGAAGTACGTGCCGTGGGTCACCCACACGTCGCAGCGATCGAGCTCTGGCTCCGCCTCCACGGCTTGGTGAGCAGCATCGATGCCCTCCTGCACCATCCCAAAGGCGCTGTCCCAGCTCTCGCCGTTGCCCGAGGAAGGCACGGCGCCGTCGACGTAACGCACGCAGGGCTGGTGCTCGTAAGCGCCCATGTCGGCCCACGGCGGGCCCAGGCCCGTGTTGGGGCTGTTCGGGTCGTCGACGCGCGCATTGCCGTCCTTGTCGAACTCCGGCGTCCCGAGTCCGTCGCCCGCGTCGATGCACGGCGAGCCTGCGGCCAAACGCACGTCGTCCGGCGCGCCCACGAACAGCGGGTCGGCGTCGATGTTGCCGTCGCCCGCAAAGCCGCCCTCGACGTTGCTGTGGGTGACGGTGGGGGTAGCGCTGTCGTTATAGATCTCGGGGCCGTCTGGCGCGGTGTCTCCCCACAGGATGCAGCTCGTCAACGTCGGGTCGGCGGAGTGGTTATACATCCCGCCGCCACTGACCGCCGCCGAGTTGCCGCTAAACGTGCAGCTCGTCAACGTCGGCTCGGCGCTGTAGTTGAGCATCCCGCCGCCACTAATCGTCGCCGAATTGCCGCTGAACGTGCAGTTCGTCACGGTTACCGGCCACCAGAGGCTGTAAGCATTGTACAGCCCGCCGCCGTATTCGTCCGCGGAATTGTCCGAGAACGTGCAGCTCGTCAGCGCTAGCGCGCCCTCGTTGCTGGCTATCCCGCCGCCGTACTCGCCTGCCGAATTGCCGCTGAACGTGCAGCTCGTCAACC
>CAYTYV010000550.1:0-4153 GCA_964441055.1 uncultured Polyangiaceae bacterium | reverse complement strand
GGTGAGCTCTGCTTGCCGCTTGGATTGGTTGACGATGGGGGCTCCGGTCGTCGCTTTGCTCCTCCCTCTGCCCCCAAACCCCCGCGGGGTGGTTGACGATGGGGGCTCCGGTCGTCGCTGTGCTCGGAGATGGCGCAAACGGCGCTAGCAATCGGGTGCTTGGGGCGACACGGTGACTAGCTCGGGCTCACATCCGCCAGAGGGGGAACTCGACCACCGCCCAGAGAAGCACCGCGCGCGAGAACGCCGCAGGAGCCACGCGGCCCGTCCAGACGCTTACCGCTCCCCACAGAAGGCTGCCTCCCAACACGCCGACGGCCAGCACTGGATTGGGCCCTGCAAAGGGCGAGCCCAGCAGGATGACGGTCGGGGCGTAGGCCAGAGCGGAGAGCACGGCCGACATCCACCAGGCATTCCGCAGCCCGTGGGCCTCACCGAGCCAGCCCATGACCCCGCCGCGCCAGGCGACCTCCTCGAGCGCTCCCACGGCCAGCAGGCCGAGCGCCACGGGGAGGGCGGTGGTGACGGCTGGGCCGCCGAGCTGAAGGTAGATGCGAGCGACCCACGGCTCGCCCATCGCCCCAGAGGCGGTGAACAGCTTGTGCGCGAGCAGCGCGAGCCCGTAAAGCCCTGCCGCCATCACCGCGCCCAGCGTAATGTCGCCCCGCCGCGGCGCGAGCCGCTCTTTGAGCTCGCCTCGGCGGTGCAGCCGCCAGCCGGAAAGCAGAGCGACGAGCAGCGGCGGGCCGCCCACCGCCGCCAGCAGGAGCTTGCTGCCGCTCGAGGGGAGCTGACAGGCCAGCGCGATCCCGGCCGCGGAGACGCCCGTGACCAGCAGCGAGGCCGCCCACGCGGACCGTTTGGACAAGCGCGCGGCCATCGTGGCCTACCCTCCGCGAACCGCGACCACGTGGTCCAGCAGGCGATCGGCGAGCTTTCGCTTGGGCTGCTCGGCGAGCTGCTCGACGCAGTCGCGCATCACCAGGGCGGCGCGGTTGTGGTCGCGGTCGAAGGCGTCGGCGGCCGTGTTGGCCACCACCATGTCGACGCGCTTGCGCTTGAGCTTGGCGCGCCCGGCCGCCACCAGGGCGTCACCGCCCTCCGTCTCGAGCGCGAAGCCGATCAGATAGGGCTTGCCGCCTTTGCGTTTGGCGCCCACCTCGGCCAGCAGATCGCGGTTGGGCGTCAGCGCCAGGCGCACGCCCGAGGCCCCCGTTCTGCGCTTCATCTTGCGGCGGCGCGGCTTGGCGACGCGGTAGTCGGCCACCGCCGCCGCCATCACCAGAGCGTCGGCGCGGTCCAGCTTGGGCCCCAGGGCCTCCCACAGGGCCTGGCGCAGGTCCTCGGCGCTGCGCACGTCGATGCGCCGCACCCCGTAGGGCGTGGGCAGCGACACGGGCCCGGCGATAAGCGCGACCTCGGCACCGCGCGCCGCCGCGCGTTCGGCTACGGCAAAGCCCATCTTGCCGCTCGAGCGATTGGACACAAAGCGCACGGGGTCGATGTCCTCGACCGTGGGCCCAGCCGTCACCACGATGCGGACGCCGACGAGGTCGCGCGGGCCCAGGCGGGCCAGCACGGCGGCCGCGATCGCGTCGGGCTCGGCCATGCGCCCTACCCCGCGCTCGCCATTGGCGACCTCGCCGTAGACCGGTCCCACCAGCGAAACGCGGCCATCCGCGACCAAGGTCGCCACGTTGCGCTGGGTGGCCGGATGCGCCCACATGCGCGGGTGCATGGCCGGGGCGGCCAAAACCGGGACGTCGGTGCACAGCACCAGCGCTCGCAACACGTCGTTGGCCCGCCCCCCAGCCACCGCCGCCAACAGCTCGGCCGTGGCGGGCACCAGCGCCACCGCGCTGGCCTGACGGGCCAGCTCGACGTGGATCTCACCGCCAGCGGCTCGGTCGAACATGTCGTGATGGGCGCGCTCACCGCAGATGCCGCTCAGGGTCGCAGGCCCCAGGAACTGCTCCGCCGATGCCGTCATGACCGGTACCACCCGCCGGCCCGCCGCGAGCAGCAGGCGCGCCACCTCCACGGCCTTGAAGGCGGCAATGCTGCCGCTCACCCCGAGCACCACCGTGGGGCCACCGCCGCGACTGCCCGGCTGCGCCGACGAAGACGATGGGGACGGCAGGGTGGGCAGCCCAGGCGGGCGTAAGGCGTCCTCGGAATGGCTCATGATGGCGGGGCAAGGGTGCCACGAAGGGGCGCCCGCGCACAAGGCAAGCTGCGGCTCGGCGGCTACCCCTCCCCCTCGGGCTTGCGCTCTGCCTCTTGGCCCTGCTCGTCCTCGTTCTCGTCGGGTTGGTAGACGGGCAGCCCGGCTTTGGCCTGCCAGCCGCGTCGACCCGAGCGTCCCGGGATCCGGCTCTCGACCGTGCCGCCGCCCGGCTCGGCGCCCTTGGCCCCGGGCGTGCGGATGTCCGGTCCCTGCGTGATCACCAGGTACTCGTCAGCCACGTACTCGGGGTGCGCATCGTCGGCCTTCTTCGTCTTGAGGTCCGTGGGGCCCGTACCGAGCTCCACGATCTGGCTGGTCGGCGGGTAGGTGATGCGGCGCTTTGTGCGCACGCCGTAGGCCCCGCGTCGCACCAGCCGGAACACGGTCACGCGAAAGCCCGGGATGCCGCGCTGGGCGAGCACGCGCGCGCCCTCGGGCAGCTTGTCGGTCTCGCGCTCGACCTGCTCGAAGGGGATCACCTCGTCTACGCGGCGGAAGAAGGTCACCGTGTGCGTCCGCTCTGGGCCCAGGATCTCGGCGCGGACCAAGCCCTGCTTGACCGTCTCGTGCAGCACCACGGGGACGTCGAAGGGGTTGCGGATTCTGAAGTTGATGGTGGGGTAGACCACCGTCGCGTCGAGGCCGAGCTTGATGTAGTAACTCGGCCGCGAGTGGGGGTAGCGCTCGACGATGTCGAGGCCCGCGAAGAAGGCCGCGCCGTGCAGCGTGCCCGAGATCTGGCAGGTGCCGCCGCCCAGACCGTCGACCAGCTCGCCCTCGGCGATGACGGGCGCCACGCGGTAGCCGTGGGCTTCGTCGCGCGGCCCCACCGTCTCGTTGAAGTCGAAGGTCTGCCCGGGCAGCAGCACCGTGCCGTCGAGCCGGGACGCGGCTAGCCGCAGGTTGTAGGTGCGAGCCCGAGCGCGCGCGCTGCGCGAATAGCGCGTCTCGAAGTAGCCGAGGACGTGGTCGAACTCGACGTTGCCCAGCTCCGCGGCCCGAACCTTGGGCTCGATCCGCTGAACCGCCACGTCGACTTGTGCCGCTCCTTGGCGCAGCGCGGCGTCGATCCGCGCCAAGCTGCCGTAGACGTCCAGGCGAAAGCCGATCTTTTCGGGGCGCAGCTTGCGCGCCTGAAGATCCACCACCGCGTCGCTGGCGGGACGGTCGAGCTCGGCCTTGAGCGCCAACAGCGCGCTCAGGGCACGCGCGCCATCGATGCGAATCGGCACGGGTACGGGCAGCTCTGCCTCGGGGTCTTCGTCGCGCTGCTCTTGATAGCGTCGGCCCACAGCGCTCGTCGGATCCAGCGCATCGCGGATGAACTCGGCCAAGCGCACCCGATCGATCTCGGCCCCGAGCGCGGACGGCCGCAGCGCTCGGCTCTGCCCATCGGGCCAGCGAAGGACCAGCTCGGCGCGGGCGTAGCGGCGCACCCCATCGAGCGCGCCAGCAACCGGATCCGGCTCGAGCGGCACGAGCTGCCCCGCCACCACCAGACGCGGCGGCGGCGGTGGCTCCATCTCGGGCGGCGGCGGCGGCAGCACCAACCAGGTGATGACGGCGCCCGCCGCGACGAACACCGCCAGCATGGCGCCGAGGCGCTTGAGCTCCGAGCTCGACCGCGGCGCTTCGGCCGAGCGGTCCGCGGGCGCGAGCTCGGGCGCAGGCCCGGGCGCGGGCTCTGGCGGGCGCGCATCGTCCGACGGCGAGTTGGCTTGGGGCGGCACAGTCCACCTCTATCGCCACCCTTCCCGGCCCGCAAACTACTCCCCGCAAACGCTAGCGGGTTTCAAGGGGGGGGCTCGTGCTCGACCATTGCGCTAGAGGCCAATCGCAACTGCGCAAGACCTCAAGAAAATCTGCAAAACTACGCCGCCCCCACGCAGCGGGAGTATCGGCCGGGGTCGGCTCCCGGTATAGTGT
>CAYTYV010000549.1:0-4168 GCA_964441055.1 uncultured Polyangiaceae bacterium | reverse complement strand
TGTTGGCCATGTCGAAGAAGTACTGGTTGATGCCGCCCTCGCGCAGGGTGTCGCGAAAGAGCGGCTCGTGGGTGCGCGGGGTGCAGGCGGCCACCACCACGCGATTGAGGCCCTTTTCCCGGATCGTCTTCGAGATCTGCTCGGCCGCGTCGGTGGAGCAGACGAACAGGCCCTCCTCGGCGTGCGCCACGTGATCCAGGCTCTTGGCATACTCGACGAGATCGGGGACATCGACCACCCGGCCGATGTTGGCCCCGCAATGACAGGCGAAGACGCCCACCCTGACCTCCTCTGCCGAGACGTCTCGCTCAGGGGGATACACCCTGTCCTTGGCGAGCTTTCCCCGTCGGTAGCCGAGCAGCCCGCCCGTCAGCGCGCCCGCCCCGCTCGCTCCGACCACCGCCTCGGGAATGTCCATGGGTCCCTGGAAAGCCCCGCTTACGAAGATCCCCGGGCGCGAGCTCTCTATGGGATTTTCCGGATTGGTCTTGCAGAAGCCGTGCGCGTTTAGCTCGATGCCAAAGGTCTCGGCCAAGCCGTGTACGTCCGCAGGGGGGCACAGCCCCACCCCCAGCACCACCAGGTCGAACTCCTCCTCTTTGACCCCCGTGGCCGTGGCGTAGCGGATCGAGACGTTCTTCGTCTGGGGACTTTCCTGCCCTGTCGAGACGTAGCTGCGGATGAAGCGCACCCCATCGAGCCCTGCGGCCCGCTGGTAGAATCGCTCGAAGTCTTTTCCATACGAGCGAATATCGTTGTGGAAGACCGTCGCCCGCGTGCCCGCGTCGTGGTCCTTGGCCAGAATTACCTGCTTCTGGATGTAGGAGCAGCACACCGAGGAGCAGTAGCTGTGGCCGCCCTCGCTGACCTGGCGGGAGCCCACGCAGTGGATCCAAGCGATGTTGTGCGGGTGCTTATGGTCGGATGGGCGCAGGATCTCCCCTTCGTGTGGCCCTGTCGCGCATAGTAGCCGCTCGAAGTCCAGGCTGGTGACCACATTGTCGAGCTGTCCGTAGCCATAGTCGCCCCGCGCGCGGGGATCGAAGGCCTCGTAGCCAGGCGCCAGCACGATCGCCCCTACGTGGATCACCTCCTGCGTCGCGGTCTGACGCAGATCGATGGCATCGTTCTGGCACACGGCCGCGCAGATCGAGCACTTGTCATCCTGCAAAAAGAGGCAGCGCTGGTCGATGAACGGCACCAGCGGCACGGCCTGCGAGAAGTAGATGTGGATGGCCTTGTTGTCCGACAGCTCCTGGTTGAACTGGTCCGGTACCCCCACGGGGCAGTACTCGACGCAGACCGTGCAGCCCGTGCACCGATCCTCGCGCACGTAGCGGGGCTTCTTCGTGACGGTCACCTCGAAGGCGCCCGCTTCGCCCTCCACGGAGTCGACCTCGGTGTAGGTCAAGATCTCGATGTTGGGGTGTCGGTCGCACTCGATGAACTTCGGCGACTCGATGCACATCGAGCAGTCGTTCGTCGGGAAGGTCTTGTCGAGCTGCGCCATCTTGCCGCCGATGGTCGGCGCCCTATCGACCAGAAAGACCCGGAAGCCCGCGGAGGCGAGATCGAGGGCGGCTTGAATGCCGCTGATCCCACCGCCGACGACCATCACGTCGCCGAAGCGTTCGCTACTATCGCTTGGCTGCGCCATTGCTGCGTCCTCGTTGCCTTCTCCCCATCCGCTCGCCCGCCTCTTCGGTTCCTAGATCGCCTCCCGCACGATCTCCGTCAGGTCCTTTATCTCGAGCGCGTCCTCGAGCTCCATGGTCAGCCTGCTCTCCTCGAACATGGTGATGCAGTAGGGGCAGGAGGTGACCAGCACCTCGGCGCCAGCCTCTCTGGCCTGGGCTAGCCGCAGATTGGCGAAGCGCTCGCCCTTGGGCGTCTCCATCCAGATCCCGCCGCCGCCACCGCCGCAGCAGAGGCTGTCCTGGCGGCAGTCCCTCATCTCGACGAGCTCGAGGCCGGGGACCCGCTTCAGCACCTGCCGCGGCTCGTCGTAGATGCCATTGTGCCGACCGAGGTAGCACGGATCGTGGTAGGTCACCCGCCTGGCATAGGGCTTTTTGAGCTCGAGCTTGCCCTCGCTTAGAAGCGCCAGCAGAAGCTGCGAGATGTGCGCGACCTCGAAGCGCACCATGAGCTCGGGGTACTCGTTCGTGAAGGTCTCATAGCAATGGGGTGAGGCCACCAAGATCCGCTTCACGCCCGCATCGATGAAGGCCTTGATGTTGTCCTTGGCCAGGGTCTTGAACAGCTCCTCACCGCCAGTCTTGCGGACGCTCTCGCCGCAGCAGCTCTCGCGGGTGCCCAAGATGCCGAAGTCCACGCCCGCCTCGTTCAGGATCTCGGCGGTGGCCCTGGCGGCCTTTTTCAGCCTCGGGTCGTAGGAGTAGTAGCAGCCCACGAAGTACAGGATGTCCATCCCCTCGCTGAAGGGCTTGACCGACAGCCCCGCAGCCCAATCGGCGCGCTTTTGCCGCGGCTCGCTCAAGGGGTTGCCGTCGATGCGAAGGCCCGTGGTGGCCGTGCCCGCGGCCCGCACCAGGTCGGGCAGCACCCCGTACTCCGTGGCGATCCTGCGCAGCGACACCCCGATCTCGATCTGCGGCACGCCACGGGGGCACTCGGCCGGACAGGTCCCGCAGGTCGTGCAGCGCCAGATCTCGTCGTGCTCGATCTCGGTCAAGCCGAGGCTTGCCTGTCGAATGATCTTGCGGATGGAAAAGTCGCGCACCCGGTTCCACGGGCAGACGACGTCGCATTTGCCGCATTGGTAGCACAGCTTGAAGGCCTCCCCACCAGCGGCCTTGATGAGGTCGATGATGTCCAAGTAGGGCGCTACGGTTTCCACGGCGTCGTCCATTCTGGGTTTGCGCTCGAGCCTTCAGCCCTTTTTCGACATGCGGGCCACGGCATCGCGCAACGTCTGCCAGCCGTGCGTGGCGGCCAGCGCCTCCAGCCCGATCTCGAGATCCTCGGCGGCCTCATCGGCGGCCACCTCCTCTTCCCGTTCCTCATAGGTAAGGGCGTCGGCCAGGCACCACTGGACGCACATGGGCTCGGCCAGCGTGGGATCCGACTCGCACATGTCGCATTTGAGCGGCAGCCCGGAGTCGGGCTCCTTGAAGAGGTCTCTAGACGGACAGGAAGCGCGGCAAAAGGCGCACTCGTCGTATTCCTTGCCGTCGATGGTGTATTTGTCCCGGCCCGCGCACTCGGCCGCGGCATACTCGCCTGCGTACACGGGGACGTAGATGTCGGCCAGCGGGTCGCGAATCACGCGAATGCGAGACCTCGCCGGGTTGTTGCTGCTGTGTCGGGGAGCGGCGTGAAAGGCAGAGCAGATGACCTCGCAGGCTCGGCAGCCATTGCATTTGTCGACGTCGATCTTGATCGTCTTGACGATCTTCTTCTTCACGGCCTTCACGACTCACGTCCTTGGCTCGAGCTCTCGTCGGCGGAGCTGGTCTCCTCCTCGGTCAAGATCCCCCGCTCGGCGAAGTCCTCGCCCACGTAGTCCAAGCCGAGCTCGTGCAGGGTCTGCCGCGTCGGCACCCCGTCCTGGTTCCAACCCTTGAACTTGTAGTACTCGTCCAAGAGCTTGTTCTCGAGCTCGGGGAATCGCCGCTTCCAGTGGTCCTCGGGCGCCTTTTCGTCGGCGCGCCGCATGCCTCGGCGGATGTTGAGGGCGCGCACCAGGTTGCGGTTTCGCCGCGTGACGTGCTCGAGCCCCGCTCGATCCAGATCGAGCCCCGCCCCAGACGAGATCAAGCTCGGCAGGTTGTGGATGTGGTTCGGCGGCTTTAACGGGAAGGACGACAGCCCCGCGCACATCCCGGTGGCGTCGTCGATGTAGTGCATCTTCTCCTGCCAGTGGACGATCTCGCAGGTGGCGTCGACGGGCGGGTAGTTGGGAATGGATTTATCGCCCCGGAGCTCCCACTCGACGAACCACTCCTTGAAGCGTTCGTCGGGAACGTGGACCCAGTCTTTCGCAAAGGCCTCGCGCTCCTCGAGGGTGGGGAAAGGCGCCTGGGGGAAGTTCCCCTCGATCTGGGTGATGTTGGCCTTTTCACCCGTGCAGTACATGAGAAAGTAGATGGGATTGAGCATGCCCAGCTTGAGCGGCAGCTGCTCGGTCTTCTTGATGTTGTTGTGC
>CAYTYV010000548.1:3319-4200 GCA_964441055.1 uncultured Polyangiaceae bacterium | reverse complement strand
GGTCGTAGCTGCCCTGCTTGTACCAGGGCTCGCGCCAGATCTTGGGAATGGGCGCCGTACACGCTGGCGCTGGCTCGGCGCTCGGCCCTTGGATGAGGGCATCTGGATCGTCGAGGCTCGGTAGCTCACGGCTGTTGCCGGACGCGACTCCGTGACCACGACCCACCGGATTGGGGTGGTAGCCCGGGCCGCCGAATGCGTTCTCGTAGCAGAGCGCAATCTTGTCGAAGGGCTCCGGCTCGGTGGGCAGGTCCAGCAGCGAGGTCCACGTACGGGGACCGAATACGGCGATGGCTCGCTCCAGGCGGTTGCCGCGCCGACCGAGCCGCAGCACGACTCGGCCGGCCGGCGCAGAACGACCCGGCGCATAGGCATGGCCCGTGAGCAACACGTCGGCCCGGGGCTTGAAGGGCGCGAGGTCCGAGGGGTAGCTCAGGCTGAGCGCCCGCCCGCCCGGAAACGGGGGCAGATCGCCGGTGGGGAAATCGCACGGGTCCCGCAGCTTGGCCGGTTCGCCCGACACCAGGTCGAAGGTCCCCTTGACCACCACAGTGACCGAGCTCGTGGGCGGACGGAGCGGCCAGCGCAGGGAAACCACCTCGAGCGGGGTGTTCTTGTAGATGGGAATGACGTCCGTGCGCCGCGGCGGCAAGACGGCGACGGGCCCGCGCTCCTCGCCAACGGGCGGGGCGCGCTCGCCCGGCCGCCGCCGGCCGTGAAAGAAGTGCGCGGCCGGCACGGGCGCAGCCTCCAGCCCATCCGCGGTCGGCTCGGGCTTGGCCTCACCGGCGGCCCACGGCGAGAGCGGTAGCGCATGCGGATGGCCCAGCGCCAGGGCAACCTGGGAGTCGCCCCGCCGCGCGCCGGCCCCCCCCCCCCCC
>CAYTYV010000548.1:0-3309 GCA_964441055.1 uncultured Polyangiaceae bacterium | reverse complement strand
AACGTGGGTGGCGCCGCGCGGCGCGGGGGCCACCTCCGGGCGCCGCGCGGTCCACGGGGTTCCCGGGATCGGGGCCGGCCCCAAGGGCTCGAAGGGCGTGGCCGGACGTTCGACCGCCGCCGCCTCGCTCCGGGCGCTCAGGGGAACGGTTTCGCCGGTGGGGAGCGCCTCTCCGTCAGCGGCCGCGAGCGCCTCGCGCATCCGCACGCGCGGCTCGGCGGACGGGTCGAACGGGGTTGAGGGCCGTTCGGCCGCGTCCTTCATCTGCACGGTGCCCAGGGTCAGCGTGCGCACCTGCTCGGCCAGTCCGGCGGTGCCGCTCGAGCTGGCGGCCAGGGCCATTTCCGTGGGGATGGTCGTTGCCCGCTCGTCGCCTACAGCCGGTGGCAGCGGTTGTGCGGGCGTGGCCACTGTCGGGTCGAGCGCAGCCTCGTCAGGCCACGGGATCCCCTCTCCGCCCAGCTCCACCCCAGCCCAGATCTGCAGGCGGTCCAGCTCGTCTTCGTGCGATACCGCGAAGCTGCCGCGCCAGACCACCGAGCACTCGCCCGCCTCGCCGTCGATCTGCAGCATGTCGGCCCACAGCGCCAGCGGCTGTGCGCCCGGCGCGTCGGGCCAGCGCACGCGCGCCCGCCCGCGGACCGAGGGCAGGCGGCTCTTGAGCCAGACGTGCTCGGGATGCAGCCCTTCGAGCAGCACCCACTCGTCGCCGCGCAGAAATGCCACGCGCTGGTCCTCGGGCGCTGCCGAGAAGTAGCACCAGTCAAAGCCCTCGGGGAGCTCGACTCGCCCGCCGCCTGGCAAGGCCTCGAGCCCTGGCGGCAGCAGCCCTTGGCGTACTGGCCACTCCGGCGCCAGCGGACCCAAGCCCACCGCACGGCGAGCGTCCTCGGGATGGCGTAGGTTGGGCTGGGCACCCTTGCCGGGCCGGCATCCGGCCGGGTTGTCCTTCTCGTCGTAGGCGGCCCGGTCGTAGCGCAGGCGCATCGTGCGGAAGGGGCGCAGCCTCTCGGGGTCCTCGGCAGGATCGCCGAGCACGTGGATGGTCTTGTCCACCAGCACTTCTTCGCGATACACGACCAGGCGCGCCGCCACCGTATGCACGGGCTCGGGCACGTGGACGCATCCCTGGAACAGGACGTCGCAGTGGAGCAGGTAGGGCGCGAGCTCGGTCGGCGCCGCCAACAAGCGACCGCCCGAGGGCAGGTCCTGGTAGAGGTCCTCGCGGCGGACTGGCTCGGCCGGTCGGACGCTCATCGATCGGTCGGGCTCCAGGCCGAAGGTGCTCTTGACCACCACGGTCACGTGCAAACGCCCATGGGTGGTCCACAGCGAGGTTTCTGCAGCAGCTGAGCCAATAGCGCAGACGGGCGGGGGCAAAGATGGCGGCATAGCGAATGCGCTCTTTGGGGGTAGGCGAAGACCCTACCACCGCGGACCCCCGGCGTCGTCCAGAACCATCTGCCGGCGTCGCTGTCCCGCAGGCCACGCCCAGCAGCGATCGCCGTTGTCCGTCGGACGCTGCGGCCAATACGCCAGCGCTCGGCGGCGATCCGCGAGCGATAACCAGTGACATGCGACCATTTCAGCGGGCATAATTCGTTGCTCGAGGATGCCGGCGTCCGGGCCGCGCCCACTGCCAGCTGCGCTGCGGATCGCCAGCCCGCTCACCTCCCAGAGGACCATCCATGACCCGCCGCACCGACCCGCAGCTCGCCCCCCTCGCCGCCGCCGTTCACCCCGCCGTGGTGGAAGAGGTGGCGGACAGGCCCGACCGCGTCCGCATCCGGCTCGCCGGACCGGGCCGCGGCGAGCCCTTGAGCGCCCGCCTGGCGCTGGCAATGCCCTACCGACCGAGCGCCGGCGATCGGGTGCTGGTCGCCGCCGACGACAGCCACGCCTACGTGGTCGGCGTGCTGCACGCGGCCCAGCCGCTCTCGCTGGCCGCCGAGGACGGCGCCAGCGTCGAGCAGGTGGACGGTGCGCTCGAGCTTCGAGATCCGCACGGCCGGCTGTTGGTCCGCTACACCAGCGGGGAGACGGAACTCTCCACGCCGCATGGCGATCTGACCCTGGCGGCACCGGCGGGCCGCGTGGTGCTGCGCTCCGGAAGCGACGTCGAGATCCAGGCCGCTCGCGACGTGACGCATCGCGCGGGGCGCCGCCTCGGGCTGCAAGCCGGCCTGGTCGAGACGCCGCAGCTCGCGGTCGAGGCCAAGCAGACCCGGCTTCAGTCCGACCACGTCGAGGTCCGGTCCAAAAGGGCGCAGCTCACCACCGCGCAAGCCACGGTGGTGGCCGACCGCGTGCGCACGACTGCCCAGAGCCTCGTGCAGGAACTGGAGCGCTACGAGCTCACTGCCCAGCGCATCATCGAGCGGGCTCGCGATGCCTACCGGGACGTGGAGGACCTGTTCCAGAGCCGTGTGGGTCGTGCGCGCACGATGGTCAAGGAGGTCTTGCTCCTGTCGTCGCGCCGCACCGTGATGGTGTCCAAGGACGAAACCAGCATCGACGGCAAGCGGATCTTGCTCGGGTAACCCGTGCAGCGGCAAAGTCCACCATGAAATGCTTCACTCATCTCGCCTGCTGCCTCGCGCTCCTGGCCGGACTCGCCATCGGACCACAGGCTCGGGCTGATGAGCCCTATGACGACCTAGAGGACCACCTGTTGGTCACCAAGTCCGATCAGATCCGGGCTGCCGCAGAGCTGTACCGCAAAGGCAAGGCCTACTACCGGCAGGGCAAGTACGAGGAGGCTCGCGCACAGTACGAGCAGGCTTTCCGGCTGAGCGGCAGCTACGATGCCGCCGGCAACCTGGGCAACGTGGAGCTCAAGCTCGGCATGTACGCCGAAGCGGCCCGGCACCTGAGCTTCTCCCTCGATCACCTGCCGCCCTCGGCCGAGCCCGAAAAGCGCGAGCGGGCCGAGCGCAGGTTGCGCCAAGGTCTGTCCAAGGCGCTGGAGCACGTCGGCCGCGTCGAGCTAGCGGTTCGACCGGCCGGGGCGACCGTGCTGGTGGACGGCCAGTCGGTCGGCACGGCGCGCTCGGCAAAGACCCTGTTCCTCGATCCCGGCAGCCACACCATTGAGGCGCGCCACCAGGGCTATCATTCCCACCAGAGGCAGATCGCCATCAAGCCGGCCGCGCAGCAACGCGTGGAGATCGTGCTCACGGCAGACCCTGCCGCCAGAGCCTCCGCACCCATCAGCGGCTCGGACGCGGCGGACACCCCGGACGACGCGGCCGCCGAGCAGGTCGCGCCCCGCATCGCCCTGGTCGTCGGCCGCGTCGTCCGGGGTGTCCG
>CAYTYV010000547.1:0-4226 GCA_964441055.1 uncultured Polyangiaceae bacterium | reverse complement strand
CCCATGCGGGGGTTTGGGGGCAGAGGAAGGAGCGAAGCGACGACCGGAGCCCCCATCGTCGAACCGACCGGGAGACGAGCTTGGTATTCGACACGCTCACCTACGCGATCTTCTTCGTGGTCGTCCTGGTGGTCTCCTGGCTGCTGGCGCCGTGGCGCAAGCTCCGCCTGCTGTTCCTGCTGGTCTCGAGCTACGTCTTCTACGCGGGCTGGACCTTCGTCGGCCTGGGACCGATGGTCGAGGCCTGGCAGCAGCGCGACGTCGTCGAGCTCGCCCGACTCGGCTTGAGCAGCATCAAGTACGTACCGCTGCTGTTCGTCGCCACCACCATTGACTTCCTGCTGGGGCTGGCGCTCGGCGCGGTCGAGAAAAAGCGCCCGCGCAAGCTGCTGCTCGTGGGCACCGTCCTGCTCAACGTCGGCATTCTGGTCTTCTTCAAGTACTGGAACTGGGGCGCAGACAGCTTCACGTGGCTGGCCAACCGGCTGTTCGACCTCGATGTGCCCGACATCCAGCTGCGGGTGGAGCTGCCGCTGGGCATCTCCTTTTTCTGCTTCATGTCGCTCAGCTACGTGGTGGACGTCTATCGCCGCGTCATTCCGCCTTGCCGCAGCTACCTCGAGTACCTGTGCTACATCTCCTTTTTCCCGCACCTTCTCGCAGGACCCATCATCCGCGGCCGCGATCTGTTGCCCCACCTGGCGCGCGACACCCGGCTGAGCGCCGAGACGGGCGGCGAGGGGCTGTTCCTCATCGCCGCGGGCTTGTTCAAGAAGGTGGTCATCAGCGACTACCTCGCGGCCAACCTGGTCGACCGGGTGTTCGCCGAGCCGTCGAGCTACTCCTCGGTCGAGGTGCTGGCGGCCATGATGGGTTTCGCCGTCCAGGTCTACTGCGACTTCTCGGGCTATAGCGACATCGCCATCGGCTCGGCGCTGCTGCTCGGCTACCGCTTCAAGCTCAACTTCGACGCGCCCTTCAAGTCGACCTCCATCGTGGAGTTCTGGCGGCGCTGGCACATCTCGCTGTCGACCTGGCTGCGCGACTACGTCTACTTCTCGCTGGGCCGCGGTCGGCTCGCGCCGTGGCGCAAGTACGCCAACATGTTCATCACCATGCTGGTGTGCGGCGTCTGGCACGGCGCGGCCTGGACCTTTGTCATCTTCGGCGTGCTGCAAGGCCTGGGCCTGTCGGTCACGAACTGGTTCCGCGACCGGCTCAAGCAGGCGGGCCTTGGGCGCAGAGCGCTCGTGGCCCTGGCGGTGACGATCGCGCTTTGGGCTGCCACGCTGCTCGTCTCGCTGCGGCTCGCGCGACCGGGCATCGCCCTGATGCTGGGCATGCTCCTGGCGGGCGGCTGGCTCGTGGCGGTCACGGTCTGGCTCACCAAGCTGCTCGCCCGGGCCGAGTCGGCGTGGAAGGCCACGCGCTGGCCGCTCGCGGGCTCCGCGTTGATCGCGGCCGCAGCGCTCGGCTTGGGCTGGCAAGGCCATCGCGCCGCTACCGTGCTCATCGTCGTGCCCCTTTTGGCGAGCTGGCTGGTGGTGGGCTTGACCTGGTTGATCCTGCAGCTTTTCCGCGGCGATCCGCGGGCGACGGCAGCCGCTGCTTGGCCAGCTCGGATCTACTGCATCGGGGCCAACTTCACCTTTGTCGCGCTCACCTTCGCCATGTTCCGCGCGCGCTCGCTCGAGCTGTGCTGGTCGCTGTACGAGCGGCTTTTGACCTTCACCACCTTCACGCCCAACCTCCACGGCAAGCTGGTGCTGGTTATGGCGATGGCGGTCGTGATCCAGTGGGCGCCCCGCCGAATCTACGACGGGTTGCGCGAGCGCTTCATCGCCGCGCCCGCAGCCGTGCAAGCGGTCGCCCTGTTCGCCGTGGTCTGGCTGCTGCGCACGGCCGCGGTCGCCGAGACCAAGCCCTTCGTGTACTTCCAGTTTTGACGATGGGGGCCCCGGGCGGCGCTCCGTAGAAGTTCTGACGAGCGGGGCGGTTGTGCTAGCTTGCCCGCCGACATCGACTCGGGAGCGAAAACGTGGGGCTATTGGATTGGGTCAAGGGCATTGTGGGTGGCGCCGAGGGCGAGGCTGAAGACGCGCCCAAAGCCGCGGCGGTGACGCCGCAAAAGAGCGCCGAGATCGAGCAGGCGCTGCGCCAGGCCATCGCCGAGCAGTCCGACGGTGAGCTGACCGCAGAGGCGATCGACGCCCAAGCGCCCTTGCTCGACGAGGGCTACCTGGACTCGCTCAGCTCGGTCAAGGTGCTGGTGCTCATCGAGCAGCGCTATGGCATCGCCATCGAGGAGGCCGAGCTGACCGGCCGACTGCACACCCTCGACGCGCTGGTCGAGCACATCGCGGCGCAGGCGCAGCAGAGCACGGAAGCCGACGGCGCATGAAGCTCGGACCCCGCGAAGCTCCAATCGCCACCGACGTGCCGCGGAGCCTGCTCGACGGCTCGAACACGCTCATCGGCGCGCTGCAGACGCTGGTGGAACGCTTCCCCGACTTCCGCTGCCTTACCATCATCGATCGGCACGACCGCGAGTGGCGCATCGAGCTCAGCGAGCTGTGGAGCCGCGCCCGCGTCGTCCAAGCCGCGCTCGCCGAGGCAGGCGTCCGCAAGGGCGGCGTCGTCATCCTGATCCTGCCGACCGGTCCCGAGCTCGTGGCGGCCTACTTCGGCGTGATGCTCGCTGGCGGTATCCCCGGGCTGGTCGCCACGCCGTCCAACCGCTTGGCCGACCACGGCTACTACGCCGAGCGGGTCGGTGCGATCCTCGCCAACGCGGGCGCCCAGGCCCTGTACTGCGACGCGGACATCGCGCCCATCTTCGACGGCGAGCGACAGGTCCTACTCGCTGGAGCCAGGGTGCTCACGCCCGAGTCGGTGCCGACCGAGGCCCCAGCGCCCGAGGGGAGCATCGCCCTACCCTCGCCCGACGAGACCGCGACCATCCAGTACTCGTCGGGCTCCACGGGCACGCCCAAGGGCACGCTTCTGTCGCATCGCGCCATGCTGAACAACATCCGTTATGTGCGCGACGGCCTGGGCATCGAGGCGGCCGACGTGAGCGTCAACTGGATCCCGCTCTATCACGACATGGGGCTCATCGACGCCTTCCTGCTGCCGCTGCTCACGGGCTGCCCCACGGTGCTCATTCCCACGATGGACTTCATGGCCGAGCCCGCCATCTGGCTCTGGGCCGTGGACCGCTACCGCGGCGCGCTTTCCTGGGCCCCGAACTTCGCCTACAGCGTGTGCGCCAAGCGCGTGCCCGATGCCGAGCTAGAGGGGCTGGATCTATCGAGCTGGCGCATTGCCATCAACGCGGCCGAGCCCGTGCTGCCCCACACCATCGAGGCCTTCACCGCGCGCTTCGGGCCCTACGGCTTTCGGCCCGAGGCCATGACGCCCGCCTGGGGCCTGGCCGAGAACGTGACCATTGCCACCGCCCATCCCGTGGCCGAGCGCCCCCGCATCGAGACCATTGACCGTCAGGTGCTGGCCACCGAGAACGCGGCGCGCGTAGCCGACGGAAACGACGGGCTGCCCTCCATCGCCATCGGACAGTGCTTGCCGCACTGCGCGGTCGAGATCCGCGATCCCCAAACGGGCGAGCCGCTTGCCGAGCGAGCCGTCGGCCGGGTCTGGCTGGCGAGCAACTCGCTGTTCCACGGCTACCACAAGGCGCCCGAGCTCACGGCCGAGGTGCTCCAGGACGGCTGGCTCGACACGGGCGACGAGGGTTACGTCGAGGGCGGCGACCTCTTCTTCATCTCGCGGGTCAAGGACCTCATCGTGATCGGCGGCGATAAATACGCCCCGCACGATATCGAGACCCTCATCAACGAGGTCCCGGGCGTGCGCCAGGGCTGCGTGATCGCCTTTGGCGTGATGAACCGCGCCCGCGGCACCGAGGAGGTGGCCGCCGTGATCGAGACCCGCGAGACCGACGAGGCGCGCCTTGGGGAGATCGAGCGGGCCGCGCGACGCAAGGTGCTGACGGCCACGGGGCTGCCGCTTCGCTACGCCTTGCTGGTGCCGCCTGGCGGCGTCGTCAAGACGAGCAGCGGCAAGCTCGCCCGCCGCGCCACCCGCGCGCGCCACGCCGACCGGCTGCCCGGCTGAGAGGGCGTTTCGCGGCCTGCTGATCCGAGGGCCACGGTGACGGTCACGGTCACGGACCACGGTCACCGACCACGGAGGTCCAAACCGGGTAC
>CAYTYV010000546.1:0-4233 GCA_964441055.1 uncultured Polyangiaceae bacterium | reverse complement strand
CGGGAAGGTCGACCCCGAGATCGGCGGGGCTGCGGCTCGGGCCAACGTGCTCGAACAGGATGCGCTCGGCTCGATACGCCCGCTGAAGGGCTTCCGCGACGCGGTCGGCCACCGCTGGGATGCCCCTGCCGTAGCGTTCCGCGATGTAGGCGAAGCGCTCGTCTAGACCGACCACCCGATCGTGGTTGACCCGCTTGTCGGCGTAGTAGACCACCATGGCCTCATCGAGCGGATGGGCTTCAGCCAGGTTGACGTGTACGCCCACCAGCCTGCCGAGCTCGGGGTAGCCGTGCTCGCGGAGCAGCTGCTCGCCCTCGCGGTCGTGGCGCCGACCGCTTTTCAGGCAGGGCGTCTTGCATAGATCGTGCACCAGCGCACCAGCCCGAACCACTCGCGTGACGAGCGGAACGCCCCCCTCGCCCAACCAGGCCGTCAGCCTGAGGGCCATCGCGCAGACGACCTCGGAATGGGTGCGGATGTTGTCCAGCATGCCGTAGCGATCCCAAAGCGCCTCGATCTCGGCATCGTTCGGCACGGCCGTGCTCTCGGTAAAGCAGGGAAAGGCGCCGCCCATATCAAAACACCACCAATCGCAGCGCCGCCTTGGGATGGGCGCGCGCCCCGTCCACGAGGGTCTGATGCGCTTGCGACCACGGCTGATCGGCGGGAGCGGCGATGGCTTCCCCGTCGGCCTCGGCCGGATCGGCCAGGCGCGTGGTGACCGCCGCGTTGCCAGGCGCGCTGCCGTAGATGGCCCACAGGCAGGCCTGCAAGGCTGCCACCTCGGCCGCGCAGCGACATTGCGACACGGCCTCGGGCAGCTTGTTCGCGAGCTCGGGCCAGCGCGCGCTCGGGTCCTTTTCGGCGAGCCCGTCCAGCAGCTCGGTCGCGGGCGGACAGGGCTCCAGCACGTCGTCGAGCATCTGGGCCAGGGCGGCTGCTCGCTCGGTTGCCTGGAGCTTGTTCGCGGCGCGGAGCTGCGGGTCCAGCGACGATGACGGCGCCTTGGCGCGGGCCTGGGCAGGACGGGCGAACAGCCAGGTGGCGCGACGGTAGCCGCCCGCAAAGGCGGCCTGGGTCACCTCGACCACGCGGCGCCAGGGCACGCGCTCATCGACGGCCAGCACCACGGGCGGAGGCTCCTTGGCGGCCACGCTGGCATTGAGCTCGCGCCAGAGCGTCAGCGCGCGGCTCAGGTGCTCGGCTCCTGCGTCCTGCGTCACGACCACCCCATCGAGCACGGTGGCCGAGGGGCCGAGCTCCACCAGCGGACCTCGGGCGGCGCGACCCGGCTCGTCGAGCGCCACCAGCTCGAGCCCGTACTGGCTGGGCCACACCTGCTCGGGTGCGAGCTCCGCCATCCACTGCCCGAGCGCCGCGGTCTGCGCGGCGCAGTCCGCGCTGGCTTCGGGAGCGCCCGCGGCCACGGGCGATGGCGTAGGCGTAGCAGCGGGCGCCTCTGCGCTTGGGGTACCGCCAGCACAGGCCGGTACCGCGGCCCCTAGCAGCAGGGCGATGGCGAGCAGCAGGCGGTTCGGCATGGCGGCGAGGATAGCACGGCTGTGCCCCCAGGCCGCCCGCGTTCGTGCTACAGCCAGGGCCGCTCTGCGAGGAGGTGCCTCATGGATCACCTGCAGGATCTGTTCATCGGCATTGCTGGCATGATCGGCGCGGGCAAGACCACCCTGGCGACCGCCCTAGGGCGACACCTGGGCTTGCCCGTCTACTACGAGCCGGTGGCGGACAACGAGTACCTGGCCGACTTCTACCGCGACACCAAGCGCTACTCCTTTGCCACGCAGATCTACCTGCTCAACCGCCGCTTCCAGCAGCACCAGGAGGTCATCTGGCGCGGCGGCGGCGGGGTGCAGGACCGCACCATCTACGAGGACGCGGTCTTCGCCAAGGCGCTGGTGCAGCAAGGGCTGATGGAGGAGCGCGACTACCAGACCTATCTCTCGCTGTTCCGCCACATGTCCAACTTCATGTGCCGTCCCAACGTCATCGTCTACCTAGACGTGCGGCCCGAGCGCTCGCTAGAGCGCATCCGCAGCCGCGAGCGCGGGGTGGAGACCGGCATCACCATCGCGTATCTCACCGCGCTCTACGAGGAGTACGAGAACTTCATCCGCGACATCTCTCGCTCGGTACCGGTCATCCGCGCCGACTGGGACCAGTTCCGCGACGTGGACGAGATGGCGGAGGTGGTCCAGCACGAGTACCTGACGGGCACCTTCCTGCGCCACGCCCAATGGCGGCCAACCAAAGGCTAGCCGCCATTGGCAGGCGATGAGATCGTCTCAGAGTTCGCAGTCTACGACCTGGATGGCAGCGCCCTTCGGCGTGGTGACCTCTCGGGCCTTGTCCACGTCGAGGGAGCAATCGTGTAGCCGCTTTAGCGCCGAGTACTTGACGGTGTTCGAGTCCGTTAGCTGGCCCTGCGGCGCCCACAAGAAATCCGGGGCGGTGCTGCCGCCGTAGTAGGAGCCGCCACTGACGGCCCATTCCCCGCCGATGACCCAGCCCTCGGCATCGATCTCGAGGGTGTAGCGGTACTCCTTGCTGGTGATCTTGGAGCCGTTGCTCTCGTTGTAGTCCACGTAGGGCCCCTTCTCCAAAGCGTAGTGGACCTGGGTGGTGACGGTCGCGATCTGTACGGTGCCCTCGGCGCGGAAGTCCTTCAGGGGATCGTCGATGTCCTCGATGTTCTCGACGGACTCGATGGTGCTCTCGAACCCGTACACGGGCTGGTTCCACACCTGGTCTTCCCGCGTCACGTCCATGACGAAGCTGCGCTTGGCCTCAGGAGCATTGCGGTCGGAGAGGTACTGCACCAACACGAGGTGGAAGGACCCGGCGTTGGTGTCGCGGCACTCCTTGTTGTAGACGAAGATGCGCTCGCTCTCGACTTGTTGCGCCCGGTAGTCGGCGATGGAAGCATAGGTGCTGACGACGAACGCGCCCTCGGGCTTTTCGGCCACGGCCGTGGCCTGCATCACCTTCTCCTCGTCCGAGTCGACGGATTCCGAATAGGTCAGCAGGTGGTAGCGGCTCCAGAAGTTGCGCTTGATATAAATCGTCGTGGCGGTTTCGGTGTTGCCCTCTTTGGGCTTTTCGGCGGTGGGCTCATACACGGTGCCGTCGACGATGCGCCCCAGCTCGTCCTTGATGATGGTGCGCGAATTGCACCGCGTGCCCAAGAAGGCGGTCCCTTCCGACATGGAGTTGGAAGCGTAGGCCTTGGTCAGCAGCCCGCGAATGTCGCCCTCGGTGAACAGCACCTGTTTGCCATCGATGTTCGCCACCACGGAGGCCGCAGGGGCTTGCTCCAGGTATGCGGCCGGGGCCCAGCCATGGCAATGGCCCATCCAGCTCCAATCGTGCTCGTAGTCCTCGTATTGCTCGTAGACGTCCCAGCCCTCCTTGGTCATGGAGTAGCCATCGTCTCGCATGAGGATGTCGTACTTCTCGGCAGGCGATAGGGCCCAGGACGACTGCCAGGGCTCCTGACCTTCCTCGGGCGCCGTATCGAGGGCGGTCCTGGCCGAGTCGGTCTGCGCGTCGAAGGACTCGAAGTGCTCATCGGAGATCCAGCGGTCGGACATGCCCTTGGCATCGAGCGGCCAGTAGCTGTCGGCCCACGGCTTTTCCGACAGGAACCCCTGGAGCGAGGCTTCCTTCTGAAGCTCGCCGATCTTCATGCTCTTGACGCCAAAGGTCTCTGGCGCGTTGGCCTGATCCCATCTCTGGTTTTGCTCGTCGCTGCCGATGTTGTCGGCGATGCAACCCGTGGCGGATGCCATCAGGGAAAGGCTGGCTACGATGGGAAGGAAACTTCGGCGGGGTTTGTGATTTGACACGGCTGTAGCTCCGGTAGTGGCCGTATGGGCGCGTATGCTGATGTAGGTTTTGGTAGGGGGTTGTGTGGGGCTAAGCAAGATCGGTGCCGGCCTTGGGAGCAGCGCGCCGTGAGGACGAAAATCTGCCGATTATCGAGCAAAAACAACGTGATCTTTGGTGGTCAGAGGCGCGGTTCCAGCTACCCGTTGGTCGATCTGGATATCGCGGAGATGATCCAGGCCTGGGCCAATGGTGATCCAGGTAGGGACGCGTGGGCGATCAGCGCGCAAGCCGCGGCGCGCTGGATCTGCTTTTGGGAGGCTGGGGGGGGGTTCGCACCAGCCGTGATCGGTGATCCGAAGGAACACCTTATACATAAAGCGGGAGCACAAA
>CAYTYV010000545.1:0-4266 GCA_964441055.1 uncultured Polyangiaceae bacterium | reverse complement strand
GGCAGGAGTCTCGCTGGCGGACAGCGGGACCATCGCCGTGGACGAGCGCTTCGCCACCAGCGCCGACGGCATCTACGCCATCGGCGATCTCATCGCTGGCCCCATGCTCGCCCACAAGGCCGAGGAGGAGGGCGTGGCCGTGGCCGAGCTACTGGCCGGAAAATCGGGCCACGTCGACTACGGAGCGATCCCCAACGTGGTCTACACCTCGCCCGAGCTCGCCCAGGTAGGCATCACCGAGCAGCAGGCCAAGGACGATGGCCTGGCCGTCAAGGTGGGCAAGTACTTCTTCAAGGGCAACGGTCGCGCCAAGAGCCTGGGCGAGGAGGACGGCATGGTGAAGATCCTGGCCGACGGGGCCAGCGACCGGCTGGTTGGCGCCCACATCGTGGGACCGCGGGCCTCCGAGCTCATCGGTGAGGTGGTGACGGCCTTTTCCTTTGCGGGCTCCGCCGAGGATCTGGCGCGAACCGTCCACGCCCACCCCACGCTGTCCGAGGTCATCAAGGAGGCCGCCCTGGCCGTAGACGGCCGCGCCATCCACGGTTGAGAGAGCGCCTCACAGCGTGCTGCGCGGCCCGCTGCGTCACTCGGCGGGCGTTCCGCGCTCCCAGCGAGGGGCCGTGGCAGGCACGCGGCGATCTGGCGGCAGGTCCTCGTCGCCCTCGCCGTAGTCGGGGTCGGCGTACTCGTCGTCGTAGCCGTGCTCGGGATAGTCCGCCTCTGGATAGCAGGCGGCCAGGCCCACGAGCCCCGCCGCCAGCCACGCAAGCCAAGCTCGATTCATGGCTGTTACGTAGCACGGCTATGGCGAGCCGTCCGCCGCGCGGGCCGCGCCGTCTGGCCGAGTCAACCGCCCGCGGGTGTGACATCCGCGTCGGAGCTGCCGATCGAAAACTAGCGCTTGCGGACTGCCCGAGTCTTCTCGGAGGCCCTGCGCGAATGCCGCTCGCGCGAAATCAAATAGTTATGGCTACCCTTGCAGTTGGGCATGGAACCTGCAAAAGCGCCCGCTCATGATGCTTCGCGGACGGAAGTGCTAGCCCCGCTTCCAGGGGGTCAAGTCGCCATTCGGCTAGGGTCCTGCTCGGGCACGGCCTCCCCTGGGGGAAACACCAGGTACCAGCCTACGCCCACCACGGCGTAGCACGTGGCCACGCCGAGCAGGTACTCGGGCAAGAGCCTCAGCGGCGCTAGGACGTAGGCAGCCAGCACGTTGGCGTACTGAAAGACGTTGAAGGCCTTGCTGCGCCGCACTTTGAGCTTGGCCAGCCGCACGTTGCTGACCATGAGCAGTGCGCCCGCCAGCAAGCCCACGGGGTAGAAGCGGACCAGCGCCTCGACCAGGCCGTACTTGGCCGAGGTCAGGTACGCGGCGGCCATGATCCCGCCCATCAGCGTGGTGGGCAGACCGTAGAAGATGCGGTCGCCCATGGGCGGCTCGCTGATGTTGAAGCGCGCCAGCCTAGCGGCGGCGGCCAGCACGTAGATGCCCGCTGCGGCGATGGCGGCCACGGCAAAGGTGCCCTCGAGCTCGCCCAGGGCCGCGATTTGGTAGTAGGCAAGCCCTGCGGGTGCCAGGCCGAAGACCACGAAGTCGGCAAAGGAGTCGAGCTGGGCGCCAAAAGCGCTGCTGGCGCCGAGCAGGCGCGCTGCCGAGCCGTCGAGCTTGTCGAGCAGCACCCCCCAGAGGATCATCCAGGCCGCCAGCTCGAAGTCGCCCTGGGCAGAGCGAGTCAAGGAGGCCAGCCCCAAGCAAAGCGAAAAGGTGGTGAAGCCGTTGGGGACGATGTACTTGAGCTTCCGCAATGGGCCCTCGACATAGCACGACAGGCGCCGCGCGCGCATCCCGAGCTGCGGCCAAGACGCGCCGCAGGGGCAGCCTGCCCGACGTGGCGCCGCTCGGGCGAGCTTTTTCGAGGCGGCTTTTGGCCTGGTTCCGCCGCCACCAGCGCGACTTTCCCTGGCGGCGCACGCGCGACCCGTACCGCGTTTGGGTCTCGGAGGTCATGCTCCAGCAGACCCGCGCCCGCACGGTGGTGCCCTACTTCGAGCGCTTCGTGGAGCGCTTTCCCGATATTCAGGCGCTGGCCTGCGCCGAGCCGGCCGAGGTGCTCAAGGCCTGGGAGGGCCTCGGCTACTACCGCCGCGCCCGCCATCTCAAGCAGGCCGCCGAGGCGCTGGCTTGCTCGGGCGCGGACGGCCTGCCCGAGGACTACGACGCGCTGCGGGCCCTTCCCGGAGTGGGCCGCTACACGGCGGGTGCGCTCATGAGCCTGGCCTTCAACCGCCCCTATCCCATCCAGGACGGCAACGTCCGTCGGGTGCTCTGCCGGGTGTGGGCCGTAGGGGCCGATCCGCGCTCGGCCCGGGTGCAGGACTGGCTGTGGCGCAGCGCCGAGGCCTTGATTCCTCGAGGCCGAGCCCGCTCGTTCAACGAGGCGCTGATGGAGCTCGGCGCCACGGTGTGCACCCATCGCCGCCCGCGCTGCGGCGACTGTCCGCTGGGCGAGCTATGCCAGGCGCGCGCGCTAGGCAGGCCAGAGGACTTCCCGTTGCGGCGCAAGGCGCGGCCGCTGCCCCACTTCGACGTGGCCGCGGGCATCATTTTCCGCGGTCGGCGCATCCTGATCACGCGTCGGCCCGACGAGAGCATGCTGGGCGGGTTGTGGGAGTTTCCGGGCGGCAAGCAGGAGCCGGGTGAGAGCTTGGAGCAGTGCCTGGTGCGCGAGGTCACCGAAGAGCTCGGCATCCAGATCCGCGTGGAGAGGCCCTTCGTTCGGGTCAAGCACGCCTACAGCCACTTCCGCATCACGCTGCACACCTTCGTCTGTCGGCACAGCCGCGGCCGCCCCCAGGCCCTGGGCTGCGCGGCCTGGCGCTGGGTCGAGCCCGCCGAGCTCGAGCAGTACGCCTTCCCCAAGGCCGACCGCGTGGTGCTGGCATCACTGCGCGAGGCTACCGGGCCCGCGGCGCAGGGTTGATCCCGCTGCTGTGCGTCCTGTCCCTCAGCCCCTGCGATGCTTGCACCGCGGGCAGCGCGCCGATCCGTCCGCGCCGATCACGAAGGAAAGCGAACGGCAGCTAGGGCACGGCTCGACGCCCACGAGCTCAGCCGAGAATCCGCAGGAAGCGCACTGCCCCGCGTGCGCACCGCCCGCTGCCGCAGCTCGCTCGAGCTGCCACGGCTTGCCGCACTTGGGACAGGCCTGATAGCGCTCCCGCTCGGCCTGCTCTTCGGCCGCCTGGTTGGCGGCTTCGCGCTCGGCCTCGGCGCGCAGCTCGTCGGCTTTCCGCTGGTTGTCCGCCATCTCTTGCTGCGCGGTCGCGCTGCAGTCGGCCGAGCAGTAGACGCCGTCCACGGCCTTTTGAAAGAAGCCGATCTTCGCACCGCACTGCACACAGGTCTTTGCCATTGGGGTTCGCCGCCTCCGCCTGCCGCCGCGAGGCAGGAACCCGTCCCATAGCCGGGCTGCCGGGCGAAGCAAAGCCCCGCCTCGAGCCGCGGGACGGCGATTCGCGGGCGACGCGGCCAGCGCCGAGTGGTAAGGGTGCCGAAGCATGATCCACAGCCGAAGCGAGTTCGAGGCCAAGCTGGGCGACCTCATCCGCACGCTGGGCAAGTTCATCTTTGCCCGAGCCGGGGACACCACGCTGGAAACCGCGCGGCGGCACCTCAAGCAGGTCCAGCAGAGCCTCGAGAACAAGGAGCCGCCCGACCCCAAAGAGGCCAAGGCCTTTGTCGAGGCGACCCGAACCATTCGGCGGCAGCGGCTGAACTACCCCGACATCGAAGCGACCACCTTCGACCTCGAGGACTACCTGGAGTTCAACCCTGCCTGCGGCTTCAAGGCGCCGAAGGACGAGGACGAGGAAGAGAAGGCCGAGTAGGGCTCACCAGGGCTCGCTCGCCACCAGCTCGGCGCGGTGTGGCGCGCGGCGACACGGCTTACTTCCTGTCCACCAGCGGATTGAACGTAGCTAGCTCTGGGAAGCGGGAAAAGTCGCGGTCGGCGGTCCACAGCTCGGCTATGGCGTGCTGGATGCACAGCGCAGCGATGCGGGCATCGTGAACCCGCGGACCCACGATTGAGCCGTCCAGGACCAACTGCTCGAGTACGTCGAGGTGTTCCGGTCCCTCTCCCTCCATCAAGAGGAACGGCGACACCGTCCACGAGCGGCACGCAGCGATGGCCAGGCTCGCGGGGGTTGGTGGCCGCCAGATCCGGGGGTGGGTCACCACGGCGAGGAACTCGTGGACGCAGG
>CAYTYV010000544.1:0-4267 GCA_964441055.1 uncultured Polyangiaceae bacterium | reverse complement strand
ATGCCCGCATCACCGAGACCGAAGTGGAGATGATGGTCAACCAGGGGGAGCGCTCCGGTCTGCTCGAGCACGAGAACGCCGAGATGATCCGCAAGGTGCTCGAGTTCAGCGAGCTCACCGCCCGCGACGCCATGGTCCCCCGCACCCGCGTGGTCTCCATCGACGTCGACACCCCGCTCGACGAGGTCCTGCAGCTCATCACCGAGACCGGCCACTCGCGCTACCCGGTCTACCGCGAGCAGGTCGACGAGGTTTTCGGGCTGCTCTACGCCAAGGATCTGTTCCGCGCGCTGCGCTCCTGCTGGCGCCCTGCCGGACCCGATCGTGACCCTGCCTCGGCAAACGACGCTGCCCGTGCCGAGCCGCCGTCGAGCCTACGCGCCGCCGTACGCACGCCGATCAACTTCGTCTCCGAGTCCCAGCCGCTCAGCGCGCTGCTCATCGAGATGCGGCAAAAGCGCGAGCACCTCGCCGTGGTGGTCAACGAGTTCGGCGAGATGAGCGGCATCGTGACGCTGGAGGACGTGCTGGAGGAGATCGTAGGCGA
Organism: uncultured Polyangiaceae bacterium; assembly: GCA_964441055.1. Lineage (GTDB taxonomy): Bacteria > Myxococcota_A > Polyangia > Polyangiales > Polyangiaceae > JACQWT01. The sequence goes on along the minus strand of CAYTYV010000544.1, from coordinate 3,720 downwards.
CATCCAGGACGAGTCCGACCCGGAGGAGGCGGCGCCCATCGCGGACCTGGGTGACGGGCGGCTGCTGGCCGACGCCGCCGTGCTGCTGTGCGATCTGTCCGCCTACCTGGGGACGGACATCGATCCGGACGGGCAGTACGACTCGCTGGGCGGCATGATCACCGACAAGCTGGGCCAGGTGCCTCCGGTGGGCACGACTTTGGAAGCCTTTGGGTTGAGCTTCACGGTGCGAGAGGCCGACGAGAAGCGGGTACGCAAGGTGGAGATCGTCCCGCCGCCCCCGTCGGACTCGGGGCGGCGGGCGCTCGAGGCGACGCCGTCGGAGCCGCCGCCCACAACGGACTCCTCGCCCCCAGCGCCGAGCGCGGATCTCGCCCAGAGCAGCGCCGCCAACAAACGGACGAGCGCAAGCGGAAAGTAGGGGCCTAGCCAGAGTCCTTGAGAAGGGCTTTGTTGGCCGATGAGTCAAGTTTGTCCGTCAGAGACCTTCGCAGAGACCTTTGCGGGGGGTATGAGGGCACAGGGAGGAGCGCGGCGACGACCGGAGCCCCCATCGTCAACCCATCACCAAGGCTACGCACAGCTCGCCCTTTGGGGGCCATCGGCTGGCCCGCACCTGTCTTGGGGCCAGCCGATGGCCCCAAGGGGGCTGGCGAACGCCCTAGCCCGCCGCAGCGATCTTCTTGAGCTGCTCGGCCAGCCGCTCGCCCTGGTCGAGCAGCCCCTCGGTCTGCTGGTCGGGCCGCGCCGACTGGACCCCATCGACCAGCTCGCGCGTGTCCAGCAGCGCCTTGCGGAACTGGAACACCATCTGCTCGCTGGTAAACGTGGCGACCGTCCGCTGCTCGACCGGAATGGCCCGCAGCTTCTCGCCGGTCAGATCGCCTTTCTTCCAGCGCTCGACGTCCACGTCCTTGCTCTTTTTGCCGACCAGGCGGACGACCTTGTAGCCGTCGGGCCATTTGCTTCCCTGGGCAAAGGGCTTCTTGTGGGGGACCAGCTCGGCCACCATGCCCTTGCGCGTGGCCTGGAACACCACCGAGAAGTGGACGACCGGCTTCTTTTTCTCGGCCACGTACTTCTCGAAGGGCCCCTTGAACCGGGGCAGCAAGTTGTAAAGCTTCTCCTTTTTGTCGTTGAGATCCTGCGCGCCGCCTGCGTACAGCAGCAGCCCGCGCAGCACCTCGCCCGGCAGCCCGGAGATGCGCTTGCCGTCCAGCTTGGTGGCGGTGAACGGCACGTGGGTTTGCTTGAGTAAGTCGGCCAGCTCGGCGGGGAACTGGTCGTTGCCGAGCTGCTCGGCCGCCTGGCGCAGAGCGTCGGACATGTCCGCCAGCACGCGGTTGGACTCCTCGATTTCCGTGGCGAGGCTCTTGGAGCCGGCTACGGCCGCGCGCTGAACGTCGCCGCTGGCCTTGTAGCCGCCGACCATGAAGCCCAGCACGCCGGTCACCACCGCCGCCAGCACGACGAACAGAACGGTCAGCCGCCTGGCCTTCTTGCGCTCGGCCACCACCTCCTCGCCGACCTCGACCTTGATGGTCTGCTGCTGCGCGGTGGGCTTGGGCTCCTCGGCCTGCTGCACGCTGAACGGCGACAGGATGCCCGCGCTGGGCGCTGCCGTGCTGATGTTCGGCGGAGGCACGCTGCCGACAGGAGGGGGGGGGAACGCCAACGGGTCGGCCCCATCCGGCGTCGAGGACGGTGGCGCAGCCGCGCCAGCCATCGAGGCGGTGGCACGGACGCTGCTCAAGCGCGCCTTGAGATCGATCTTCTTCCTCTTTGGTTTGTCTTCGTCGGCCATTGTCCCTCGGTCGTACCGACGGCCGGCGGCCCGGCTGCCGGCGGCTCACGCGAACGTGAAGCGGACGTTAGTGGTGCCGCCCGGGCGGTGTCAACGCGCCACTTCATCACGCGCGCGAATCACCTCGACCGCCACGGCCTGCGGCGCTAAGCCTGCCGGTGCCATGTCTGCCGCGGCCGCCACCTCGCTCTTGCACGCCCGCCGCACGCGCAGCGCCGATGGGACCTCGATCGCGTACTACGCGACGACTCCCCCCTTTGCCGAGGCTCCAGTGCTGGTTCTGGCCGCCGGGCTGGGCGCCCACCATCGCGCCTGGCGGCCGCTGGTCGCCTACTTCGCCGACCGGCTGCGGGTCATCGCCTGGGACTACCGAGGGCTGTTCGGCTCGGCCAGCCCCATTCCCGCCACCGTGGAGGCCTACGGGCTGCCCCGTCAGCTCGACGATCTCGAGGCGGTGCTGCGCGCCGAGGAGGTCGACCGGATGGCGATGCTGGGATGGAGCATGGGCGTTCAGGTCGCGCTGGAAGCCTACCGACGGGCGCCCGAGCGCATCGTCAGCCTGGTGCTGATCAACGGCGTGGCCGGCTGCCCGCGGGGTGCTCGGGGCGCGATGCGGTACGCCGTGCGCTTGATGGGACGGCTCGTGGGCCTGTCGGCCCACGGCAAGCACGCCGTGTCCTGGGCGACGCGGCCCGCGAGCCGCCGCCAAAGGGTGGCGGATCTACTGCAACGGACCGGGCTCATGGGCTCCTCGGTGGATCCCGAGCGGCTAGCCGAGCTCGTGGGCGACGCGGCCGAGATCAACGTCTCGACCTTCACCCGCACGCTGCGGGCCGTGGCCGAGCACGACGCCTCCGCCGTGCTGCCGACCGTCGCGGTGCCCAGCCTGATCCTCGCCGGAGACGCCGATCCCCTCGCTCCCCCAGCGCTGGCACAGAACATGGCCCGCCTGCTGCCGCGCTCGGAGATCTCGATGGTCCCGGGCGGGCGACACCACCTGTGCCTGGAGTACCCCGACCTCGTCAATCTTCGCCTGGAACGCTTTTTCGAGGAGACGGGCCTGTGCTAGCCGAACGGAGCCACACCATGGGCAGCCGGACCATCTTGCTCGCTCTGCTCCTCGTCGCCTCGTCCGCAAGCGCGTCTGGATGCGGAGCCGTGGCCACCAGCCCCGCTTGGGTCGGCGGCGGCCTGGCCGAGACCGGACCGCTCAAGGCGGCCCAACGAGACGCCGCCGAGTACCGCGACCGGCTCCAGCGCGCCTCGCAGCCCAAGGAGATCGGCGCTCGGCATATTCTCGTCATGCACGCCGCCTCCCGAGCCAAGCCCGAGGGCATCACCCGCAGCCGAGCCGAGGCGCGCGAGCGGGCCGAGCAGTGCCTGCACGAGCTGCGCGCGGGCGCGCATTTCGCGGACATGGTGAGGCAGTACAGCGATGAGCCGGGCGCGGCCGAGCGGGGCGGCGACCTCGGCGTTTTCGGCCGCGAGGCCATGGTTTCCAGCTTCGCCGACGCGGCCTTCGCCCTCGAGGTGGGCGAGGTCAGCGAAGTTGTGGAAACCCCCTATGGCTTCCACATCATCAACCGAACCGAGTAGAGGCGAGCGAGTCGACTCAGAGGGTGTTTCACAGCCGTCGCGAGCGGTTCGAGGCCAAGAGCCCATCTCACAAACCCTCTCACGCCCGCGGATGGGCGCGGGCGTAGGCGCGCGCCAGGTGATCGCCGACCACGTGGGTGTAGATCTCCGTCGTGGAGATGTCGGCGTGACCTAGCATGGCCTGGACGCTGCGCAGATCAGCGCCGCCTTGGAGCAAGTGCGTTGCGAACGAGTGCCGTAGCTTGTGAGGCGAGACTGGCTTGCGGATGCCGACGGCTCGGGCGTAGGCCGCCACGCGCTTCCAGAAGGCTTGACGGCTG
>CAYTYV010000543.1:0-4271 GCA_964441055.1 uncultured Polyangiaceae bacterium | reverse complement strand
ACCATCCAGATCGGCAGCGGCGACGAGGTGGAGGTTCAGGACGGCGTGGATCTGTTCGGCAACCCGCGCTACGTGCGGCATCGCTTCCCGGTCAACCCCGAGCTGCTCGAGCGCATCGCCCAGTCCACGGGCGGCGAGGCGTACATCGCCACCGACGCCAAGGCCCTGGCCAAGAGCATGCACAACGTGCTCGACCAGCTCGAAAAGACGCGCTTCGAGGCCTCGGTGGCGTCCTACGAGGAGCTGTTTCCGCTGCTGTTGCTGCCTGGGGTGCTGCTGCTAGCGCTGGAAGCCCTGCTGCGGGCCTGGCTGCTGCGGAGGTTTCCCTAATGCACTTTGCCGCGCCGCTGTTCCTGTTCGGCACGGCCGTGGCGCTGGTCGTCGCGGCGTTGCAGGTGCTCGGGGCCATGCGCACGGCCGCCTCGGCTCACGTTTTCGGCGACGAGCCCCTGGTGAGCAAGCTCAGGACCGCCGACCCAACCACCCGACGCGCCTGGAAGGGCGCGCTCCTGGTGCTGGCGACCGCCCTGGCTTTCGTGGCGGCGGCGCGACCCCAGTACGGCAAGGGCACGCGGCTCATCCCCGCCACCAACATCGATGTGGTGGTGGTGCTCGACTACTCCAAGAGCATGTACGCCAAGGACGTCGAGCCCTCGCGCATCTTCCGCGCCAAGGTGGAGATCAGCCGGCTCGTCCGACAGCTTCGCGGCGCGCGCTTCGCCGCGGTGGCCTTTGCGGGCGAGCCCATGGGCTTCCCGCTCACGGCCGACGGCGCGGCCATCGCCCAGTTCTTGCGGCAGCTCTCGCCCAACGACATGCCCGTCGGCGGCACCGCCATCGGGCGGGCGCTCAGCTATGCCCGCAACCTGCTGCGCCGCGACCCCCGCAGCGCCGACCACAAGCGGGTGATCCTGCTGGTGACCGACGGCGAGGACCTGGAAGGCGATCCCGTGGCCGTGGCGCGGGCCATCGGGGCCGAGGGAACGACCATTCACGTGGTTCAGATCGGCGGCCGCACGCCCGAGCGGATCCCCGAGGTGGGCGAGGACGGACGGGTGGTCGGCTGGCGCCGCGGGCGCGACGGCCGCCCGCTCACCACCGGGCTCACCGTGGAGGGCGAGCAGCAGCTCGCCGAGATCGCTAGGGCCACGCCCGATGGGCTGGTGGTGCGCGCGGCCAAGGGAACGACGGGCATCGACGACATCGCGGCCGAGCTCCGTAGGCAGATGAAGAGCGAGCTGAGCGAGCGCGTCGAAACGGTCTATGCCGACATCTACTCCATCCCGCTGGCGCTGGTGATCGCCCTGCTGCTAGCCGAAGCCTTGGTGCCCGAAGGACCGCGCCGCGTCTTTCGCCGTCCGCTGCCGCCTCGTCGAGCAGCGCGGCTCGGACGGCGGCGGCCGAGCGGCAGCGAGCGCGGAAGCGGCGGGAGCGCCCCGCCAGGGCTTCAAGCCCATAGGGAGGTCAGCGGTGGCTAAGGGGTCGCGATCTCGCCGAGCGGCTTCGGCCCCTGCCTGGGCTCGCAGCGGACGACTATGGCTAGGGCTGGGGCTCGCCTGCTTGGCGGGCGGCGTGGGCTCGATGGCCTTCGGCTGTAGCGGTTGGGAGCCCGCCGAGCCCTTCCATCGCGAGGCTCCCGAGGTCAACGAGGCCATTGAGCTGCTCGACGGCGGCCAGCTCGAGTCGGCCGAGCAGGTGCTGGAGGCCTACCTCGGAACGGGACCGTGCGGCGATGCGGGCATCGGTCTGCCCGACCGCGTGCGGGAAAAGCACAACGGCTCCTTCGACCTGGGGCTGGTGCTGTTCTACCTGGCCGAGCGCTACGGCCAGCGCTTCGGCGACGAGGAGCTCGAGGACGCAGGTCCCGAGGCCCACGAGCTCGCGGCACAGCGCGGCCAAGAGATCGACTGCGCGCAGATCATCGTCCAGGCCATCGCCTCCGACCCCAAGGTGCCGCTCGAGCTACGCGCCCGGGCCTACTATCTAGCGGGCAATCTCGATTTCCTGCGCCGCCGCTACGAAGATGCCATTGGCCACTACGACAAATGCTTGCAGCTCGTGCCCGGAATAGCCGCCGATGCCGAAGGTGACGGCATCGGCCGCGACGCTGCCTGGAACCGCGCCATCGCCCTGCGCCGCATCCACGACCAGGATGCAGAGCCCCCAGACGCGGAGCCGGACGCCGAGCCCGACGCGTCCGAGGACGCGGGTGAGGACGCGGACGAGCCCGAGGCAGGTCCCGACGGGGGCGAGGACGGCGGCGAGGATGCGGGCGAGGACGGCGGCGACGGCGATGGCGGCGAGCAGGGTGGGGCGGACGCGGGCGCCGAGGACGGCGGCGATGGTGGCGCAGAGGATGCCGCCGCGCCCGAGCCTCCGCCCGAAAAAGAGCAGCCGGCCGAGCCCGAGCCGCGAAGCACCGCCATGGAGCGCATCCTGGACGAGCTCGAGGAGGCGCCCACCTACCAGGAACAAGAGGCCAAGCAGCGGGTCGGCGTGCGACGGCGCTACGTGATGGAGGACAAGTGACGGCTTGGCTCTCGCTCATCGCAGCGGCGGCTTCGGGCTGGCGCCGTGAGCCTCTAGCCCGGCTGCCCGTCATCGTCGCCCTGCTCGTCGGCGGCGGGCTGCTGAGCCTTGCGCCGCTGGCTCGAGCGCAGCCAGCCGGGGTGGAGCTCTCGGCCTCGCTGAGCGCCACCGAGGTCGAGGTGGACGAGCCGTTTTCCGTCACGCTGCGCGCGCTCGCCGAGACGGACGAGCCGCTCGGCGACCCCGAGCTCCAGCTTCCCGTCGGGCTGCGCGGCAGCGGACCGAACGTCGCCACGCGGGCGGTGGCCCAGTTCGGCATGGGCGGCTCCTCGGTCAAGCGAGGCATCGATGCCACCTGGACCGTGGTGGCCGACCGGCGCGGCAACTTCTCCATCCCGGCTCCGACCATCCGGGTGGGCGCGAGGCGCGTCTCGGCTGGCCCACCCATGCGCGTGCGGGTGGTGCGGTCCACGGGCCGGGGCCGAGCTCGACCGCGCGGCTCGCCCTCGGGCGGACGCTCGCTGTTCGGACCCGGCTTCTCGTTTTCCTTTCCCATGGGCGGCAGCGGGATCTTCGACGACGAGCCCGACGACGAGCCGGACGACCAGAGCGTGGATGCCCGTCGGCTGCTCATGGCGCGAGAGCCCGAGCCCTACGTCTTCTTGCGCACCTTGGCGGAGAAAACCCAGGCGGTGGTGGGCGAGCAGGTGACCCTCGACTTCTACGTCTACTACCGCGCCGACTTCGAGATGACCGAGCGGCACGAGCCACCGCTAGCCGACTTTCGGCGAGTGCCCATGCTCAAGTCGCCCGGGACGGATCCAGCGCGGGTGACGCGCGTAGGCGGCTACCGCTACATGGTTCGGCGCTTGGACCGGGTGGCGGTCTTCCCTCTGCGGGCGGGCCGGCTGCACACGGGATCGCTGAGCGCGCGCTTTTCGGGACGGCGCATAGGCCGCCGCGTTTTGCGCGCCTCCAACGACGTCGTCATCGACGTGCGCGAGCCCCCGCTCCAGGACCGTCCGCCTGGCTACCGCATCGGCGACGTGGGCAGCTACCGGCTGTCGGCCACGGTCGGACCGCGAGAGATCGAGGCGGGCGGCTCGGTCGCGGTGCAGGTCAGCCTGCGCGGCACGGGCGCGCTGCCCCACTCGCTCAAGCTGCCTGGCCGCACGGGCATCGAGTGGCTGCCGCCCGAGAAAAAGGGCGAGCTCAAGAGCGACAACGGTCGCATCGGCGGCTGGCGCAGCTTCGGCTACGTGGTGCGCATCCACGATCCTGGCACGATCGATCTCGGGCGCATCGAGCTGCCCTACTACGATCCACAGCACCGCACCTACGCCGTGGCGCGGGCCGAGCTCGGCAAGGTGCAGGTTCGCCCGACCGCCGATGCGGGGACCCAGGCGCCCGATGCGGGCAGCGAAGCCGAGGGCCCGCGCGATCCCTTCGCCACCATCGGCAAACTGCGCACGACGCTCAGCCCCTACCAGCCCGAGCCTGAGCGAGGCCTGGCCGTCCAGCGCTTCTGGACGCTGGTGGCCGTGCCGCCCCTGTTCGTGCTGCTCGCCGCAGGAGCGCGGCGCGGGGCGCGAAGCCTGCGGGACTGGCGCGCGCGCAAGCGAGGCGCCCCCGAAGCGCTGGCCGCCCGCGCGCTGGTTGACATGAAGCGGTCCGCAGAGCCGGTCGAGCGCGCTCGCAGCGCCGAGAGAGCCCTGCACCTCGCGATAGAAGCCGCTACTGGG
>CAYTYV010000542.1:0-4305 GCA_964441055.1 uncultured Polyangiaceae bacterium | reverse complement strand
AGACCATCCGCACTATCGAAACCGTCACGCCGTGGTCCGACTATACCTGTTTCAACATACTGACAGCGCTGTCGGCCTCCAAGGTTCCCCGATTTGCGACATTGACGCCTGTCCTCGAAGCGTGGCGCAATCAACTTGACACTGCGCACTCCGAATAACCCGTCGTTGCGGCTAACGTGCCACCTGTATGATTGTCCGACCGTTTCTGGAGATGGAAAGCTGTTCGTTGGTTCAAGCTGTCGCGGCAAGGTCCCGTCCGTCAAGCTGGTGTAGCAAGCCACCGCGTTGTCGTTGGCGATGTCAATGCATGAGGATGGCTCCGACGGCCCATCGCTACGGACAGAATGCCACCGTGCACCGCTTACAGATCCCCGATGATCTCCAAGCCCGCCAGAGCCTCGCGGCAGCGCGCCCGCTCTTCGGCGGTGAGTGCCGTGTTTCGGGGGTAGGCCACGCGGCGACCGAGGCCTGTGGTCTTGGCGTGCCACAGGGGGTTGTAGGGGATGACGCCGATCTGCGTCAGTCCGAGGTCCTTGATAAAGGCGGCGATCGCACGGAGGTTCGCGTCGGTGGCGGTGAGCTCGGGGACGAGCGGGGTGCGCACCAGCATCGGAGGGCTCGCGGCAGCAGCGAGGTTGCGGATGTTCTGCAGGATGCGCGCGTTGTCCCGGCCGCAATGGATTCGGTGTTGCTCGGCGTCGACGATCTTCAGATCGATCCAAATCCGATCGAGCAGCGGACGCAGCAGTCGATCGAAGGGCTCCCAGGGAAAGTCGCCGCAGGTCTCGAGCAATACCTGCGTTCCCCCCTCGCGCAGCATCCTGGCGACCTCGGCCAGGTACTCGGGATAGAGCGTGGGCTCGCCACCAGAAAAGGTGACCCCGCCGCCCGAGTTCCGAAAGAAGCTCCGGTCCTGCTGCAGAAGCTCGACCAGCTCGCGGGCGCCGTAGCTCTGACCGACGATCTCGCGCGCGCCCGACGGGCATTCGTCGAGGCAGGTGCCGCAGAGCTGGCAACGGTCGCGATCGGTGGCGCCCGGGGAGCGTTCGCCGAAGGCGCCGTGTGGGCAGCTTTGGATGCAGGCGCCACAGGCGATGCAGCGCTCGGCCTGAAAGACCAGCTCCGGGCGCGCCCGAAGGCATTCGGGGTTATGGCACCACACGCAGGAAAGCGGGCACCCTTTGAAGAACACCGTGCTGCGGATCCCCGGACCGTCGTCTAGGGAGTTGCGCTTGATCGTCGCGACCAGGGGACGCTGCATCGACCGACCTGTGCGGGCTCGTCCGCTAGCTCCCCAGGCGGTGCTCGGTTCGCGCGATCAGCTCGAGCTTCATGTCGTCGTTGAGATCGTTGAAGTAGGCGTTGTAGCCCGAGATGCGCACCATCAGCGTGGGATACTTTTCCGGGTGCTCGCGGGCGTCGATCAAGGTCGCCGTGTCGACGACGTTGAACTGCAGCTGCATGCCGCCGCAGTCGACATAGGTCTTGGCGTAGGCCGTCATCTGCTCCACGGCCTGCTGCTGCGAGTCTCCGGGGGCGGGGGTGACCTTGATGTTGAAGGCGATGTTGTTGGGCATGTGGCGGTGATCGAGCTGCGCCACGTCCTGCACTTGCTGCAGCAGGTTGCCCCCGCGGCTCGGTGCTGGCGTCAGGCCGGGCGTGAAGGGCTGACCGCTGAGGCGGCCGCTCGGAAGCGCGCCCGAGAGGATGCCGTAGGCCACGTGGTAGCTCATGCTCCAGAAGCCCGCGTTGTAGACCCCGCCGCGATAGTGCGGTTGCGCGCGATAGGTCTCGTGGATGAAGGCGATGAGCTGTTGGGCCAGCGCCATCACGTCCGGATCCCCGCTGCCGAACTTCGGCACGCGGTGCTGCGCCCGCGCCAGGAGCTTCTCGTGACCGACGAAATCGCTGTCGATCGCGTCGAGCAGCGCGTCGAAGCCGACCCGCCGCTCTTCGAAGACGAGCCTCTTTACGGCGACCAGCGAATCGATGACATCGACCAGACCGACGTTGCCGATGCCCGTGCTGTTATAGAGCGCTCCGCCGTCGATCAGATCCTTGCCCTTTTGCAGCGGACCGTCCATCAGCCCCGATAGTAGCGGTGTGGGACGGACGAAACGGTGCACCTCTCCCAGCAGGTTGTTGCCTTCGACGGCCTGCTCGATCTGCCAGCGAAGCTGCGCAAAATAGGCCCCCAGAAAGTCCTCGAAGCTCTCGAAGCTGCGGACGGCTCCAGTGGACGGACCCACCTGCTCCCCTATCAGCGGATGGGTGCCATCGCGCAGGGCCATCTCCAGCGGGGCCACGAGGTTGAACATCAAGCAGCCCGTGTGCCCGTAGTGGCGTCCGCAGCTGGTGGGCTCGACGCAACCGGTGGCGCTCCAATCGCGGGCGTGCTCCTCGGTCATGCCTTGCTCGACCAGGACCTCGATCACGTTCTGGTCGTTATGGATGCTGGGTGTGGCTCTGGTGAGATGATTGACCTCGCACAGGCGGCGCAGATAGTCGACGGAGTTTTGGTCGCTATGGTAGCGGGCGTTGACGTTGGGGTCGCGCAAGCCGAGCATCTCGGTGACCTTGAGGCAGATGAAGGTCATGTCGTTGACGCCGTTTTCGCCCTGCGGAGTGACCCCACCCAGGGTGACCACCTGGTCCGAGCTCGATCCGCCGAAGAGCTTGTTGCCCAGGTCGGCCACCTGCGGCAGATGGTCGGTCAGACGCAGCCAGAAGCAGCCGACGAGCTCGATGGCGCGCTCGAGGTATCGCTTCTTGGCTGCCGCGCCGTCGAGCTTGTCCAGATCGGCGAGCAAATAAGGCTGCAGCCACTGGTCGAGGCGGCCGATGCTCAGCCCGGCGTTGGTGTTTTCCATGTGGCAGCCGATCCACACGATCCACATTGCCTGCAGCGCCTCGTGGAGGCTCTGCGGTGGCTGCGCGGGCACCTTGGCGCAGATCCGCGCCAGCTCTTGTAGCTCCTCTCGTCGACGGGGGTCGGGCTCGCGCTCGGCCTGGGCTTGGGCCTCGTCGCGCAGCGCACGGGCGTACTGCAGGATGCCCCCCAGCGCGCGGGCCACCGCCCGGTAGAAGCTTCGCGTGCTCGGGTCCTGTTGCGCCTCGGACCCGGCGGCCCTGCGCTCGGCCTCGGCGATGAGATCGGCGATTCCCCGTCTCAGCACCTCGGGGTAGTCGACGATGGTGTGAGAGATCGCGTGGTTCTTCCATTGAAAGTAGAGCGCGAAGCGCTCATCGAGCTGCAGCGACAGCGGCTGGTCAAAGCGCTTGCGCGCGACCTCTCGCACGTTGCGATCCATCCAGTAGGGAAAGACCTCTTCATTGAGCAGGCGCACGTCCTTCGCGTCGATATCGTATGGATTGAGCGGTCGCGAGTCGATGGTCTCGAGCTCGGGCCAGATCACCAGACCGCCGCACTCGGGGTAGACCAACACGCCGATGGGCTTCGACGTCGTCGTGCCCGCGAGAAGATCGTCCTCGCGGATGATCGGTTTGCGCTCGGCGAGGACGTGATGGATGACCTCCCCTTGCCGAAGTTGCGGATCCACGGGCTCTCCAGCCGCGTCCCGTTCGAAGCCGTAGGCCTTGGTCGCCTCGGTGTAGAGCCGGGCGCGCTCCGTGCAGATCTGCGGTCTGGTCTCGAAAAAGGCGCGCTTGAAACGCTCGAGCCGTGGAAAGTCCCGCAGCGTGTACGCGCTGAGACCGGGATCGCCTAGCGCGCGCACACCGTCACAAGGCTTCATCGGTAGCGAGGGCCGCGGTTTTCCAAGGTCCACGGTACGCTCGTGCCGCATTCCGCTCGTCGCTGCCCTCGCACCGTGGTTTCTGGCCCTGTTCGAGGCCCTTGCGAGCTGCGGGGTGCGCTGGGCCAGGGCGGTGAGCATGAAGGACAGCCGGGCCACGTCGCTGAGGTTGCCCGAGAGGACGAGATCCCCCTCGAGCAGCATGTCGAGCACCTCGGTGGGCGACTCGGTGAGCAGTTTGCGCGCTGCCCGGGCGTCGCGAAACAGCAGCGTGGCGTCGGCATCGTCGATCTCCCCACGGCCGACGTGCAGCCGCTCGCCGAGCACTTCGAGGTGAGCGCACAGCGCCTTGTCGCGCGTCATAACGAGCAGCCGACTGTGCCAGCCGGGGGTGCCATTTCCGCTGCGGCTGCCTCGCAGCAGGCGCCTGAAGCTCGGATCGAAACGAAGCCGAAGCTGCAGGTAGCGAAACGCGGTGGTCAGTCCAAGCGCGGTGAGCTTGTCCTGCGCGGTCTTGGTCAGCCGCCGTCGAACACCCTGGAGCAGCTGC
>CAYTYV010000541.1:0-4325 GCA_964441055.1 uncultured Polyangiaceae bacterium | reverse complement strand
CCTCGAAGCCGAGGCGCGCCACGATCGGCGCGGAGCTCTGCAGGCGGGCGTAGAGCCCGACCCGCTCGGCACCGAGCGCGCGGGCCAGCCCGATGCGGGCGCTCAAGACGTCGCCGTAGCATCCCCGACCGCGCGCCGCGGGAATGGTCGCGCCAGACCAGAGCAGGCCGAAGCGCAGGCTCGGAAAGTGGGTCAGGCCGCCCGTGGATAGCGGCATGCCGCTGTGCGGGTCGTAAGCCACGAAGCGGAACACGCGCCCGCCGGGCTGGGTGCACTCGGCCAGATAGCGACTCCGCTCCTCGGCCGTGCTGGGCGAGGGCGAGCCATAAGCCGCCTCGACCACGCCCATGGCGTCCTCGAGCTCGGCCATCGAGCGAACGCGCCGCACCGCGGCGGCGCAAGCCCGGCGCGGGCGATAGGCACCTACCGCCATGGTGTAGCCGCGGGTGGGGAAAGACGGCTCGTAGCCCGCATTCCGTAGGGTCCTTTCCAGCGCGGCTCTCAGCGCGAGCTCGCGCACCAGCCAGCGGGAGCGCACCTCGGCATGGGCCTCGGTCACCTCGTCGACCAAGCGCGGAAGCTCGGCCGCGGGGGCGCGGGTCCGCACCGCAGTGTTGAGCAGGGGCACGTCGCGCGGGCAGCGGAGGTAGCACAGCTCTGGCCGATCGACGACCCGAGCGTCATCCGGGATCCAGAAGGTGTCCCATTGCGTCTGCTCGAGAAGGTCGTCCGCCGAGAGCATGGCTGCGACGATATCTCTTTGGCTTGGCCCTGCTGCAAGCCCTTCCGACCGAAAAAGGGGACAGGCGGATTTTTTGCGCGCGAAAAAGTAGCCTTACTCGCCCGAAGGGGCTGGCGAACGCCGCTAGCTTTCTGCCTCGTCGTCCTTTTCGAGCGGATCGTCCACCACGGTGTCCTCGTCATCGATGTCCGCAATCGGTATGGGGTTGGTTCTCCCAAAGGGATCGTGGTCATCGTCCTCCACCAGGTGCGAGACATCCTCGGCCAGGGCCTTGCGGGCTTCGCTCAAGTCCTTGGAGGTCAGGTCCAGCCAATCGGCCAGCACGCCGACGAACTGCCACAGGAGCTTGACCGCGATGTGCGGCTCGTCGCGGATGATGCCGAGGAAGTCCTGGCGCCGCAGGCAGACCAGCTCGCTCGGCTCCACCGCCAATACCGTGGCCGAGCGCGGTCGGCTGCGGATGAGGGCCATCTCGCCCAGGTGCTCGCCAGGGCCGATCTCGCGCAGCACGGCTCGATCGCGGGAGACCTGCAACCGGCCCGTGAGCACCACGTACAGCTCGTCGCCGCGCTCGCCCTCTTGGACCACGGCCGTGCCCGGGGGGCAGTCGACGACATGCATCACGTGCATCACCCGCATGAGCTCGCGCTCGTCCAGCCTCGCGAACAGCGGCAGCTTGGCCAGCACCTCGCGCTTGAGCGCCAGGCGGCGAGCCCGCTCGGCGTCGGCGGCATCGCGCGGCCCCAGGCGCATCAGCACCGCGGTGATGTTGTCGATGCCGCCGCTCTGGTTGGCGAAGTCGATGAGGGAGCGAACGGCGCGCACGCCGTCGTCGTCGCGGAGGTAGCTCAGCGCCTGGTCGGCCTGCTTGAAGTAGCGAGTCAGCCCGTCCGAGGCGAGCAGGAACTGGTCGGTCGGCAGCACCTCCAGCGCCAAGGTGTCGACCTGGACGTGCGCGTACACGCCCACTGCCCGGGTCAAGGCATTGGCCAGCTTGATCTGCGCGACCTTCTCGGGGGCGGCCATGCCGAGCTGGATGAGCTCGTTGGCCACGGTGTGGTCCTCGGTCATCTGGTGGATCGCGCCGTCGCGCTCGAGGTAGATGCGGCTGTCGCCCACGTGCGCGATGTAGGCGAAGGGATCGAGCAGCAGCAGCAGCGAAAGGGTGGTGCCCATGCCGCGCTTGTCGTCGTCTTGCTGCGCCAGGTCGAAGATTCGGCTGGAGGCGGTCTGTACCGCCCGCTGCAACACGCCGAGCACCCCTCGGGCATCGACCTCGGAGGGTCGGGCTTGGCGTTGCTGCTCGAACAGGCCTCGATGCTGGAGCAGCTCCTCGTGCACCGTGCGCACGGCCACGGCGCTGGCGATCTCACCTGCGGCGTGACCGCCCATGCCGTCGCACACCATGCACAGCCCCAACTCCTTGTCGACCAGGTACTGGTCCTCGTTGTGCTTGTGACGGCGGCCGATGTCCGTGGCCGCGAAGATCGCTACGGGCGAGCGCGCATCCATGCGCTCGGAGGATAGTACGAGCAGCCGCTGGCGCCTAGGAGGTGGGGCTACAAGCGCCGATGCCCGGGAAGCCGGAGTAGCTCGAGGGGGGCAAGGGCGCGCACTCCTGATTTTCCAGACAGCCGCCCTCGCCGGGCTCGAGGGTGCCCGCGTCCCCGTCCGGCTCCACGATGCAGAGGTACCGACAGACGTCGAGGTTATAGCAAATCTGCGATTCGCCGCAGTCGTTGCGGTAGTCGCAGGGCTCTCCCTCCTCGACCTGGCTGCCCGAGGGCGGGTCGCAGGCGGTGATGCCCTTTTTGCCGTCGGCGATGTGGCAGTCGTAGCCCTCCGGGTGGCAATCGTCCTCCGGTGGGCAGTTGTCCGCGAACAGGGTGCAGGACACGGAGAAGCTGCACATCATGGCGAAGTAGTCGCCGATGGTGACGTGCATGTCGCAGGTGCCCCCGCCGCACGGCTCGTTGTTGGACGGGCAGCACACGGGCGTGCAGTGGCAGTCGACGCACTCCATGCCATCGGCGCACTCGGAGTCGGCGTCGCAGTCGGCGCCCATGTCCTTGAGCCCGCTGGGAGGCCTGCACTCGCTTGTGACCTCGCTGCCCCAGCCCCTGATCTCGCACACCTCGCCGTCGGGGCAGTTCTGCTGGAGCAGGTCGCAGTCGCCCTCGGGAATGTCGGTGTACACGGAGCTCCCCGGGCAGTCGACGCCCGTCGAGCCCCCGCCCCCGCTTGGGCTGCCCGTTGCGGTCATGCCTCCCTGGCCAGCGTCGCTGGTCGTGCTCGCGCCCGAGCCCGCCTGGCCGTCGTCGTCGTTGTTCTCCTCTTCTGTGGTGCACGCGGCAAAGCCGATGAGGACCCCGGCCGCGGCAAGCAAGATGGTCCTGATAACGCGCATAGGGCTATGATAGCACGTGCTCCAGGCCCTGGCCCAAGCCGCGCGTCGAGGGGCGAGGCGGCCCCGAGGGGCGCGGGCGCGGTGCAGGGCTCGCCGTCAGTTGGGCTTGATCTGGCCGGTCGCCGCGTAGCGCAGCAGGATGACCGCGGGCAGCAGCAAAGCCAGCGGCAGGACGGGGTTGCCCGGGCCGGAGGCGTTACTCACCGCCCGCCAAAGGCCCAGCCCGCTGGCCGTGATCAAGGCCAGGCCTGCTACGGCCGCCAGCATCCGTCCGGCAGGGCTTATGCGCGGGCGCTGGCGGCGCTGGGGCATCTTCTGCACTGGAGGGAGCTTGGGCGGCTTGTACGAGCTCACGACGACCTGAAACGCAGATACCACGGCCGCGGGCGGCACCGATGCTCAAAGCGTGGTACGTCAATAGGGTGTCGATGGTTCTCGGGCGCGAGCGCTGCTGGCTGAGCCTGGTCTGGTGGCTGAGTGCGGCAGCGTGCCTTGGGCTGGGCTGCAGCGGCTGCGAGCGCAGCGCGGGACAAGGACCCATCCCGGACGCCAGCGGCCCCCCCGAGCTCACGGCGCTGAGCCCCGAGCAGCACCAGGGCGGCGAAGCCTTCACGCTGTCGGTCTTCGGCCGCGGCTTGTCAGCCGACGACGTCGTGCGGGTCGACGACCAGGCCGTGAACACCAACGTCCTGTCCGAGATGGAGGCCAGGGCCGTGGTCCCCGCCATGTCGCGCGGCTGGTACGACGTGACGGTGGCCCGCGGGGGCGCGGCCAGCAACTCGCTCTC
The DNA here is from genome assembly GCA_964441055.1 of uncultured Polyangiaceae bacterium. Classification (GTDB taxonomy): domain Bacteria; phylum Myxococcota_A; class Polyangia; order Polyangiales; family Polyangiaceae; genus JACQWT01. The sequence goes on along the minus strand of CAYTYV010000541.1, from coordinate 389 downwards.
GCTGGAGATCACCAACACCGCCCCGGCGGTCGTCCAGCCCGGCCTGCAGGTGCTCGACGAAGAGCAGGACTGGGAGCTAGAGCTGGAGGTGGCCGACTTGGACGGCGACGAGCTGCGGGTGTTGATGCACGGGCTCCCCCCGGGGGCGCGCTGGGACGAGCCCGCGCGCACGCTTCGCTTCCGGCCGGACTTCATCCAGGGCGGTCAGAGCTGGGAGGTGTCCGTAGAGGTGAGCGACGGCCTGGAGCAGGTCGAGACCAGCTTTGACATCGAGGTAACGGAAGAAATCACGCCGGATCCGCCCGATGTGGTGAGTCAGCAGAACTACGAGGACCACATGCGGCTGGAGCTCGAGCAGACCACCGACGACTTCCTGGACAGCCCGGGCT
>CAYTYV010000540.1:0-4331 GCA_964441055.1 uncultured Polyangiaceae bacterium | reverse complement strand
TGGTGGATCGCCTGGGCGCCCTTCGTGGGCGTGTTCATCGCCCGCATCAGCCGCGGCCGCACCATCAAGGAGTTCATCCTGGGCGTGCTCTTCGCCCCTACCCTCTTTTCTTTGCTGTGGTTCGCGGTGTTTGGCGGGACCGGCCTGGCCGAGGAGATGACGGGGGCGGGCGGGATCGCCCGGCTGGTACGCGAGGACGTGTCGGTGGCCCTGTTCTCGCTGTTCGACCGGCTGCCGCTGTCGTGGCTGCTCAGCGGGACCGCCATCGCCCTGGTGTTCATCTTCTTGGTGACCAGCGTGGACAGCGCGACCTTCGTGCTGGGCATGCTCACCAGCCGCGGCTCGCTCGACCCGCCCATCCGCCGAAAGCTCGGCTGGGGCATCAGCCTGGGGCTGCTCGGCGGTGCGCTCATGCTCAGCGGCAGCGTGCCCGCGGTGCGCGCCGTGGCCGTGCTCGGCGCCCTGCCCTTCAGCTTCATCATGCTGATCCAGATCGCGGCGCTGCTGCGCAGCCTCGGGCAGGAGGCAGGCATGCGGCGTCGCCGTGCGCCTGGGGCGAGCGCGCCTCGGGGGGCGCCCGCTCGGCCAGCCGACGGTCAGGGTGGAGGTGCGCCGTGATCGCGAGATGGCTGCTGGTGCTGGCGGTGCTCGCCGCGGCGGCCTGCGGCGGCTCGGCCGAGACGCTGCGCATGGGCACCAAGGGCTTTGTCGAGCAGCGGATCGTGGCCGAGATCGCGGCTGGGCTGCTGCGCGCCGAGGCCGACGTCCGGCTCCAGCAGGTGGACTGCGGCGACACCTACGGCTGTCAGCAGGCCCTGCGATCGGGCAAGGTCGATGTCCTGGTCGAGTACTCGGGCACGGGCGCACTTTTCCTGGGCATCGATCCCGCTGACGCCGAGCACATGGCCGCTCTGCGCCGCGCCTACCAAACACGCGGGGTCGAGTGGCGCCACGCGCTGGGCTTCGACAACGGCTATCGCCTGGTGGTCTCGAGTCGCCAGGCCGGGCGCCTCGGCCTGCGGAGCATCGCGGATCTGGCGACGCTAGACGGCGGCATCCGGGTGGCCTGCCCGCGCACCTACCTCAAGCGCCCTGGCGATGGGCTGGCGGCCCTGCTCGAGCGATACGGGCTCAGGCTGCGGGGCGAGCCCCTGGTGCTGCGCGAGCCGGCCGAGCGGGTGGAGGCGGTGCTGCTCGGCCGCGCCGATGTGGCGGTGGCCTACGCCACCGATGGCGCGCTGCGCTCGAGCGCGCTCGAGGTGCTCGAGGACTCCCTGGGCTTCTTTCCGCGCTACGACGCCGCCTTGCTGGTGCGCGAGCAGCGGCTCGGCGAGCTTCCGGCTGCCGCGGCCGCGCTGGCCAAGCTCGAGGGAGCCATCACCACGGGCCAGATGCGCCAGATGAACTACGCCGTTCAGGTCGAGGGTTGGCAGCCGCGCGATGCTGCTCGTCGCTTCCTTTCCGATGCCGACCTGGTTCAGCCCTCGACTGCGGCCGCTCGCAGTCGGCTCGAGCTGGTGGTGGCCGTCTCGCAGGTCGATCAGCTCCAGCACGAGGCAACCGTGGCGACGCGTGCGCTGCGCAAGGTCTTCGCCGACCGCCCGGTGGCGCTCAAGCCCACGGCAGATCCTGCCCGCCTGGTGGCCAGTGGCCGAGCCAAGCTGGCGCTGGTGGGGGCGGAGCGGTTTTTCGAGATCCGAGGCCACCAAGGGCTGGTGCGCACCAAGGAGCTCGACGCCGTGGCGGTGGTGGGCTCGCGCATGGTTCACGTCCTGCGGGCCGAGCTCGACCCGGAAACTCCGCTGGCGGGTCGGGTGGGCATCGCCGCGCCCGAGAGCGGCGCTGGCCGCATCGGACGGCAGCTACTTGCCGCCGTCGGGCGACAGCCGGCCGCACGCGGCACCATCCCGACTCTGGTCGAGCAGCTGCGCGAAGGGGCGATCGACGTCGTGCTGGCCGTGGCCAGACCCGAGGCAACCGCCATCGCCGAGGCGCTGGAGCCCGGTGATGTCCGCCTGGTCGAGCTGTCTGCCGTGCCGCTGGGCGCCCTGCCGTACCTGCGCCGCTCGCGCCTTGCCGCCAACACCTATCCCCACCAGGACGAGCCGGTCGACACGCTGGCCGCGCAGGTGCTGCTCGCCGGTCCCAGCCGTCGCCCGCATCTCGAGTCGCTCAAGGCCGGTCCGGGCTCTGCCATGTTGGTGGAGGTCACACCGCTGCCCATCGAGGAGGTGGACATGCTGGCCGAAGCCACCGGGGTGGCCGAGCTGCCCGATCCGATGCTGCCAGGGCCGTGGAGCGAGCCGCTCGGTCCGGCCGACGCCGAGAGCGCCAACCGAGTCGTCGACACCGTTCTCAATGCGCTGGTGCTGCTGTTCTTGGTTTGGTTGGGGCTCGCCTTCGCCCGCGGACCCAAGCAGCCCAAGGCGCCTGCGGAAGCGGGACGCTCGCCGGATTGAGCCCTCAGTATCCCCAATCGGGCTCGCCGCGCGGACGGTTCGGCCGAGGTTGATACGCGGGAGGAGGCGGGGTTGCCGTCGGCCGCTGTCGCGTGGCGGTCGGCCGCTGTCGCGTGGCGGCCGGCCGCTGGGCGCGGCTCGGGGCAGCTCGGGGAGCGGCTCGAGCCGCGGCAGGGGCGGCTCCGTCGGCCTCGTCGTCGGCCTCGCCCGCATCGGGTCCAGCCGCGTCGCCGTCTAGCTCGCCCGCGTCGGGCTCGGCTTCGTCGTCGCTCGTCTCGTCGTCGTCGAGCGCTGCTGCATCGGGGTCGACGGCGGCGCTCGAAGAGGGCTCAGTGTCGGCGGCTAGCAACGGCTCGTCGGCGAGCGTCGGCGCCACGGGCTCGCTCCCGCTGCGCCCGTTCGTATCGGCGGCCGTCGTCGGCGTCGCCTCCCCTGAACGCCCCAGCAGGACGAAGCCGCCAGCCATCACCAGCAGCACGACCGAGGCGGCCAGCGCGCCGAAGCCTACCGTGCGCGAGACCAGCCCGCGCGGGGCGAAGTGGGGGCCTAGCCCGATGGGGCTAGGTGGAAGGCTCCCGCTGATGCCGCCAACGGATGCGCCCGTGACGGGCGTCTGGAGCGCGCTCTCGGGGGGCGCGGACGCCGAGGACGCGGGCTGCCGACTGGCAGCTACGGTCGCTGCTCGTCCCGCCGAAGCTTGGGCTGCGCCCACGCCAGCTCGAGCCGCGCTTCCCTGCCGAGCTTCCGAGCCCGCGCGCACGGCCTGGACGAAGGCTTGGGCGAGCTCGATGGCCGATTGGAATCGCATGTTCGGGTGACGCTCGAAGCCCTTGCGGAAGAAGCGCTCGAGCTGCGGCGGCAGGTCGGGGACCACCGCTCTCGGTCGCGGCAGCGGCTTGGAGCAAATGCTCACGATGATGTCGCCCGTGGCCTCCCCCTTGAACGGCATGTCGCCAGTAACCATGCGGTAGGTGACGGCGGCCAGCGACCACAGATCGCTGCGGTGATCGACCGTGGGCAGCCCGCGCGCCTGCTCGGGGCTCCAGTAGTGAGGAGAGCCGAGCACCTTGCCCGCCTCCGTCCCTTCCCCCACCTTGGACGTGCCCACCTTGGCCACGCCGAAGTCGAGGATCTTGACCACCAGCTCGCCGTCCTGCACGCCCAAAAAGACGTTCTGCGGCTTGAGATCGCGGTGGATGATGCCCGCCTCGTGCGCTGCCCGCAGCCCCTTGGCCGCCTGGACCACGACGCGGCTACAGTGCCGAAGGGGCATGCGCCCCTTGAGCTGGATCCGGGTGTGCAGATCCTGCCCTTGGAGCAGCTCCATGACGATGTACGGCATACCGCCGTCCACGCCGTGCTCGTAGACCTGCACAACGTGAGGCGTTTGAAGACGCGCTGCCGCCTTGGCCTCCTGCTCGAAGCGCCCCCGGAGCTGGGGGTTGGCCGCGATGGAGGGGTCCATGAACTTGACCGCCACCTCGCGCTCCAAAGCGGTGTCCCACGCCGCCCACACCGCGCCCATGCCGCCTCGCGCGATCAGGCTCTTGAGGCGGTACTTGCCCGCCACGAGCAAGCCGCGACGCAGCTCCTCCCAGCACGGCGCATGCCCCTTGGCAGCCGAGCGCACCTTGGCGGCGCCGACAACCCGCTTGGTCGGCGGGGGCTTGGGCTTGGGCAGCAATGTCGGCATGGGTCTCAGCCCCTGAGCTTACCACGCAGCCGTGGCGGAGGCCGCCCTCGTGGCAAGCACTCAGGGCCTCGGACAAAGTCATCAGCCGTCGTCCTTCCGACGACCGGAGCCCGCATCGTCGAATCACGCGGGGGTTTGGGGGCAGAGGAAGGCATAAGAGGGGGGTGGCGGAACCGACC
>CAYTYV010000539.1:0-4335 GCA_964441055.1 uncultured Polyangiaceae bacterium | reverse complement strand
CGCTGTCGTTGCCCATGGCGAGCAGATCGGCATCCTGGTCGGCGCCGCACGCGTCACAGAGCTCGATGGCGTACTGCTTTTTGGGAAAGCCCAGCGAGCTTCGACCGCGGAGCTCGGCGCCAGCGTTGCCGTCGTACCACACCGTGCCAAAGCCATCTTCGACCCGGAGCGAGCAGGGGATCTTGGGCTCGTCCGGGATTGGCTCCTCGCAGCTGAGCTCTAGCTGGCACAGCCGACGCTTGGGGTCACGGTCCACGTAGAAGCGGTCGCCCGGCTCGCCGCTACCGCCCCCCGCGCCTCCGTTTCCGCCAACGCCCGGGTGGTTGCCCTGTCCTGCCTCCCCGCCGTTCGGGGAGGTGGAGGTCACGGGGCTCGAGTTGGCATCGCAGCCCGCCGAGCCCAAGACGAGGCAGATGACAAGAGCATGCGCTCGATACACGACACGTTCCCAACGTACCCAATAGATACCAGATACCACAGACGGACCGCCCGAGCGCCTGCCGTTCGCGCAAAGCTACCCGCGGGGCAGCGGCATCTCACTCGGCCATCCGGCAGGCCGCATGCGCGGCAGATCGTCGACGTGATCCAGCAGCTCCTCTTGCGCGTCCCGAGGCGCGTCCCGAGGCTTGGGCGCCACCGCGGTCGGATGGTACCCTGTGGCCATGCAGGGACAACCTTCTCCATGGGCCCAGGCGTTTCGCGGCTTCGACGATTGGGACGACGGCCGCAAGCAGCAGCTCGTTACCCAGTACTTCCAGGCGGCCGGACAGAACATGCAGGAGCCGAAGATCGTTCCCAAGCCGAACGACGAGGAGATCGAGCTGCGCGGCGTCTACCAGAGCTACCCGACGCGCGTGGTCTGCGATGCCTTCTTCGGCCTCAACGTCGAGATGAAGGCGCCCAACCAGCAGCTCGAGGCGCTGTGCGTGTACTTCGATCCCAACTTCGAGCCCACCCCCGGCGACGCCGACCCGTGGGACGAGGACGACGAGGTGCGCGTGTTCCTGGGCAAGGGCGTGTACGTCGAGGACGACGCGGAGGACATCGACCAGACGCTACGCCTCGTCCGCTCCATGCCGCCCGAGTTCGTGGGGCATCTGTGCAACCTGATGCAGGCCAACGCCTTGGCATCGGTCGTCCTCTCGCCCCAGGCGGCGCACGCGGCGTTCCGCAACGGGCTCGCCGAGATGTGGGACCCGATGGTCCAGCTCGGCCAGGTGCTGTGGCTGTTGGCCTATGGCGCGAACGTGTACACCGCCCTGCCTCCCGCGACCGAGCAGGTCGAGGCGGATGCGGGGATCGCGGTCGAGCGCGTCAAGTGCAAGTACTGCGGCACCGTGTACCTGCTCACACCCGAGTCGCTGTGCTGTAACTGCGGCGCGCCATACACCGGTTAGGCGGCGGCTCGGCCGTCATGACGAGAGCAAGCCTCGATACCGCGCTCAGAACGATCGGAAGAAGCTCATCGTCGCCGCTGCCGAACATGGTCCAAACGGCGGTGGTTCCCGAGCAGCTGGTGAATTGGCCCGGGCCGGTCTCGAACCAGTAGGGCCGATCGGCCGCCACGGGCACGCTGGCGCGAAATCCGCCGATCTTCTTGCCGCTGCCGCTGAGCTCGCGAGCTCGGGTGGTAGCTGCAGCCGTGAGCTCCTCACGGGTAGCCCGGTCCGAACTCGTCGCTTGAGAACTCGTCGCGTTTGTACTGAACTGGCTCTGGATAACGCTGCGATTCATCCGTAGCCGGCCGCCGTAGAAATCATGCTTCCGAGATCTCCAAACCCGAGGGCGGCCCGCGCGCTCTGCGCCCTGGTACTGGCCATCGCCGCCGCTTCCGTCTGCTGCCACCAGGTGCCAGCCGTGCGACCGGCCGCGGGTCCGCAAGCGCCCGAGCCACCGTCGGAGCCGGCCGCGCCCGCGCTGTCGGCCGTGGCCGAGGACCTCGCCCGGCTGATGCCCGCGGGCGTGCTTCTGTACGCCGAGATGGATGGCTTCGGGACCATCGGGCAGGCCGCCGAAGCGGGCGCCGAGGGTCCGGACAGCGGCGACGTGCTGGGCCAGCTCGCCCAGCAGCGCTTCGGGCTAGAGGCCGAGCCCGTGGCGGCCTTCGTCCGGTCGATCGAGCACACGGCCCTGGGCTTGCGCCGCGGCGCGCATGGGATGAGCTATGGCGTGGCGCTACGCCTCGCGTCTGCTGCGCCCGCTGAGAAGCTCCTCGGCAACGGGCAGCTGTTCGACGAAGTGGGGCCGGGGCCAGCGGGCGGAAAGCGGCTCGCGCTTAGCCTGGACGTCGCCGCCAAGCTCGGGGGGACGGCTCCGCCCGCCGTGGTCTGGTACCCGGCCCAGCGGCTCTTGCTGGTGGCATCGCCCGCCTTTCTCGATGAGGTGGAGGGCGTGCTCGGCGGGGGGGCTCCGCCGCTCGGCGACGAGCAGCGATTCCGGACCGCGCGGGAGCTGTTCGACCCCGAGGCCGAGATCCACGCCTTTTTCGACGCCGCCGCGCTCTTCGACGAGAGCGATGTCGACGATCGGCGGGTGCTGGACGCCGTCTTGGCCGGGCGCACGCCCATCACCGCGTCGGTGCGCCTGGGCGTGCCCGTGCGCATGAGCTTCCGAGCCGGCCTGGCGGGCACGGCCATGCCGGATGCGCGCCTGGTCGCGCCACCGGTCGAGCTCACCTTGCCTCGGCGGTTGCCGGTCGAGACCAGCGCCTTCGCGGCCTACTCGAGCCGGCTCGGGCTGAAGGGCGAGGGACTGTACCAGGCGCTGCTCGCCAGGCTGTCGTCGCTCGAGCCCGATTGGGCCGAGGCGCTCCGCCAAGCCGAGTCCACCTGGCCGGTTGAGCCTAGCGCGCTGGTGGGCTCGCTCGGCGACCAGGGCGTCATCGCCATGGTGGTCCCGAACGATCTGCCCGCTGGGCGCCCTTCTTTGGCCGCGCTGTGGGCTGGCTCTGCCGTGGTGGCGATCCAGCACCTGGGCGAGGACGCGTCGGCTAGGGCCGCCGCTCGCGCGCTCATCGAGCGAGCCGCGGCCGAGCTGGGCAAGCGTCATCGCGTGCGCAGGACGCCCGAGGGCTTTGCGGCCGACTCGCGCGAGCCTGAGCGCACGCGGGTGATGCTCGCGCTGGTAGACGGCCACCTCTTCGCGGCCGCAGGCTCGGCGGCGATGACCGCGCGTAGCCTCGAGGCCTTTCGCGAGGGCCGCGGCACGCTCGGCGACGACGCGGCGCGGCTCCCAACGGTCGAGGCCGTCGAGGCGCCACACCTGCTGTTGGTCTTCGACGCGATGCGCAGCCTGTCGTACTGGTCCAAGGCCTGGCGGGTGGAGCAGCTCGAGGCCCAGCTCGCCATGCTCAAGCAGATGGCTGGTGGCCAGGCGCTGGTGGGGGCCGCAGCGCTGGGCTGGACGGTGCAGGGCGAGCTGTGGCAGGTGCGCGGCGAGCTCGTCGACGCGCCCACCATGGCCATGCTGGCTGCCATCGCCTATGCCGGGGTGCGTCAGTACCTCGCCGCTCAGCCGAGGGCCGACGCCCGACAGCGGTAGGAGGTGCGCAGGGCCGCACCGCCTGCTTCGGCCAGCGAGCCTTCACTCACTGTCCGCGCGCGACCCGCCGACACAGCCGAAAGGATGCGTACAGGGCCTCGGCGCGGCTCTCGGTGGCGTCGGCATCGGTCATGACGGCGATGCCGCTCGGCGGCTCCACCTCGTCCCAGCCGAAAAAGCGCTTGGCGTCCTCGCGCACGTTGACGCGCACGCGGCGCCAGGTGCCGAGCTTTTCGGCGCCCGACTCCACGACCAGCAGCTGGTCGTGGTTCCACCGCTTGGCCGCTCGCGAGCCGACCGGCAGGCTGCTGCTCCAGGCGTACTTGATCCCGCGGACGAACATGGGAAAGCCGATGTGCCAGATGACGTACACGGCTGCGCCCGTGTCGTTCTTGTCGGCGTCGAGCTCGGTGGCGCCCTGCGGCAGGGACACCGCTTTCCACTCCCATTCCAGCCAGGGATGCCGCTCCAGGTCCCAGCCCTGCACGGGCCGTCCGATGGTCACCGTGCGCTCGGCCCAGCGCGCGTGGATCGCCCGTCGCCCGTCGTCCTCGGCCACGCGATAGCTCGACCGGGCCAGCTCGCGGTTTTCCCGGTCGCGCGCCTCCCAGCCGGGCGGGAACGTTCCCAGCGCGGCCCCGGACAAGTCGTCGAGCAAGCGATCGCAGAGCACCGACGGCGCCGTCTCGGTCGGGCGGGGCGGCGCGGTCGGCTCTACCTCTACCGGGGGCAAGGGCGTCAGCCCACCGCAGCTCGCGGCCGCCAGGCCCAGGACCGCCAGGCGCGCGGCCACGG
>CAYTYV010000538.1:0-4387 GCA_964441055.1 uncultured Polyangiaceae bacterium | reverse complement strand
CGCTCCAACGCGGCCGCCACGGGCTCGATGGCACGAAGGATGTCGTGATCGGTCACGGCGTTGCTCTGCGGGCACGCTGAGCGAGGTGGGCAGCCGGGCGGCTTGTGAGCTCGTCACCGTAGCTCAGGCGGACGAACTCGACGGCGAGGTCGTCATCGCTTGCGTTGGGACGGGCGTCGCGCAGCGCGCGTCGGGCGAGACGGATCACCGTCTCGGAAAGGGAGCGGGCGAGCTGGAATCGCCTGGCCGAGGACGCGGCGCGGAGCAGGCCGATCTGCACCCTCTCGATGGCGGGTTGGGTGTCGCGGGGCAGCGGCTTCATCTGCGTTATTCGTCGTAGGCCATCGCCCCAAGTCCGGCCTCGCCCCCACCCACCGCGACGGCGCCCTCTACGTCGGTGCCGTTCCGCAGCCGAGCAGAATCTCGATCAAGGCTTCCTCATCGGCTGTGACCATCTCGCAGGTCTCGGGGCAGAGCGTGATGATGTCGCCTTCGATGTAGAACTTGTTGGGGCCGCACTGCCCTGGGCCCGTGACCTGCTGGAACTCGATGCGTACGCCTGTTCCGCCCGGGGTGTAGGCGACGACCAGGGTATCGGGATCGATCTCCTCGCCTGGGGGCGCCTCGGGCATCATGAACTCGCAGGGCACGGACGCGCCCTCGATGACGCCTTCGGCGATGGCGTTGAAGATGGCGTCGAAGTTATCGTTCAGACAGCTCGGCCAGCGCAGCGCCGTGGTCATGCGGCTCAGCGCCTGATAGCCCGTGCCGTTGCCAGCCGAGCCGTCCTCGCACTCGCCAGTCTGGATAGGCTCGTTCGGAGGCCAAGGCGAGGTCGGCGGGTCGTACTCCTCCATGCCGACGATGCTGTAGAACCGGTAGTTGCGCTCCCCGTTCAACTCGCCGAAGTGAAGCGGCCAGAGTGTGCGCAGCGCCTCGTCGAAGTCGGCGGCGACTTGCTCGCCCTCGTCGACCTCCGCGTGATCGTCAAAGGGGCCGCAGTCGACGTTGTCGTCGGTGATCTCTACGAACATCTTGAATGAGTCGTCGCGCAGCCAGTGCCCCCAGCCCAACCCGGGTCCGGGCTCGTCGAACTCGTCGGGCTGGTCGAAGAAGTCGATGATCCGGCACAGCGAGTTGTGGCTCGAGACCGATCGGCTGAAGTGGAAGAAGACGGGCGGGTTGTGGACGGGCTCGTCGGGCGGCGAGTCGCAGCCACCCGCGGGGATGCCGCTAAGCGGCGCCTCGATGCAGATCGATTGGGCCCCCTGCCATTCGCCGTGCTCGGACAGCAGGATCACCCGGTAGTCGATGCCGCTATCCTCGATGATCTGGGCGAAGTTGCCGTTGATGTTGTTCTGAACTGCCTCGATCTCGCCCCCCATGCTGCCGGAGTTGTCGATCACGATGATAATGTCGACCGGCTTCTGGAAGATCGTGGCCTCGGCGGTGGTGGCCGCACAGGCGTCCTCGGCCGCATCGCTGGTCCCGGCGTCGAAGTCCATGCCGCTGCCGCCCTCGCCGCCGCTCGCGGCCGTGCCGCCGCCTGCGGCACCGCTGCCGTTTGCTCCTGTGCCCGCGGCTCCAGCCCCGACGCCGCTTTCCTCACCCGTGCAGGCGTACAGAAGTCCGCACAGCACGGCTCCCACGCCGATGGTCGTACATGCCCACTTGTTCATGGCGGCTCCTTCGTGCCTTCGCAGTCGTCGAACCCCCACTTCGGCTCGAGTATAGCTCAAATGTGGCAGACTGGGGCGCGCCCCGCCATCGCGAGCGCATTGTCGTGGTATCCGTCGGCGCTCCGTCCTAGCATCGCCCCACCATGAAAATCGCCCTTCACACGCGTAGTCTCCAGTCTGGCGAGACCGCCCAGCAGGTCTTCGCCTCCGAGCAGGACGCCATCGAGTGGCTGACCCAGCGCCCGCGATTCACTGAGGTGCTGGGGGTGGCAGGACCGATCCCCCCGGAGGTCAACGATCGGCTCAAGGCCGCCATGCGCCCGCTGGATCACGAGGAAACGCAGCTCGAGCAGCAGCTGGAGGCCGCCATCGAGGACGCCGCGCGGGAGCGCGCTGAGGCCCGTCGCAAGAAGGAGGCCGAGGAAGCTGCGGCGCGCAAGAAGGAGATGGCCGAGGCCGATCCCAACCGACCCATGGAGCTGCGTTGGACCTACGACAGCGGCCTGTCCAAGGTAGTGGCGGACGATCCGCGCGAGATCACCGAGGAGGCTCGGCAGGCCGTGATGGCGTGGGTGGACGAGCGCCAAGAGTGGGTCAAGAGCCGCGGGCAGGTGGTGGGCGACGCCCGTCTCACGGTGTATCCGGGGCCGCTGCCCGACGGGGTGAGCGAGCGCGTGACCATGGGCACCTTCGTGCCCGTGACCGCCCCGAAAGAGGACGCCTAGCAAAGCGCCCAGCGTTTCCGATCCATCGCCTCGAAGAACCCGGAAGAACCCGAACCCGGGAGAACCCGAACCCGGGACGGAGTCTTCACCATCGCCTCGGAGAACCCGAACCCGGGACGGAGTCTTCAGAGACGGCACGCTAATCGCGGCCGTGGCCCGGGCCCAGGATCACCTCGCGCTTGGCCACTGGATCGAAGCCTTCGACGTGCGGCGGATGGTGGCAGGCATCCACGCAAAAGCGCGGATCGAGTGGCAGGGTTACCAGATCGGGCTCGTTCGGGCGATCGACGTGCAGTGAGCCCGGGCCGTGGCACACCTCGCACTGAACGTTTTGCAGTCCCACGTTGTGGGTGACCGTGGAGCCGCCGGGCTTGCCGTAGCCGGTCACGTGGCAGCCCACGCACTCGAGGTCGTACTCCTTGTGGCGCTGTTGCAGCGTGGCGTAGGCCTTGGCGTGCCGCCTGTACTGCCAGAGCTTGTGGGCTGGCCCGTGGCAGGGAGCGCAGTTCTCGGCGCCCACGTAGTGTGCCTGGCCCGCGGCCGCGGGCTCGGGCTTCCAGTCGGCGAAGGCCTTTTGGTTGTGCGCGTTGACGCGGCGGTATAGCGCCCGCATGCGTCGGGCCACCTGCTCGTCGGTCCCCGCCTTTGGGCGCACCTGCTCGAGCGAGTAGCGGAAGTGGCTGGTCTCGGGCGGATTGCTGGCCTTGTCCAAGGCGGCGCGCTTCTTTCGGAGCTTTGCCAGATCGGCCCTGCGAGCGGCCAGGTCCTGGGGGTCGACCTCGCCGCCTCGCTCCCAGTTGTGGATGCGGACCTCGAGCTTGCGAATCCGTCGCGACAGCGCGGCGATGCGCTGGGCGCGCGCGATGTCTCCGCCATCGTCGAGCGATGCGGGGCCGTTCCCGTCACCGAGCAAGACGATGTCGACCACCGCCACGGCCTGTCCGTGATTGGCGGTCTCGACCACCAGCGTCGAGCCGACCAGCGTGGGCGGAGGACCCTCGTCGTCCAGGTCGCCGTCGGCGTGCGGCGCACCCACCAACAGCAGGTTGAGCTCGGGTACGGCATCGACCACCCGCAGAGCTGCGCCCCGGTCCATGGCCGTCAGCGCCACCAGCACGTGGACGCCTCGCTCGACCAAGGCCGCGGCTTGTTGCCGTGCGATGCCCGCCAGAGCCGCTCCGGGCGCCGCGCTCGGCCCCGCGCTCAACCCGGGTGGGCGGCGCCCCGCGCGGGTGCGGGGATCGCTCAGCCCGAAAATGCCCACCTTGGTCGAGCCAACCTCCAGCACCAGGCGGTCGCCTAGCAAGGGGCTTGCGAGGTTGGCGCCGAGCAGCTGGGCCTTGGACAGGGTCGCGAGTCGGCCGAGCTCCCCGCTTCCCGCGGCCCAGTCGTTGGCTCCAGGCGCCCAGGCCGAAAGCCCCATGTCGGCCATGCTCGAGGCGATGGTCTCGGCCTTCCAGCGGGTCTGCTCGGCCTTCTTGGGATCGACCTCCGGATCCATGAAAAGCAAGGGACCTGCCGCCAACAGCAGGCGGTCAGGCGCCGCCTCGCGCTCGGAGGCCAGCAGCGAGGCCAGATGCTGAAGGCCGCCGAGCTGGTCCTCGGTGCAGCCGCAGGGCTCCAGAGCGCCAGCGACGTTGCTCAATAGGTACAGCCGCACGCTCGGCGCGGCGAGCCCAGGAGCGTCCTCGGGGTATGGCGGTCCGGCTGGCCTGCAGCCCAGTGCCACCGCGACGCCGAGGACCAGGGTGGCGGCCAAGTGCCGAACCACGCGCTGCGCCTTGACGTCCATGACAGCGGATTTCGTATCACAGCCAGGTCAGCGAGGCCCACGTACGATGGCCGCTCGCGCCACGCCGCGATGCGCTACCGTCCTTCTTCGACCGAGCCCGGCTCGGGCCGATCGCGCCAGGGAGCCGGCTCCTCGTCCTCGAGCCCCACTGTGCAGCGCAGGTGATCGCAGGCGGTGTGGTAGACGGCGGT
>CAYTYV010000537.1:0-4388 GCA_964441055.1 uncultured Polyangiaceae bacterium | reverse complement strand
TGTGGACGGTGAGCACGCTCGGCCGCGAGGCGACCGGTCCGAGCGCCTCGCGGCCGAGCACCGCCATGTACACGGGCACCAGCGCGCTGGGCCAGTCGTGGACGTGCAGCACATCGGGAACGAAGCGCAGATAGCGACACAGCTCCAGGCCTGCGCGCGACAGGAAGGCGAAGCGCAGCAGCTCGTCGCCGAACTCGCCGTACACGCCCCTGGACGAGCCATCGCGGTCGAACAGATCGTCGCGCTCGAGCAAATAAACGGGCACGCCTGAGCCGAGCTCGGCCTGCCACACCCCTGCCCAGTACGTCTCGGCCTCAATGGGAACGCCCAGCGGGGCGGGCATTCGCTCGGCGGGCTGCGCCTTGGCCACGCGGTAGCGAGGCATCACTACGCGCACGTCGTGTCCCCGTTCGCGCAGCGCCTCTGGCAACGCGGACGCTACGTCGCCCAGCCCCCCCACCTTGGCAAACGGTGCGCACTCGGAAGTGACGAACAGGATCTTCAGGCGGGACATCGCAAGGCCCATCAGGGCAACAAACACCGGGTACAGCACACACTGCGGCCCCAAGGCAAGTGCAGGGTGAACGAGGCGCCGCAAGAGTCCTTGAAGAAGGGCTTCGTAGAAAAATGAGTCGAGTCTGTCCCCCGGAAACCCTCGCGGGGGTTTGGGGGCGGAGGAAGGAGCGCAGCGACGACCGGAGCCCCCATCGTCGAACTAATAACCAAGGCTCCGCACAGCTCCCCCCTTGGGGCCATCGGCTGGCCCTCACCTGTTTGGGGGCTAGCCGATGGCCCCCAAGGGGCTGGCGAACGCCTCACGGCTCGTCGCGCTCGGCCAGGCGCGCCAGGATCAAGCCGTGGAAGCGAGCGTCGGCGTCCGCAAATGCCCAGCCGAGGTGGGCGGTACAACCACCGCACACCGCCACCTGCCAGGCGCAGCCGCTGAACCAGCTGTAGTAGGTGGACGACGGCCCCACGCTTACGCAGCCTGGGGCGTCGCGAAAGCAGCCGATTCGATACACGATGCCCGCTGGGTTGACGCAGGTGTGCTGGTGTCGGCCCGCTCGCTCCATGCGCGAAGCGCTGTCGGTGATGGCATGGCCGCAGGCCGCACAGACGATGGTCTGCCGCGTCTTGGGGCGCGCTTTTTCGCGGGACTCGTCCGCGGGCTCGCCCGCAGACGGCGCCTTTTTCCCGTCGGATTCGCGAAGCCGCAAACCGGGCCCTGGCCGCCAAGCGCGGCGCAAGTCGCCGTGTGATGGCATCTGCAACGTCTTGGCTCCCCGCGTTTGAGCGCCCGCCCGAAATGACCAAGCTCAGCCGGCCACGGCAGCCGCCACCCGCTCATGGTGCCGCTCGAGCCGAGCTGGGGCAAGCACTTCGCGGAGGACTTCAATAACTGAACAAATTCGCAGCCAAAAACTGGACATCTTTTCAGCTATGGACCAGCTTGGGTGCATGTCCAATCGCGTGATGCTCGCCACCCTGCAATGCCTGTTCGAGATGGCTCGCGACGACCAGCCCGCAGAGCTGACAGCGGTTGCCGCCGAGCTCGGTCTTCGCTGTAGCGAGCTCGATCGGGTGCTCAACGCCCTCGAGCGCGCCGATTTGGTTGACGCCGAGCGGCTGCGGCTGACCATGGCCGGCCTGGCTGTGGCAGCATCCCTACCGGCTCAGCTGATCGAGACCCGCGCGGCCGCTGCCTAGTCCAAGCGTCAACGGCCGCAGCAGGCGGACCGTATGTTCAGCGATCTCTGATTTCCTGCTCGAAGGCTGCCAGCGCCCGCTCGACCTCGGCGTCGGTCAAGCCTGCATGGACGGAGATCCGGAGGATGGCCTGAGAATCGGGCACGGCAGGGGGACGGATCGGTGCCACCAGCACGCCGCGACGCCGCAACCGATTGGCCAGGGCGGTGGCCTGGGTGGCCTGACCGACTTGCCAGGGGATGATGGGGCCGTGAGAGGACGCGATGGGCGCGCCCAGCTCCTCGAGCCGGCCTCGGACCCGTTCGGTGAGGGCGCGCAGTCGCGCGCGTCTGGCTTGGTCGCCCGCTACCTGCCCTACACGCCCGTGGGCAGCGGCGGCCAGCCACGGGCTCATGCCCGTCGAGAACACGAAGCTCCGCGCGCGATTCCACAGCCACCGCCGCAGCGGTCGGCAGCCTCCGACAAATGCCCCTTGCAGCCCAAGCGCCTTGCCAAAGGTGCCCACCAGCACGTCGGGGGCCATGTCTGCTTCGGGGCACAGGCCTGCTCCCGATGGGCCGAGCACGCCGAGGGCGTGAGCCTCGTCGACGATGAGCGCAGCGTCGTGCTGGTCGCAGATGCTTCGGAGCGCCGCCAGATCGGGCGTCGTGCCGTTCATGCTGAAGTACGACTCGGTGACCAGCCAGCAGCGCCCCTGCGGCTGACGCGCCCGCGCGGCGACCACGGCCTGCTCGAGCTCGGCCACGTCGAGATGGGGCACCCGCACCACCTCGGCTCGGCTTAGCCTGCAGCCGTCGATGATCGAGGCGTGGTTGTGCTCGTCCGAGACGATGACGTCGCCCGCGCGGGCCAGGGCGCTGATGACGCCGACGTTGGCGGCGTAGCCCGAGGAGAAGACCAGCGCATCCTCGAGCCCCAGCCACTCGCTCAGGGCTCGCTCCAAGGCCCGATGCGCGGGGTGCTCGCCGCTTACCAGGCGCGAGGCGCCCGCACCCAGACGCATCGCCTGCTCGAGCGCCACGGGCTTGGCCGCGTAGCCCAGGTAGTCGTTCGAGCGTAGATCCACGTCGCCCGCGCCGCCCTCGGCAGGGGGCTGGCGCAATAGCCCCGCTTCGTCGAGCGCGGCGAGCTCCGCCTCCAGGTGCCGCAAGCCGTTCATCAAGGCGGGCTGGTGGACTCGTCGCCCGCCTGCTTGGCGTGCACCTTCTTGGCCTTGACGGCGATGGTGGCATCGCCCGAGCGCTTCGCCGACGCCCGCCTCCGCCCTTCCCGCTGCTTGGCGGCTTGGTCGCTCTTCTCGAGAGCGCAGTCGACCTGCTCGAGCAGCTCGCCGAGGGCGCCCTGGGCGCGCTTGGCGATGGCATCGGCGCGCGCGCGCTGCTCGTCCACGTCGTGCGCCAGCGCCACCGCGGCCAGCAGCATGGCCTTGGTCGTGAGCGGACGTCCGGGCTGCAGCACGTCCGCCAGCTTCTCTTCCACGAGAAGCGCAAAGCGCTGGAGCTCCTCGTCCGTGGCGGAGGTGACGACGCGGCAGCTCTTGCCCGCCACCATCAGCTCTACCGTCCTACCGGCCATGTCAGAAACGCTACCACGTTCTGCGGAAGATGTGGCGACCGCTCCTCATCGATCCTCACCGAAGGCGCACATCCGCAGCCCACGCGGACCTGTACGCGCTTGCGATCGGCTGCGACGAGCGCTCGGCAGCGCGACGGTTCTGCCACCGCGGGGCGGCGATCCGAGCTAGCATGTCGGCCACGCTTCCATCACAGCTCGCGATCCTGAAAATGCGGCGAAGTTGGTCACATCGAAGCGACGACCGGGGAGGGGGTCCCGCCGCAGGCGGGGGAGGGGCGAAGCCCCTCCCCCCCCCCCCCCCCCCCGCGCCAACAGAGCGCTCGCGGCAGCGCTAGCGGTGGCGCTCGGCTGCACGGCAAGCTCGCTCGCCCACGCCGAGCCGCAGGGCAACGCGGGCCTCACCATCGGCGGCGCAGCCGTGGCCAGCGATGCGCAGTTCGACGAGGGCTACGGCGCCTTTCACCTGGGCCTTCGCGGCGACGTGCTGTTCGGCCAAAGCTCGTCCGAGGACTTTGGCATCGGCCCCTATCTCGAGCTCGGCACCCTGGCCTTTGACGAGCTGCAGCTAGGCGGCGGGGCCAGCGTGCTCTTGCCCGTCATCGAGGACTGGCCCCTGGTGCCTTCGCTAGGCGCCTTCGGTCGCATCGGCGACGACGACCACGGCTTCGAGCCCGGGATCGCCGCCGCCCTTTTCTGGGGTACCCGCGCCTACAACTACCACGCCCGCTACGCCATGACCGGCGGGCTGCTACTCGGCTACCGCCATAGCTTCGGCGAGTCGAAACAGACCGCCCTGCTGATCGCCGCCCAGACCGACCTCGCCTTCATCGGCATCCCCCTGGTGGCGCTCATCGATCTGATGCGCGGGCCCTCGGCCGAATGCCAGACGCTGCCCGAAGGCGATTGACCGTCCTCTCGGACCGGCCAAGCGAAGGTGGCTCGGCTCTGGTGAGCGTCCAGGGGCTGGGGCCGCTACCTGTGTTGACCGTCGCTGGGAGCGTGGCTGCTTTGCCGCGCAGATCCACCGTGCACACGAGAAAGGAACTGCGTAGGATGCATTGCTCTGCATGAAAGGGTTCGCTGGAGGCATACGATGGGACAATCTG
>CAYTYV010000536.1:0-4393 GCA_964441055.1 uncultured Polyangiaceae bacterium | reverse complement strand
GATCCCAACCGCCACGGCACTTGCATGGTTCGCTACCTGAAGGCCGACCCGCGAGCGGCTCGTTTCGATATTCTGGCAATTCCAGGTCCAATCTCTTGTGCCCACTTCGGAGAGACCACAGACGAGCGCCACGGCCGAGCAGACCTGAGCTGTACACTGACAAGCGGCAAGCTCGCCGGCTTGGTCGCCCTCGTAGACCTCCGCGGCGGAACCACGAACACCGTCCAATTGATGACGGCCGAGTATCTGGAGCGCGACCCAAACATCCGGCTGCCGTAGCCGATCCGGCCCGAAGGACCAGGGGCGCGCCCGCCTGGGCGGCTCTTGCGAAGCCCGCGGGATCGCCTTTGCAGTCATGCGCAAGCGCCTCCGGTCCCCTGCTGGTGTCCGCCCAGCCCTGCCGCGTAGGCATCGCGCGCCAGTTGCCGCGCTCGGGCATGGGCTGCACTGGCGCGCTCGGCCATCCGCCCAGCCTCGGCGAAGTCCCGGGTGCGGCCGCCCCGAATCGCCCGGTCGTACAGAAACCTGCTCGCCGCCAGGCACAGCGCCGCGGCGGACAGCTCGGCAGCAACGGCCGGGCCGCTCGCCCCGTACTCATCCGCCAGATCAAAGGCCTCGGCATCGCACCACCACCGCGCGAGCTGGACGTAGGCGCGGGCGGGATCATCTTCGCCCAGCTCGTCCCCGGCGAAGCCCAAGAGACCGCGCAAGCGCCGCGCCTCCGCCTTGGCTCGCCCCCCCTTCGCGGCCCAGGCCGAAGCGGCCGGGCCTGCCCGGAAGGTGCCATCGGGGTTTCGGCCGGCAGGCGGCCCGGTATCATCCGGCAGAGCGCCGGGCAGGTTCGCGTTGTCTGGCATCGGTCGTGCTCCGTTTTGAGCCGCGTGGGCTCACTGGTTCGCGGTGGCGGAACGGCGGCCGGGCGGCACTGGCCTCCCCCAGGTGGGGCGCAACTGCACAAGCTCGCGCGCGGGGTGGGCAGCGCCAGAGCTAGCACCGTGCAAGCACCCGGCACGGCAAAGGCGATGGCGGCCCCAGCCTGGTTTGCAGGCTGAAAACAGGGTAGCGGCCGCACCCGGATCGCCCGGTTTGCAGGCGTCGGAGCAGACCTTCGGGCCATCGGTCGCCACTGTGGTTTGCACCGTGAAAAACACCGGGGAAAGCACCAGAAGGCCAGTAGGCGCCGACAAGGGGACCGCGGGGCGCTCTGCTGGCTCCGCGGCGGGCTCTCCCCGTGCTCTGGTAGGGCCTCGGCTACCCGGCCCGGCTTGCGGCGCTCTGCCGCGCACTGCGTGGCGCCCAGGCGCCGTCCGCCCGCGGCCGCGTTTCCGACGGATTCTCGCCGATGACAACGTCTAGGGTAAACGTAGGCGCTCACGTCGAATCGCCTTGGATTCCGGCCGGTTGCGCCCATTGGCATCGCTCTGGTAGGCAATACCGGTAGGCAACGCGCCCAAAAACCCAATGATTCCGTGGCGCGCTTCGGCAGCGCTGGCGACCACCGCGAGTGCAGCGGTGGGCCAGCCGGGCAGCGGCCACCATGCCCAGCTCGGGGCCGTTGGAGCGAGCAACAAGGGGCAGGGTTCCGGGTTGCCACGTGGGCAGCCGTAGGACTTGGCCTAGCCAGCGCTGGCCCTTCGGCGGCTTGGTGGCGTGCCCGGCCGCTGGGGGTGCGCCGCGCCGCCCCCCTAAAGGGGGTGCGGCACACCACCACCCCCCTGGTGTGCCCGGCACAGTTGCGGTGGCTCCGGCACACCACCCCCCGGCTAGCCATGGCCCGCCTCCGCGATGGCCTCCAAGACCCATCGGTCTTTGTTGTCGTCGCCCCGGTTGACGAGCCGCACACCGTCCAGCCCATTGGCCAGCATCGTTTTTGCGGCGTCCAGCCTATCGCGTCCCATGGTCACTCCGGCAATCCGGAGCTGGGCCCGCAGCTCGTTCGTGCCGAGCCCTTGCGGCTGCCCCCGGAGCACACCGGCCAAGTCGGTTGCGTCGCGCTTGACCTTGCCCCGGTTCGCGGCTCGGTCCTGCTCTCGGCGCTCTGCAACCGCTGCCGGGTTCTCGGCCGGATTCCCCGTCTCTGTGAGGCTGTGCCGGTCGCGATCCAAGCGGAGCCAGAATTCGCCCCGCTCGGCCCGGCGATTCTTGGCCAGGTTGGCGTGGATCACGTCGGGCTCGCCCTTGGGGGTGCGCAGCATGAGCAAGGTTTGGGCGCCGAATTCGATGGCTCGGCTCTCGGCGCCGCTGGCCAGATCATTGGCCACCGCGGCCGCATCATCGCTCCGGTAGCTCGCGCGGTTGGCTTCGCTGGTCGCCACCACCAAAAGCCGATACCCCGTCGACACTGCCCGGATCGCAGCCACGTTGGCCTCTACCAGCGCTCGGGGTGTGTCCACCGTGGTGGCCAGCTCGGACCGCACGGCTTGCAGGCTGTCCAGAAACAGCGCCGCCCGCCGTCCCTCCGCCTTCGCCCACGTTGCCAGGTCCGCCGCAGCGCTTTCGATCCTGTGGGTGGCGTCGTAGAGGCGCACCCGCACACCGGCGAGCGCTTCGGCCATGTTGTCCAGCTCCGACGGATCGCGCTGCTCCGCCTGCGCCACGGTCCAACCTGCCATCTGCACAAGCCGCACCGTCAGATCGTCGGGTTCCTCGTCAACGCCAAGGATGCCCACACAGGGCCCATCGCTGGCCCGGGCCATGTGGTCCGCCATCGCCATGGCGAGCGCGGTCTTGCCGGCGGAGGGCGCACCGACGAGCATGCACCGCCAAGGGCACGGCAAGCCGCCGTCGCACATCCGATCCAGCGGAGCGATCCCCGTTGGGATGCGCACGAGCGGCCCCTCTTTGCGCCATGCGGCGATGACGGCCCGTGGGCTGGCGGCTGGCGTGCACTGCAAGGCCGGGGACCCCATGGCCCATGTGATGCCGTGGGGCGCCGCTCCACTGGTGTTTGGCCCCAGCCGCTCCGGTGTCTGCCGGGGCTGTGCCCGGCCCGCAGCCATGCCACTGGCGATCGTCTTCTCCGTTTCGCGCTCGCCCAAGCCGCAGCGCTGAGCCGCATGGGTGAGCCCTTCGATCGCGTCAGCCTCAAGAAGCTCCCCACCGCCTACCAGTTGCCCAAGCGAGAAAGCCGCCTTGTTCAAGGTGGCATTGCGGCAATGCGATTCTTCGGGTGTGCTGGCTACCCGCTCGGCTTCCCGTTCGAGCGCAGAGCGGCTGTAGGCACTCGCTCGGGCTGGGTCTTGCGGTGCCGGGGCCCAAGCCGGAGCCCGCGTCCGCCGTTGCTGGCGCTCCTGCCGGTCGCGCTCGGCCAAGGTCTGCGGGTTCAGCATGCTGGCCCCCCGAAGTAGTAGCGCTCGGCCCACTGGTAGCGCTCGCCGCATAAGTGCAAGCTCGGCGGCGCCACGACATACCCGCCATCCCCGCGCACGTCGACCCCAGGCACGGGCCACCCAACGCGACACCGGCCGCCTTCGGGCGCTGTGAAGTAGTAGTGCGAGCCGCCCGAGCCGCTGACCACATGGCCGCAGCATGCTGCGCGGTCAATAGGGCCCATGGCGTCCAATAGCGCGATGGCAGCGCCCGGCGTCTTTGCGCTGTCGAGGTCCACGACGAGCAACCCGCTACGGGTTCCGGTCGCTATTGCCACGTTCGCCCACGGGTGAGCCCGCCACCATCCGCCGATGACATCCGCATCAGCACTGGCATCGTTCGAACCGTGCGGCACAAGCCGCGGGATCGGGTGTTTCCCAGGGCTATCGCAATCCGAGCGGCCGCAAGAGCACCGCCCATGCCGGATGGTGTGGCACGGAAGCACGGCCCAGCCGAGCCGAGCGTATGCCAGCGCTGCCGCGCCAGGCTCAATCATCGGCGCCCCCATCCCGCTTGTGCAGCCACGCCAGCACCGCGCCCAACTCGTATCGCGGGGCATCGGCGAGCATGACTCGCGGGCAACCTTCCTTCGCCAGCCTGGCCACGGTCGAAACGCTGCAACCCAACGCACGCGCCAGCCCGGAGCGATCCAAGAGCGCCGGGGCCGGGGCGGGCTCGTGCGAAGCCAAGGCTTCGGCCAGGGCTTCGCCTACGATGACCCGCAGCTCGTCCGCTTCAAGCACAACGATTCCGCCCATGGCTCGCTCCTAGCAGGCGCCACCACGGGGGCGCGGCGGATGGGTCCCGTCCAAGCCCAGGCGGCGCAGCGCATCCCGGATGCGAGCGGCCAGGCTCGGGCGGACGGGCTCACCACGGAGGTAGCGGGCCACGGTCCTGTCATCGGCGAACGCAGCCACGGCCACGCGGCGCCGGTCGTGGGGATTCAAGTCGCGGTCTTGTTGCTGGGGCATGCCCCCATTCTCAGGCAACTTGACCCAAGTAGCACGGGGTCAACCGTTGACCC
>CAYTYV010000535.1:0-4403 GCA_964441055.1 uncultured Polyangiaceae bacterium | reverse complement strand
TCTACGACGACGAGAAGGAACGGCGGGATCGGGAAGCCGCGGCGGCCGCGGCCATTGGGCGGTCAAGCGAGGCGGCTTTGCCCGCGCGCTGTGGCCGCCGGTCGAGACGCCCACCCTGGAGGGCAGCTAGCATGGCCCGCAAGGAGGCGAGCTACACCGCCCGCGACATCGAGGTGCTCGAGGGGCTGGAGCCCGTCCAGCGGCGGCCGGCCATGTACATCGGCGGCACGGGCTCGCGCGGCTACCACCACCTGCTCTGGGAGCTGGTGGACAATGCCGTGGACGAGGCGATCAACGGCCATGCCAAGAAGATCGCCGTCACCATCGATGCCGACGGCCAGGGGGCCACGGTGGTCGACGACGGCCGCGGCATCCCGGTGGACGTGCATCCGCGCTATCGCCGACCCGCGCTCGAGCTCATCCTGTGCACCTTGCACGCGGGCGGCAAGTTCGCCACCAGCAGCTACAAGGTCTCGGGCGGGCTGCACGGCGTGGGGGCCAGCGTGGTCAATGCCCTGTCCGAGAAGCTCGAGGTGCACGTGTTTCGGGATGGCCGCGAGCACGCCCAGAGCTTTCGGCGAGGCGCGCCGACCGCCAAGCTCAAGCGGGTCGGCAGCACTCGGAGGCGGGGCACCCGCATCCACTTTCGGCCCGACCCCAAGATCTTCGGCGAGCG
The DNA here is from genome assembly GCA_964441055.1 of uncultured Polyangiaceae bacterium. GTDB lineage: Bacteria > Myxococcota_A > Polyangia > Polyangiales > Polyangiaceae > JACQWT01. Next base: position 3,727 of record CAYTYV010000535.1, on the reverse strand, counting down.
CGCTCGCTTCGACCTCGAGCTAGTGCGCGAGCGGCTGGAGGCGCGCTCGTACTTGCATCGCAGCCTCGAGATCGCCTTGCACGACCTCGGCTCGGGGCAGAAGCACACCTTCCTGCACGAGGGCGGCATCGCCGACTACCTTCCCAAGCTGGTGGCCGAGCGCGGCAAGCGGGTGACCCATCCGTCGCTGTTCTTCATGGCCAAGGACGCCTCCGAGCGGCACAACGGCAACGGCGGTGACGACGGCGGCGGCAACGGCAACGGCAACGGCAGCGGGATCGCCATCGAGGTGGCGCTTCAGTGGACCGAGTCGCCCGACTCCTACCTACGCTCCTACGTCAACGGGATCCCCACGCGCTCGGGCGGCGCGCACGAGGCGGGCCTAAGCGCCGCCGTGGTCAAGGCCGTGCGGGCCTTCATGGAGGCCAAGAGCATCCAGCCCAAGGGCGTGAGCCTGGGCGCGGAGGACATTCGCGAGGGGCTCGTGGGCCTGCTGTCGGTCTACCTGCCCGAGCCGCAGTTCCAGGGGCAGACCAAGGACCGGCTCAACAATCCGGAGGCGGCGCCCGCCGTGGACGGCCTGGTGCGACCAGCGCTCGAGCAGTGGCTGCTGGAAAACGGCAGCGCGGGCGAGGCCATCGTGGCCCGCGGCATCATGGCCGCGCGGGCGCGGGCGGCGCGGCGCGAGGTCACCCAGAGCGTGATGCGCAAGAGCCCGACCGCGCGGCGGCTCAACCTGCCCGGCAAGCTGGCGGACTGCTCGTCCACCGTGCCCGAGGACTGCGAGCTATTCATCGTCGAGGGCGACAGCGCGGGCGGCTCGGCCAAGCAGGGTCGGGATCGCCGCACCCAGGCCATCCTGCCGCTGCGCGGCAAGGTGCTCAACGCCGAGCAGGCGTCCACGGCCAAGGTGCGCGGCAACAAGGAGCTGCAGGACGTGGTGACCGCGCTCGGCTGCGGCCTGGGCAAGGACTACGACGCGAGCAAGCTGCGCTATGGGCGCGTCTTTTTGCTGATGGACGCCGACAGCGACGGCCAGCACATCGCCACGCTGCTGCTCACCTTCTTCTATCGCCATCTGCCCGGCCTGCTGCGCGGCGGGCACGTCTACCTGGCCCAGCCGCCGCTGTACCGCATCGACGCTGGTGGCGAGACCCACTGGGCGCTGGATGAGCGCGAGCGCGACCGCGTGCTCGGCTCGCTGCCCGGCAAGGTCAAGCCTACGATCTCGCGCTTCAAGGGGCTGGGCGAGATGCCCGCCGAGGACCTGCGCGCCACCACGCTCGATCCGCGGCACCGCCGGGCCCTTCGGGTGGTCATCGATGGCGAGATCCAGACCGACCGCGTGCTCAACCAGCTCATGGGCAAGGATCCGCAGACCCGCTACCGCTTCATCATGGACCGCGCTCCCGGGGCCAGCGTCGACGAGCTGGACGTGTAGCTATCTCCGATACTCGTCCGGGTCGATCCCGTAGCGCTTCATCCAGCGGTGGATCTGCATGCGCTCCTTGCCGAAGTGCCGCCCGACCGCGGCGACGTTGCCGCGGTGCTGCCCGAGCGCTTGGCGCAGCTCCTGCTCGCTAGGCGCGCGCGGCCGGGGTGGGGGACCATCGGGCTGCGCGGGGGCAGCCTGCGCGCCGTTCGGTGAGGCTCGAGGTGGCCTCGACCTGTTGAGGTAGAGCGAGGGCATGGTGGCGTCTTCGGTCTCGGCTCCCGATCGACGGCCATAGGCGCGCATCTTGTCGTGGATCTCGCTCGAGAGGTGCTCGGCGGTGAGCTCCGCCCCGTCGGCCAGCGCCACCCCGCGCTTGATAAGCGCCTCGAGCTCGCGGACGTTGTAGGGGAAGTCGTAGTGCAACAGACCGGTCATGTACGGCACGCTGGGCCGCAGATCCGGTCGTCCCTGGCGCTGGAGGAACGCCAGGCACAGCGCGTAGACGTCCTCCTTGCGCTGGCGTAGCGGCGGCAGCGTGACGCTGTACTCGTTGAGCCGCGCGTACAGATCGCGACGAAAGCGGCCATCGGCCTGCATCGCGCCCAGATCCTGGTGGGTGGCGCACACAACCCGCACGTCGACCCGCTCGGGCGAGACAGCCCCCAGCGACAGCACCTCCTTGGTTTGCAGCACCCGCAGCAGCTTGGCCTGGGCTTCTAGCGGCAGGTCGCCGATTTCATCGAGGAACAGCGTGCCGCCGTCGGCTGCTCGCACCAGGCCCGCGCGGTCGCGGTCGGCGCCCGAGAAGGCCCCGCGGCGAACGCCGAATAGCTCGCTCTCGAGCAACGTGGCGGGAATGGCCGCGCAGTTGAGCGCGCAGAACGCTCCGCGCCGTCCGCTCCAGGTGTGGATTTGACGGGCGAACACCTCTTTGCCCGTGCCGCTCTCGCCCAGTAGGACGACCGAGATCTCGCTCTGGGCGATGCGCTCCAGGGCGGCCGTGATGGTGGCCAGCAGATAGCCGCCCACGATGCCCGCGGGGGTGCGGGGCGCGCCATCCACCACGCCGTCAATGCGGTAGGGCACGTGGCCTTGGGCCTCGTGGCCCACGAACTTGAAGAAGGCGTCGCCGATGCGGACTTCGTCCAAGTGCCCGAGGCGCGCCTCGTGGACGAAGAGGCCGCCCACCATGGTGCCGTTGCGGGCGCCCAGATCGGTCAAGATCCAGCTCTGGCCGTCGTGGCGCAGCCGGGCGTGGGCTCGGGAGACCTCGGGCTGCGGAATGAGGATGTCGGCTGGCGCCTCCCGACCGAGGACCAGCTCGCGGTCGCGCAGCGGGTAGGCGGGCTCGAGGTGCCGATAGCCAGGCGCGTAGAGCAGCACCAGACCAGCAGCGTCATCGGCGCCCGCTTGCGCGTCCCCGAGACCCTGGTAGGCCTCCATCGCGGCTGTGGTCGCGCTGGACCGACCGGGAACGGTGGGGCGAGACGGAGGCACCTACTGACCATACCGCGGATGCCTGGTCTGGTCAGCCACAGGCGGCCGTTCATCCAGCACCCCTGCTCCTGGGCTCGCGCCGAATCCGAAACATGGCCCCAAGGCTCGGCAGCCGTACTACCGTGACTTCGTGCGTGTTCGCGTCGCCGCCGTCCAGCTCAGCAGTCAGCAGGACCTCGCCGCCAACCTCGAGCGCGTGGTGGCGCTGGTGGAGCGGGCAGCGGACGATGGCGCCGAGCTCGTGCTGCTGCCCGAGAACTTCGCCTTCATGGGGCCCGAAGAGAGCAAGCGGGCCATGGCCGAGGACCTGGACGAGGGCGATGGTCCGATCCTCGCTGCCCTTCGCCGCATGGCCCGCCGTCACGGGCTATGGCTCGCCGCGGGCGGCATGCCCGAGCGCTCGGGCGATCCGCATCGGCCGTACAACACCTTTGCGCTGCTCGGGCCCGACGGCGCGCTAGCCGCTCGCTATCGCAAGATCCACCTGTTCGACGTCGAGGTGGGCGACGGAGTGGACTACCGCGAGTCCGCCGCCACCTGCGCGGGGGACGAGGCCGTGGTGACCGAGGCGGCGGGCGTGAAGCTGGGTCTCAGCGTCTGCTATGACTTGCGCTTTCCCGAGCTGTACCGTCGCCTCGGCGACCTCGGTGCTCAGCTTCTGGCCGTACCCGCCGCCTTCACCTTGGCGACCGGCAAGGACCACTGGCAGGTGCTGCTGCGCGCGCGCGCCATCGAGACGCAGACCTCGTCATCGCGGCAGCGCAGTGGGGGCGCCACGGCAGGCGCTGGACCTAC
>CAYTYV010000534.1:0-4408 GCA_964441055.1 uncultured Polyangiaceae bacterium | reverse complement strand
CGTCCAGTAGATCTGCACCCTGCTCGGCATAATCTGGAACTCGGCATAATGCGATGGCTGTCACGTGGCCGTTCACGAGGGCGGTCTACGCGTGGAGGGCGACGCCGAGAGTGGGCTGCGCTTTTTCGACGCGGCAGGTTGCGAGCTCGGCCGCGACGGCCTGATTGGGGCGGTGGAGGAAGAGGGGGCAGCCTCCGATTCTGCTGGGCGAAAACAGGAGCAGCCCTCGCTGCCCACTCTATCAGTCGAGGCCGCTCGAGTCCTTCGCACTATGGGCGGTCGCGGCGGGTGGATGGGGGACGCGCTGATCGAGGCGACCGGGCTGGGGGTCAGGGCGGTCATGGTCGCCCTGTCCGAGCTGGAGCTTTGCGGGCGGATTCAGCAGCAGGGCTTCGGGGTGTACGCGCCGCTGGGGGCGGAGTTGAGCGAGGAAGGGCCAACGCAGAAGGCCTCGGGCAAGGGCTCGCGTGTCGTTGCACCTGCGCGGGACGTCGCTTTTGGCGATGAGAGGGCGGGTGCGTCTTGGCAGGGAGCCCCAATTGGGGCGCGAGCTGAGTCCGAAGGTGTCAGGCCCTGCGCCTCGTCGGGCAGCTCGGCGACATGGACCGAGCAGCAGGCGTAGTAGACGTACGCGTTCACCCCGCGGGCTCGCGCAGCTGCAGGCGCAACGCTCGGTGCCGCCAGGCGAATCGTTCCGCCTTGGACGGCGCTGCGCCGCGGGCGAGCTTGCACGACTTGATACGACCGAGATTTCCCATCAGGCTCTCGACATCGGCGGCCAGTCCGGGCACTGATGCAGGCATGGATCCGCTGGCGGCGGTCGAGCACAAGCTGCGCCGCGCAGGTGCGCTGCTGGTCGACCCGCGCCTGCTTCGGCGGGTGATCGTGGCCCACCGCAACATGGGGGTGGGCCTGCACGTGCCTCACACCCACTGCTACGGCATCCGCCGCGAGGACCTGCTGCGGGTGGCGGCGGCCGCCGATCTGGGGGTGGATCCAAGCGAGCTCGGCGACGAGCTGGTGCTGCTCGGCCGCCCGCCGCCGTCCGGAAGGATGCGCCGCACGGGGGGCGAGCTCCTGGGTCGGTTCTGGCGCTCGATCTTCCACGCGCGCGTGCACCTCGAGCTGGAGCGTCGGGCCGAGCAGGGAGGGCTCGAGCCCGAGGCAGTGCGCCAGCGCATCCACCATATCGGTCAGACCGAGTTCGACGAGATCCGCGCCATCCTCCGCCACGACGAGCTGCTGCTGCCGCCCTATGGCGACCGCGAGCAGTACATCGAGTTCGCGGCGCTCTACCTCGAGCTCAAGCACTTCGCTCCCGAGCTTCTGACCACCACCTTTCCGGGCTTGGTCGACCATGGCCGGGTCGATGCGGTCATCGCCCTGGACCTCGATCCGATGGCCCTGCTCGAACGCTCCTGTCCCGAAGGGGTGGACGCGGGCGCCACGGTGGTGCGTCGGCCCGAGCCCGCCACCGCCGCGGCCACGGCCACGGCCGCGTCCGCGCGGGCCCAGGAGCTTTCCGGCCGCATGCGCAAGCCGCCCAGCAAGCGCGCGGCCAAGCGCATGATGCGGCGGGCCAACGCGGCCAAGGCCCAGGGCAACGACGTCGGCTCGGCGCTGCTCTACGCGCAAGCGGCCCGTACGCTGGAGCCCGCCCAGCTCGACGATCGGATCCGCGCGGATCTGCACGACCTAAGCGGTCGGCTCAACGCGGCTCTGAGCCTGCGATCCGGCGTCGATCCCGAGATCGCCAAGGTCCAGTGGGGCTCGCTGCTGCGGCTGCTGGTCGACGAGGCCGCGCTGTGGCCGGGCCGTCGCTATCGCGTCGAGGCGCGGCTGCTCTACGACTTGCAGCTCGCCGCCGTGGCCCACGAAAGGCCCCAGTCGGCCGTGGATCTGGCTGCCTGGGCGTGGTCGCGCGGCAAAAAGCCCGTGGTGCGCCCGCTGCCTGCGACCCGCGAGGTGCGCATCGCCCGCTACCTGCGCGACGCGGCCCACAAGGTGCGCCATACCCGGCTCGACTCGGCGGACCGCAAGCTGCTCGCCAGGATGCTGCGCTGGGCGCAAGAGCGGGCCGATCGCAACGTCCGGCTGGCGCTGCGGCCCGCCATCACGGCAGGCCTCGCCGAGGTGGGCCTGCTCGCCCGCACCGCGCCCGAGCAGATCGCGCAAGCCAAGTTGGTCGAGGAGCTGCTCGATCAAATCGTCGACCGCGGCTTCACCACCTTCGCCCACCTGCGCGACGCCATCAGCCGCAACCAGCTCAAGCTGGATGACCTCGACAAGGCCCGTGAGCTGTGGGTGGGCGACGAGCTGCTGCGGCTCGACCGACGGCTCTCCGAGTCGCTGGACGGCGTCTACCGAGGCGGCGAGGTCTATCTGCGGGGGCTACAGCGGGCGAGCTCGCTGCCCTTTGGCACGCCCGTCGGGCGCTTTCTCTTCCTGTTCTTGCTGCTGCCCTTCGGCGCCTCCTTCGTGCTGCTCGAAGGCATCGGGCACATCGTGGTGAGCCCCATCTCGCGCGCCCTCGGCTTTGGCGAGGTCACGCTGCTAAGCCCCGTCTCCTTCTTGGTCACCACCGCCCTGGTGCTGGGGCTCATCCACCTACTGTGGTTTCGCCTGGTGGCCCGCAAGCTGCTCGGCTGGCTCGGCGCTCTGCTGCTCGGGCTGTTCGTCCACCTGCCGCGCTGGGTGCTCTCGCGTCCGCTGGTGCGCCGCATCCTCGAGCAACGGCTGGTGCGCGCGCTGCTGCGCCGCATCGCGCTTCCTCTGGGGCTGGCCGCGGGCGCCTACCACCTGGTGCCGCTGCGCTACACCTTCCCAGGCCCGGCCCACGCGTTGCGCATCGAGCTGGTGCTCGCCGGGACGGTCGCGCTTTTCGGGCTCGTCAGCTGGGCCATGACCTCGCGGGTGGGCGAGCTGTTCGAGGAGCTATTGTTCGACTGGCTGGCGCCGCGCTGGCGGATGTTCAGCCACCAGGTCTTGCCTGGGCTGTTCCGGCTGGTCGCGGACGTGTTTCGGCGGCTCACCGATCGCGTCGAGCAGGGGATGTACCGCGTGGACGAGCTGCTGCGCTTTCGGTCCGGTCAGGGGAGGATCAGCATCGCCTTCAAGGCGGTGGTCGGCCTGATCTGGGCGGCGGCCGCCTATGTCACCCGGCTGTACATCACCCTGCTCATCGAACCCGAGCTGAACCCCATCAAGCACTTCCCTGTGGTCACCGTCGCCCACAAGCTGCTCTTGCCCGTCACGCCCGCGCTGCTCAGCGGCTTCCAAACGGCCTTCTCGGCTCTGGGCTCGGTAGTGGGCGGCACCATCGCTGCGGTCACGGTGTTTCTTTTGCCGAGCGCCTTCGGCTTTCTCGCCTGGGAGCTCAAGGAGAACTGGAAGCTGTACCGGGCAAGCCGCCCCGAGCTGCTCGGGCCCATTCCGCTCGGAGCTCATGGCGAGAGCCTGCCCGGGCTGCTCACCCCGGGGATCCACTCGGGAACGCTGCCCAAGCTCTACGAGCGGCTGCGCCACGCCGCCCAGCGCGAGGACGAGCTCGGCCGGACGAGCTGGAAGCGAACCGAAGGCTATCGCGGGCGCTTTCGCGAGGGCATCGAGCAGCTCGAGCTGGCGCTGCGGCGGTTCATCGAGCGCGAGTTCATCGCCCTGCTTTTGCGCTCGCCCGATTGGCCCTACGGTCCGCTTCGCGTGGAGGGGATGGTCCTCGGCTCGAACCGCATTCGCATTCGCATCGGCTGTGCGGGGCTCGCCCCCGAGCCGTGCGAGATCGCCTTTGAGGAACAGAGCAGCTTCATCGTGGCCAGCATGTCTCAGGCGGGCTTCGTCGCCCGGCTGCCCGCCGAGCCCGACCAGGCGCGGCGAGCCTTCGAGAACGCGCTGGTGGGCTTGTACAAGCTCGCTGGGGTGGATCTAGTGCACGAGCAGATCGTGCGGGCCATCGGCCACGAGTCGGCCTACGACATCGCGGGCGAGGCGCTGGTGGTATGGCCTGGGCAGGACTACCGCACCGAGCTCGTCTATCGCATTCGGGGTAGCGTGCGACGGCCGCGCATCCGCCCCAAGGTGCGAGGCCAGCGCCTGCCGGGCAAGCCGCCCATCATCGATCGGCGGGAGCTACTGTTCGAGCGCAACGTGGTCACCTGGGCCGAATGGGTGGAGGCCTGGCAAGGCGATCCGGCCGCCGAGCCGCGCAAGCTGCTGCGCGGTCCGCCCATCCTGCCCGAGCCGCCGCCACTATCGCCCGACGGCGTTGCCTCGGTGCCGCCGCCGAGCGAGGCCGCGCTGGCCGTATCGCGTTCGCGCGCCCAGTTCGACCAGGACTAGCGGCGTTCGCCAGCCCCTTGGGGCCCATCGGCTGGGCCCCAGACACGTGGGGGCCCGCCGCAGGGCCCCCACG
>CAYTYV010000533.1:0-4452 GCA_964441055.1 uncultured Polyangiaceae bacterium | reverse complement strand
GCCACATGCCGTTCAGCTTGGCGTCGAAGGCCGCCTCGGCGCCCTGTCCCACGTGGCAGTCCACGCAGCGCACGTGGGCGTGCGGCGACTGCTGATAAGCGATCCACTCGGGGTGCATCGCGCTGTGGCAGGCCGTGCCGCAGAACTCGGGCTGATCCATGAAGTGCAGCATGCGCGCGCCGCCGCCCATCAGAAACAGCACGTTGACTACGGTCAGCCCCGCCATCCACCGAAGGATGCGCGAGCCCGTGAGCTTGGGCTGGACCAGCTCGGCATCGAAGCGCTCGCTCAGAAGCTCGCGGGTGGTCCTGCCGGTCTGCTTGCGGTAGCGCCACCAGCCGATGGGGATCAGCAAAAGGCCCAGCACGAACATGGCGGGCAGGATCAAGTAGCTGAGCAGGCCCACATAGGCATTGGTGATCACCCCCGCCAGGCGCAGTAGCTCGGCCAGCGCGAACAGCACGAAGGCGCTGGTGGTCACCACCACGCCCGCCGCGCCAATGCCATTGGAGGCGAGCCCGCGCCAGAGGCGGACCATCTGCCGAGGCAGCTCGCGCAGCATGGCCGCCCTTACTTTGCCGGCTCGGGCTGATAGAGGTGCTGGTAGATCGACTGCACCTTGCCCGCGCGGATGTCGGCTTTGATCTCGTCCGTGGGCCGCGACAGCCAGGCGTGCATGGGATCCTTGCCGAGCAGCTCATCGATGGCGGCGTTGACCTCGGCGTCGCCCAGCTTGCGCGCCTCGGGCAGGAACTTGAAGTAGAAGTGCTGGGCCACGTCGTAGATGCCGTGCCACCAGGTGTAGTCGGGACCCATCATGGCCGCGCCGTGGCGCGCCCTGCGACCCTCGTGGTGCCACAGCTCCCAGTAGATCCATTCGAGCTTGTTGCTGAAGGCAGCCTTGCTCTTGAGCAGCCCCTTCTTTTTGACGAGCGCCATGATCTGCCCGGCTGGCTTGGCGAACTTGTCGTCGTAGAGCCGCACCACGCCGTCGAACTGATGATAGAAGCCGTCGACAAAGAGCGAGCCGTGGCAGGCGGAGCAGACCTGCTTCATGTTGCCGCGCTTCTCTTCCCAGCTTTCCTTGAGCTTGGACACGGGCGGGCGCAGGCTCCAGGAGATGCGCTGCCCAACGTCATGGGTGACCTTCTGCGTGGAGGTGGCCGACAGGTGGCAGGTCGCGCAGGTGGGCGCGGCGTAGTAGTCCTCGCCCACCACCCAGCGGTCGGCATCGAGGTTCATCTGCTCGACCTGGGTGTAGAAGGCATTGCCGTGCTTGGACTCCTCGTAGACCTCCTTTTGAGGATGGTCTGGACCGAGATGGCACTTGCTGCACGACTCGGGGCGGCGAGCCTGGGCCGTGGAGAAGGCGTGGCGGCTGTGACAGGCGTTGCACGAGCCCTTGCTGCCATCGGGGTTGAGTCGCCCGATGCCCGAGTTGGGCCAGCTCTTGCGGGCGAGCTTGTTCGGCGAGTCGGGATCGATTTGCACCTTGGCGCCGTGGCAGCTCTCGCAGCCTGCGATGGCCACGGGCTCGCCGCCCGCAGCGTGGGCCAGATAGGAGTCGGCCGACTCCAGGATTTGCCCCGCGGTCGCATGGTAGGAGCTTTCGACCTCGCGTTGCTCCTCGGCGTGGCAGCGGCCGCAGTCCTTGGGCGTGACCAGGGTGGCCACCAGGCTTCCCTCGTGCTCGAAGGCGTCGGCATCGGCCTTGTCCGCCTTGTGGCAGTCGATGCAGGTCACCTTGTGCTTGGCGTGCTCCGAAGCGTACCACTGCCGATACAAACCCGCGGTCTTTTCCTTGTGGCAGGTCAGGCAGCGGCCCGCCACGACCGCGGGATCCGGGTCGGCTTGGGAGCGCACTCGGGCGGGCACCAAGACGAGCAGCAGGACGACGACGACGGCGGCGGCGAGCGCGGCAATGGATCGCTTGGTCATGTCCTCCCATACCACGACTTCGCCGCCGACCGATGGGCAGAGTGCGCGGGACGGGCGGGCGCGGCCGCTCAGCGATCGGGCGTGACGCCGTCGAAGTAGTACGGATCGAAGCGCGAGGGCCGCGCCTCGGGCGGCGGCCGGTAGTCCATCGCGACCCAGTGCGCGGGCGACCACGCTAGGCCCGTGTTCAGCCAGTGCTGATCGGTGCTGTAGATGACGTGCAGATCGCGCGCACAGCCCGGCATGGGCGGCGAGTCGTGCTCGTCGAAGATGGCGCAGCGGAAGTCCAGCCCGCCGGTCTGCGACGAGAAGTACTTGAAGCCGATGACCTCGGGGTTCCACTCGGCATATTCGCGGCCCTGCTCGTCGAGGAAGGCCAGAAACACGACGGCGTGGCCGGTACCGCCCGTGCGGTTCAAGTTGAGGAAGGAGCCCGGCCCGAGCTCTTCGAAGGGCACGTTCTCGCCCATGCCGAAGTGCGAGAGCGCATCGGCCGTGCCATAGGAGTCGAGATCGTGGTTGACCCAGATGTGCGCTTTTATGTGATCCGAGTGCAAGGTCTCCCAGCTCTCGATGGGCAGAAAGTCGAACACCGTCTCGTCGGCGGTGTCCTCGGCCCAGATGTTCATGGCGGTCAGGATGACCTCCATGGCCGCGGCCACGCACATGGTGAGGGTGCCGCCCGTGGCCTCGATCACGCCGTAGTCGCCATAGGGCACGTCGTGGGTGAGCACGTGCGAGCCGTAGCCGAGCAGGCGGTACTCGGCGTAGAGGTAGTCCACCGCGGCAAGCACGTAGTCGTTGAAATGGGGGCTGGCATCGAGCGCGCGGGCGCGGATGCTGAGCGACAGCTCGTAGGGCCCGGTCTGGGCTTCGCCGCCGTCGACATAGGTATCGAGGATCAAGTAGTGCGTGCCCGGCTCGATGAGCGCGTAGATCGCCTTGTCGCCCCGCACCACCAGCGCGGGCGGGTCGAGCTCGCTCAGCAGGTGGAGGTCGATGTCGGTGCCCGCTGGCTCCTCGAAGGCAATGGTCGCGGCCAGGCGCGCGGGCTCGTCCACGGTGAAGCGGTAGACGAACTCGGGCCCGGACTCGTCGATGTGCTCGTAGCCCGGGTAGCTGTCGAAGGCGTCCGAAACGGCGTCGGTGGTATCGCGCGCGTCGCGATAGGCGAAGGGCAGGGCGAGCGCCTCGCTCGGGTGCTCGCCCGGTAGCAGGGGATCGTCCAACGTGCCCTCGTGCCAGGCCTCGAGCGCCACCTCAAGCTCGTAGGGGCCGAGCTGGGGCGTGCCGTCCGAGACGTAGGTGTCCAGGATCAAGTAGTAGCGTCCCGGCTCGACCACGGCGGCGACCTGGTGATTGCCGCGCTCGACCACGGTGAGCGGGTCGAGGGCCGACAGCAGGTGCAGATCGATGTCGGTGCCGTCCGGCTCGGGCGCGGCAATGCGGGCGCGCACGATCATCCGCTCCTCGAAGCGGGCGAGGTAGACGAACTCGGGGCCCGACTCGTCAATGCCCTCGTAGCCCGGATAGGCATCGAACTGGTCGGACGGCGCATCGTGGGTGTCGCGGCTATCGGTGTAGTCCGGCAGCACGGGATCGCCCGGAATGATGAAGGGATGCTCGACCGTGCCGTCTTGCTCCTCGCAAGCATCGCCCTCGCCGTCGTCGTCCGAGTCCCATTGCGAGGGGTTATGGTCGTCGGGGCAGTTGTCCTCGCCGTCGGCCACGCCGTCGCCGTCGCGGTCGTCGGGCAGGCCGCCGCCCCCCGCGCCTGCCTGGCCCCCGCCCGTCCCCGCGTGGTCCTGCCCCCCGCCACCCGAAGGGCCGGGCGTGCCGCTCTGAACGGTGCAGCTCGAGCTGGCGACCCAGAGCGCCATCGCGACCATCACAAAGCTGGTCCAAGCAGCGGAGCGGAGCATGACCTTGCCTTTCGGTTGGGGCCTCGTCCATGGTAGCAGGCGACCGAGCGCGCGAACATGCCGTCTCGCCGTGATCGCTCGCGGTCAATCGGCGAACAGCGCAACGAGCTGTTCACGCTTGTTCTCGGCGTCGCGGTAGCCCAGCTCCAGGGCCGCGCGGATGAAGGTCGGCGTGAACATGAGCAGACCGAGCAGCTCCGATTCGGCCAGGCCGCCCGTGCGGAGCAACGTGCCCAGCGCCCTGCCTGGCAGCCCTGGCAGGCGCAGCTCCTGGGGGGCATTCTGCAGGGTGCGCACAGCCAGGTGGTGAAGGCTCTGCGAGGGCTGGATGTGGCAGGTCTTGACGCAGCGGTAGTGGGCATTGCGCAGCTTGCCCATGATCGCGTTGAGGTTGCGGGGGAAGTCCTCGCCGTAGATCTCCACCCCGCCGCGGATCAGCCGGTTGTACATCTCCACGCGTTTGAGCTCGTATTCCAGCGTCTGGGTGAGCACGATCCCCACCGTGCGACCGAGCAGGAACAGCGCGCCTGGGTAGGGATTGCGGCGACAGCCAAAGCGCGCCGCCGTGGCGGCGAGCTCGGGCTCGGGCGAG
>CAYTYV010000532.1:0-4468 GCA_964441055.1 uncultured Polyangiaceae bacterium | reverse complement strand
GGCCAACCGCTACTACCTAGTCTGCCTCAACGCCAACGAGGGCATCCGCTACGTGGCGACCAATTCCGGTCCCGCTTGCGGCAGCCCCACTATTCCCCGCTGCCAGTGCTGGGAGCAGCAGGGCGACGCGCCCTGGGACTACCTCGACTACGTGGCGCAGATGACCTGCGACCAAGTCGGCAAGCGTATCGAGGTCAGCTTCCCCGAGGCCGGGCACTACTACGTGGGCGCGCATCCCCCGCCCGGAGACTATCCCCTGAACGGCTACTGCCCGACCGGGGACGGCTGCATGACCTGCGTGGGGCTGCTCGAGATCCCCTATTGAGAGCGTCCCTGCCCGCGCGGGCTCGGGGCCTCTCTCATCGGACCGCGCAGCAGGCATCGGACCGCGCAGCAGGCTGTGAGCCACGCTCTCAGGCGAACCGCGCCCCGCCCGTGGCCTCGAGCACGAACAAGGCGCCGCCCTTGTCCTTTTTCAGATCGTCCATCAGCTGCTTGAACTGATGTAGCGGCACGATGCAGCCATCGCTGCCGTGGGGCCCGCGGCCGTGGATGTAGAAGCCGCCACGGCCCATCATGCTGTTGTGCGCGCTCGGGTCGAGCCGACAGGACAGACCCAGGTGGGGGTGCTTGGCGGGCGACTGGATGGTGTAGCGGCCGACCGGGATGGGACCGCCGTGCTGGTGCAGCTTGCCGCTTCCGCGCGTCTTGAAGCCGGTCTCATAGGGGTTGTTGGCCTTGCCGTCGGTGCGGTTGCGGGTGCTGCCGCCGCCTCCGCCCGAGAGCGCAGCGATGTGGACGAAGCGCTCGTTGGCCGTGCCGACCAGCAGCCCCTCGAAGATGTAGTAGGTCAGGTTCGCGGCCACGGCGTGCTCCTCGCTTGGGAAGCCGCTATTTTAGCGGGCTGCGCGGACGGCTGCCAAGGGGCATCGCCGCTGCGCACTGCAAAGCGCCGAGCCGCCCTAGACTGCCTTGGCCGTCGACGGCGAGCCGTCTCAGTCTGCCTTTTTGGACTCGCCAGGGGCCTTTTTGCTCGCCGACTCGAGGTCGGTCTTCATCGCCTCGGGCGCCTTCCAGCCGATGTCGCGCTCGATCTCCGCCAGCAGATCGCGGCAGCTGGCCTCGAGAAGCCTCATCTTGTCGACCCGCGGGTTGTGCACGGCGGCGAACTTCCTCTTGTACTCGTCCACGCGATCGAGGGCCTCGCGCTTTTTTGCAAGGTCTTCCTCGCCGAGCGACTTGGCGAGGAGCTTCCACGACTCCTCCTTGAACTTGTCCACGGCGGCGTGGGACTCGGCCCGCAGCTCGACCAGCTCGACCGCACTATTAGCCAGCTTGCCGATCCGCGGGTCAACGCCGCCCTGGCTGGCAGCCTGCTTGGCGGCCTCGGCGAGCTTGGCCCTGGCCTGCTCGGTCCCCGCTTTGCTCGGGCTCGAATCGAGGTAGCCGACGTAGGCCTGGGCAAAGCCGTCGAGCGCGCTCTTGTCTTTGCCGTGGCAGCCCGCCGCGCCGAGCGCCAGGCATGCCACCGCCGTCCACAAGACCAGCATCCGCCACCATCCCATCGTCCAGCCTCCTATCCGTCGTGCAGCGTCGCCTGCGGGTCTGCCGACGAGCGGGCCGTGCTAGCCCGAATTTTGCGTCAAGGAGCAACAAGTACCCGAGGGCGACGCGGATTCTGCGCCTGCTCCAGGGGCAGCGCGCGCGGGAATATCCCTGAAATAAACGAAGTTCGGGGTGGATGCGGGCTGAAGAAGAGGCCTGGGAGCCCGCCACGTGGCCGCTGAATGCGGGCGTCCTCGCGGCTGCCAGCGACGAGGGTTGCTCAGGGACCACGGCCCCACGTGGGGGCTCCGCAGCGACATTCTCGCTATTGCCATCGAAAAAACAGAGCCCGCTCCTAGCATCATCGGCGACCTCGGCCCCATGTGGGACCTCCGCGGCTACCTTCTCAGTCGTCGTCCCACATGGGACCTCGTTGACCTCGGCCCCGTGTGGGCCCTCTGCGGCGACCTCTTCGCCTTGGCCATCGAAGAACCGCAGCCCTCGCGAGCGGCCGGCCCTCGCGCTGCTCACACCGCGGGCCGATTCCCCTCGCAGCCCGTCGCGATGGCCAGAGCGCTACAAACCTCGGCCATGATCCCCGAGTCGAGCGTCGTCACGTAGCGATTTAGATCAGCCTGTTGGACCGTTTGCACGTGGTCGAGGTTGACGGCGCACGGCCCCTTCATGCCGTTGCTCGCGTCGAGACGCACCTCGCTCGGCAGCCCGCGCACCGTGGAGGTGATGGGCGCGACCATCACCTCGCGGAGCACATCGATGGCGTCTTGCCGGCTGAGGACAACTACGGGGCGACGCTTGTCGGGCCGCGCGAATCGGTGGAACAGCACGTCGCCGCGACTCAGGCTTCGCCTTCGGGCCATGCGAGAAACTCCGGGTCTACGGCGAACTCGTCGCGGCCGACCGGCTGCGCGCCGTACCCCTTGCGGTACGCGTCGCGGATGGCGCGCTGCTGACGGTGTCGCAGGTAGGCAGCCATGATCTGTCGCAACACCGCCGAGCGGCCGTGCCGCTTGACCTCGGGTAAGGCGTCGACCTGCCGAAGAAGCTCCTCGTCCATGGTGATCTGGACAGGCTTCATGAAGATGATCGTAGTGGATGAAGTATGTGGATGCAATGCCCACATTCAGCAACCACAGCCACGACGCCGATGCTCAACCTTCGGGCGCGTCGCCCGAGACGCGCCGCGCTTGCTCGGCCTGGCCCCCAGCCTTGCCTGCGCCGTCGAGATACGCCTCGCGGAGCTCGCCCTTTTTTACCTTGCCGTAGGGCGTGCGCGGCAGCTCGGTCACGAACTCGAAGCGGCGCGGGACCTTGTACTTGGCCAGCCGTCCGCGGACGAAGGCCACCAGGGCCTCGCGGTCGAGCGCCGAGCCGGTCCGCGGCAGCACGAAGGCCACGCCCGTTTCGCCCCAAGTCGGATCGGGCATGCCCACCACGGCCACGTCCTCGACGTCCTCGTGTAGCAAGAGCGCGGCCTCGACCTCGGCCGGATAGACGTTGACGCCGCCCGAGATGTACATGTCGGTGCGGCGGCCCGCGATGTGGTAGAGCCCGTGCTCGTCGCGGCGGGCCAGATCGCCCGTGTGGAAGAAGCCCTCGGCGTCATAGGCCGCGGCGGTGGCCGCCTCGTTGTGCCAGTAGCCAGCCGAGACGTGCGGACCGCGGAGCAGGAGCTCGCCCACCTCGCCCTCGTCCACCTCGCACCCGTCGGCGTCCACGATGCGCGTCTTGGTGAACATCATGGGCCGACCGATGGTGCCCGGCTGAGCCAACGCCTCCTCGGAGGTCATGGAAAAACAGTTCACGCCCACCTCGGTCAGCCCATAGCCCTGCCGCAGTACCAGGCCGCGCTCGCGATAGGCATCGACCAGGGCTGGCGGCAGCGGCGCCCCGCCCGAGATGAGCCAGCGCAGGTGCGAGAGATCGACCCGGTCGATGCTGGGCTCGTCGAGGAGCCGGCTGAAGATGGTGGGCACGCCCAAGAGCACTGTGCAGCGCTCGGCGGCCATGGTGTGCAGCACCTCGGCCGCATCGAAGGCCTCGTGCAGCACGATGGTCCCGCCCATGGCGAAGATGGGCGGGATGAACGCGCCCAGGCCGCCCGCGTGGTAGAGCGGCGTGAACACCGAGCTCACGTCCGTCTCGCGGAGCTGCCAGCACATCGCCGTGTTGACCGCGTTCCACGAGATCTGCCGATGCGGGATGATCACCCCTTTGGGGCGTCCCGTGGTGCCGCTGGTGTACATCAGGCAGCAGGCATCCTCGGGCTGCGGTCGGCAGAGCGGCTCGGACGACGAAGCGCCCGCCTTGCACATCTCGCCATAGCGCAGATCGTCCGCGCCGAGCGGCTCGTCCAGCGCAATCCAGTGACCGAGCTCGATGCAGCGCTGGAGCGCCCGCACGGTCTCGGCAAAGGCCCCCGCATACAGCACCGCCTTGACCCCAGCGTCGCGCAGGATGTACTCGAGCTCGCTCGGCGTGAGCTTGGTGCCGAGCGGCACCAGCACCACGCCGCTCTTGGCCGCCGCGAAGAACGCCTCCAAGAACTCGACCCGGTTGTTCGCCAGGATGGCCACCCGCTCGCCCGGTTGCAGGCCCACGCTATCCAGCCAGGCCCGCGCGCAAGCCGCGGCGCGACCGTCGAGCTCGCGGTAGCTCAGCCGCTCGCCGCTCGGTGCGTAGACCAACGCGGTTCGCTCGGGCGTCAGCCGCGCCCGCTCGCCCAGGATGTCGCCGTGTAGCATGATGGCTGCTCCCTTTGTGATGCTAGCGACCTAGCTCGAACAATGCGGGCTAGCGCCCATCTCAAAAACGGACCGATGGGTTGTTGCAAACAAATCAAGCGTTCCCGAATAGATCCTTGCGGGGGTTTTCCTTGCGGGGGTTTGGGGGCAGAGGAAGGAGC
>CAYTYV010000531.1:0-4477 GCA_964441055.1 uncultured Polyangiaceae bacterium | reverse complement strand
CCGAAGGCCTCGAGGTAGACCTGCTCGCCGCTCTGGGCGTTGGTGAACACGAGATCGGGGATGCACACGGCCTCGC
The DNA here is from genome assembly GCA_964441055.1 of uncultured Polyangiaceae bacterium. Classification (GTDB taxonomy): domain Bacteria; phylum Myxococcota_A; class Polyangia; order Polyangiales; family Polyangiaceae; genus JACQWT01. The sequence continues at coordinate 4,401 of CAYTYV010000531.1, read as the reverse complement.
CTGCCAGCGCGAAGATCCGCTCGGCGGGCGCGGCGGTCCACGCCGAGCCCAGCTTGTCGAAATCGGCGCAGAACGCGGAAAGATCCGGCGGAAGGCCGCTCGGCAGCGAGCCGTGCGGGACCAGCCCCTGCTCGGGTCCGAGTCGAAACAGCCGCGGCTCGCTGCCCTTGCCCCAGAGCAGGTCGGCCTCCAGGCGCCAAGCGCGGCAGCGGAGCACCGCGGGCAGAAACAGCGCCATCTTGAAGCCGTAGCGCCTGACCGCGCTGAACAGGCTGAGCGGACCGTCGAGCTCGATCGCATAGCCCGTCTCGGCGCGGCCGCGGACCCGATGAAGCAGCCCGTGGAAGCGAGCCGCGCGAAACAGCTGGCGGCTGCGCACCGCGCTCTCCCCCTGCAGCTCGATGGTGACTCGCGTGGCCCGCAGCAGCACGCCCTGGGCCAGCGCCACGTCGTAGCGGTCGAGCAGGGCCTCGGCCGAGGGAGCGCGAAGCTCGACCAGCCGCTCGTTGCCACGCAGATCCGCGAACAGGCGATCCTCGATGGCACTGGCCTCTACGCCGAGCTCGGCGGCCACCGAGCCGAGCACCGCGGCCCGATCGAAGCGCTTCCCTGGCTCGAGCTTGCGCCGCTCGATGGCCGCGGCCCGAAAGGCGGCCTCTCTGAGCTCGACCGGATCCACCCCAGGCTCCACCGCGAACTCGCAGCGATCGAACAGCAGCTTGCGCAGCCCTTGAACCACCACGCGGTCGGTAGCCCGGTGGGCCACGGAGTCGAGCGCGGCGATCACCTGCTCGCGGCGGCTTCCTTGATGGGCCACCAACGCGTCGATCAGCGCGGCGGCCACGGGCTCAAGCCGCGCGCGCGCCTTGGGCGTGAGCCAGCGCGGCACGACCTCGCGGCCCACAAGGCGCACTCGTACCAAATCACTGGTAAGCACGGTGATCCCGTCGCTTGGCGCTCATGCGCTCTTCCGAGGTCCCGGCCGAGACCAGCTCGTAGAGGACGGCGCGCTTGCCCTCGCGCTTTCGCAGCACCCGTCCTAGCCGCTGCACGTGCTCGCGCACCGAGCCCGAGCCCGAGAGCACGATGGCCACGTTGGCCTCGGGCACGTCCACGCCCTCGTTGAGCACCTTGGAGGTCACGACCGCCCCGAGCTCGCCCAGATTGAAGGCCTGCAAGACGGCGCTCCGCTCCTTGACCTTGGTCTGGTGGGTGATGGCGGGCAGCAGATAGTCCCGCGCAATGCGGTAGACCGTGGCGTTGTCCTCGGTGAACACGATGGTGCGATCGCTGCGATGGGCGCAGAGCAGCCGGTCGAGCACCTCAAGCTTGCGGCGGGCCGTCAGGGCCAGCTCGCGCTGACGCCGATAGGCCGCAAAGGCTCGCCGCCCTTGCTCGCTGCTCGAGCTCTTGATGATGAACTCGCTCCAGCCCCGCGGCGAGGACATCCGGATCCCCATGCGGCGGAGAAAATCGACGTAGACGGCGCGCTCGTCGTCGTACTCGGACTGCTCGTCCGACTCGAGCGGCACCTCGATGCGCTGGGTCTCGTAGGGCGCTAGATAGGAGCCCGACAGCTCGTCGATGTCGCGGCGGTAGACGACCGGACCGATGAGCTCGGCGTACAGGCTCTCGCCGCCATCGGCGCGCTCGGGTGTGGCGCTAAGGCCCAGGCGAAAGGGCGCCAAGCAGCAGCGCGCCGCAGCGGCGTAGGACTCACTAGGCAGGTGGTGACACTCGTCGAAGACGACCAGCCCGAAGCGGTGGCCCAGCCGATCCATGTGTAGGTGGGCCGAGTCGTAGGTGGTGACGGTGATCTCGCTCGGCTCGTAGTAGCCGCCGCCGATGATGCCGACTGACGCGGCAAAGCAGGCCCTCAGCTGGTCGTACCACTGGTGGAGCAGATCCAGGGTGGGCACCACCACCACGGTGCTGCGCGGCCGCCAGCGCATGGCCAGCACGGCGACCAGCGTCTTGCCGCTTCCCGTGGGCAGCACCACCACGCCGCGACCGCGGGCGCGCTGCCAGGCCTCGAGCGCCTCTTGCTGGTGCGGAAAGGGCTGCTGGCGAGCCTCCACGTCGTGGCGGAGCTCGGCGTAGCCGCGCGCGGCGTCCTCGTAGACCAAGCCCTCGGCGCGCAGCCAGCGGACGATGTCGGCGTAGCGGACGGCCGGCCCTCGGAAGGCGCCCTGGCGATCGTCCCACAGACAGCCGGGCGGTCGAGCGGGCGCCTGGGAGCAAAGCCCTGCCAGGCACACGGTCCCTCCCTCGAAGGACAGGCGCAAGGTCGCATCACCACAGGCCATCGGAAAAGCCCGGCTCCTCCGCGCCGCAGCCGGGGAGCCCACCCGGGCAGTCTACCGAATTTGGCCGCGCATCGGACCTCCAAGCCGCGGCCCTCGGCTCGCCCTACCCGGTCCGGTCGAATCGTGCCAGACTAGCTCATCTGAACGAACCGCACGGCTGCGCTCGGTTCGCGCCGCTGGCGCACGCGCCTCACCAGGATTGCGAGACACCATGACGGACAGCTTGGCACCGGGGTTCTTGATCGCGTCGCCCCCGCTAGGCGATCCGAACTTCGACCGTACCGTCGTGCTGATGGCCCTGCACAACGACGAGGGCGCGCTGGGCTTCGTGGTCAACCGCGCCGCCCCGCTCGACCTGGGCGAGCTGTTGGGCCACGCGGGCTACGGCGAAGGTCACGAGGACTCACGGCCCGTGTGGATCGGCGGTCCGGTCCAGCCGCACTCGGCCTGGGTGCTGCTCGACGATCCAGACCAGGCCGCGGGCGACGGGGTCATCGAGGTGGGCGAGCGGCTGCGGGTGAGCTCGGCGCGCGAGAGCTTCGACCGGCTCGCCGAGGACGTCGAGCAGGGCCGCTGCAAGGACGGCGACCCGCTGCGCCGCATGGTGCTGCTCGGCTACTCGGGATGGGGACCGGGGCAGCTCGAGGGCGAGATCGCGCGCGGCGCCTGGCTGCCCGTGCCGCTGGACGAGAGCATCCTGTTCGAGGTCGAGCCGGACGAGCGCTGGGAGCAGGCCTACGCCCTTTTGGGCCTCAACCCCGCCGACCTGATGTCGATGCAGCACGTGGGCGAGGCGTAGCCGTCACTTGCATTCGCCGCCCACGCAGGGCCGGGGCTCTTCGCAGGGATGGTCGCAGCTTCCGCAGTGCGAGGAGTTGGTGTTGGTATTGACGCACGTCTCGGCGCAGTAGGTCAGTGCTCCCGGGCACGTGCAGGCGCCGTCGCTGCAGAAGGCGGCCGCTAGGCAAGGCTGATCGCAGCCGCCGCAGTGCTCGTTGCTCACCGCGGTGTCCACGCAGACGCCCGCGCACTGCTGCCAGCCGGAGGGGCAGCTGCAGGCGCCGCCCGAGCACATCTTGTCGGCGGTGCAGACGTTGCCGCAGGCGCCGCAGTGCAAATCGTTGCAGCAGGTGGCGACGCAACCCCGATCGCAGGGCACCAGATCGGCCGGACAGCTCGCCACGCAGTCGCCGTCGGCGCATAGCAGACCCGGCGGGCAAGCGGCATTGCAGGCGCCACAGTGACTGCCGTTGGACTGCAGGTCGATGCAGTAGCCCTCACAGCGCTCGGTGCCGGGCCGACAGGCGCACGCGCCTTGCAGACATGCTGCCCCGCCGGTACACCGCAGCCCACAGCCCCCGCAATGATCGGGATGACTGTCGGTATCCACGCAGCCACCGGCGCAGTTTGTTTCGCCTGGGCCGCAAGCGCTTGTACAGACACCGGCCGAGCACACCATGCCCGCGCCGCAGCCATAATCGCAGGCGCCGCAGTGGTCGGGGTCGACGGACAGCTCGACGCATCGCCCGCCACATACGCCGAAGCCCTGGGGACACGCACACGAGCCGACGACGCAGGTCATGTCGAGAGAGCATGCCTGATTGCAGCCGCCGCAGTGATAGGCATCGCTCTGCATATCCACGCAGGCCTGTCCGCAGCGCGTCAAACCAGCGGTACAGTGCTCGGTGCACTGGCCGCGGCTGCAGACCTGGTCGGCCGTACAGTTGTGGTCGCAGCTCCCACAGTGGGCGGCATTGCTGTCCAGGCTCACGCAGGTGTCCGCGCAGCGAGCTTGTGCAGGCTGGCATCGGCATTGTCCTGCCACACAGCCCTGGTCTGCAGCGCAGCGCTGTTCACAAGCTCCGCAGTGGTTGCGGTCCGATAGCAGGTGCGCGCAGGCGCGGCTGCAGTCGGCCAGCCCGGAGGCGCACTCGTCCACGCAGCTTTCCACCGAGCAGACTTGGTCGACAGTGCAGGCCCCTCCGCAAGCTCCGCAGTGATCGGGGTCGGTACGGAGGTTCGTGCAGCGCCCCGCGCACTCGACCTCGCCCGGCAGGCAGGACAGCGGGGTTTGCATCACGGGCGTCAGCACGTC
>CAYTYV010000530.1:0-4487 GCA_964441055.1 uncultured Polyangiaceae bacterium | reverse complement strand
GGTAGTAGGCGCTCGTGCCCAAAGTCGCCGTGACCAGCGCAGCGCCAACGAACAGCAGCACGCGGCGTTTGTCCTTGCGCGGCGGGCTCAACACTGCGGTCACGGTGTCGGTTGGGGCATCCAGCGAAGCCGGCCCCGCCACGAGCACGGGGCTCGGGAGCTCGACGGACGTGCCAGCCGGGGCTGCGGACGGCCCCGCCACCAGCACGGGGCTCGGGAGCTCGACGGGCGTGCCAGCCGGAGCCGAGGCTGGTGCGGCGGGCAGCGGGATGTCGACCGGTTCAGCCTCGGACGGAGATCCTGCGGCAGGCGGCAAGACGTCGGCCGAGTCGGCCGCGGGTGGAACCACTGGTGCTGGCGACGGGATGTCAGCCGAGTCGGCCGCGGGCGGAGCCAACGCGGCGGGCAGCGGGATGTCGATCGAGTCGGCCTCAGGCGAAGCCGCTCCAGCTGCCGAGGTCGGTGGCTCTGGCACCGAAGACGCGGGCACTCCATTGGGCACGCGTCCCTCGAGCGCCGTCTGGAAGCTCTGAGCGAGCTCGGCCGCGCTGGCGAAGCGTTCCTTGGGGTCGACGGCAAAGGCCTTGCGAAACCAGACATCGAGCGCTGGATCGAGCTTGGGATCGATCTCGCTTGGTGCCGTGTGCGTCCCGAGACAGATCCGCATGCCCAGCACGGTCCACGTCTCGCCCTCGAAGGGCGGCTTGCCCAAGAGCGCCCGATAGGCCACTGCCGCCAGCGCCCACAGATCGGCCTGGTGGTCGGTTCGTTTGCCGTGTAGCCGCTCAGGGCTCAGGTAATGCGGCACGCCCATCAGCACGCCCGTGGCCGTGTTCGCCTCGTCCACCTGCCCAGCCGTGCGCTTGGCTATGCCGAAGTCGAGCACCTTGCTGAAAAGCGGCCCTCCCGCCTCGACCAGGAAGATGTTCCCCGGCTTGATGTCGCGGTGCACGATGTGCCGCTCGTGCGCTGCGCCGAGCGCTCGCGCGGTCTGCGAGACCAGCTCCGCTACCTCGGTCGGCGCCATCGTGCCCGCGCGCGTGAGCCGTGCGCTCAGGCTCTCGCCGTCGAGCAGCTCCATCACGAGAAAGGGCGTGCCGTCGTCCATCACTCCCTGGTGGTGCATCTGCACCACGTGCGGGTGCCGCACCTGGGCCGCGGCCTTGGCCTCACGCCGAAAGCGCTGGAGCGGATCGCCCTTTCCCCACGAGAGCAGATCGGGCAGCAGAAACTTGACCGCTACCTCCGTCTCCAGGGCCAAGTGCTCGGCCACCCACACGCTGCCCATCCCGCCCTTGCCCAGAAGACGCCGCAGCCGCACGTCAGCCGTGACCATCGTCCCCGGCTGTAGATTCGGTACCTCGGCTTGCGCTGTCATGGGTTCCCGACCTGCTCAAGCGGATTCCATCGTACACCACAGTGGCGAGGCTGTAACGCAGATGGCCAGAACAGCTCCGCTCGAGGGTGGCCCCCATCGGCGGGACGTTGCAGGACAGGCCAAAAAGGGGACAGGCTACTTTTTCTGCGGAAAAGTAGCCTGTCCCCTTTTTAGCCTGTCCCCCTCCCCCACTGGATCCGATCTGGAATGCAGGCTAGGTTTTTGCGGTGTTTGGCCTGGGCATCTGGGAGCTGGTGCTGCTGGCGATTCTGTTGCTGGTGGTGGTTGGTCCCCGCGAGCTGCCGTCGCTGTTGCGCACCGTCGGTCGCGGCATCACCAAGCTGCGTCGGATGAGCTGGGAGCTGCGGGCGCAGAGCGGCATCGACGAGATCATCCACGAGGAGGGGCTCGAAGATGATCTGGAAGCGATACGCTCGCTGCGCCGCGGTAACCTGGTCGATGCGCTGGTCAAGCCGGCCAGGCCCGCTCCTGGCGAGGGCGCAGCCTCGAGCGACGAGCCTGATGCGGCGACGCTGCCAGATGCATCGCCCGTGAGCCAGCCTCGGACCGCCGAGCACAGCCGAGCCGATGACGGCGCCAGCGAGGAGCCAGCGGAGAGCGCCCCGCCAGCGGCCGCAAAGCCCGAGCGCACCGGCCCGAGCGAGGATCCCCCGCCGTGAGCCCGAAGGCCCAGGCGCCCGGGGGCGGGACCGAGAGCGCGCGCGATGGCGACGACAGCTACCGCGACCCGCCCATGACCATCTGGCAGCACCTGGCGGAGCTTCGCCGACGGCTGATCATCGCCCTCATCGCCATCGCCATCGGCTGCATCGCGGCCTGGGAGCTGCGCGAGTGGCTGCTGGTGCAGCTCGTGGACCCCTTTGCCACCGCCTGGCGCGTGCAGAACCTGCCCGGGGAGCCCACCCTGCACTTCGCCAGCCCCGCGGCCGCGTTCATCGCCTACCTCAAGCTGGCGATCGTTGGCGGCGCGGCCATGGCCTCACCCGTCGTCTTCTACCAGCTGTGGCGGTTCGTGGCCCCGGGCCTCTACGGCCGCGAGAAGCGCTACGTCATCCCCTTCGTGCTCTCGTCCTCGGTGCTGTTCGTCGGCGGCGGCTACTTCGGCTGGCGCGCGGCCTTCCCCATCGCCTTCCGCTACCTGCTGAGCATGTCCGACGCCATGGGCGAGCGGGGCGTGGTCATCGCGCCCACCGTGATGATGGGCGACTACATCTCCTTCGTCTCGCGGCTGCTCGTCGCCTTCGGGCTGGTGTTCGAGATCCCGCTGGTCGTCTTCTTCCTGTCCGTCGCAGGCGTCGTCAACTACCTGCAGCTCATCCGCTACGGTCGCTGGTTCGTCATCGTGGCCTTCGTGCTCGCGGCCTTCATCACGCCGCCCGACATCGCCAGCCAGGTGCTCATGGCCGTGCCCATGGTGGTGCTTTATGGCGGCTCGATCCTGCTGGCCTACTTCTTCGGCAAAAAGCCGACCGAGGCCCAGCGGCGAGCCTACGCGCGGCGCAAAAAACGCCGTCAGAGAGCGCGCGCTCGCCAGCAATCAAGCGCTAGGAGCGACGCGGACAATACTCCAGACTAGGTGGCCGTGCCCGCTCCGCTCGCCTCGATCGGCTCTGCCGTGGGGACCCGACTGGCGTCGATCCACAGACCCTCGATGTCGTAGAAGGAGCGTATGGCATCGCGAAAGACGTGGACGACGACGTCGTTGAAGTCGAGCAGGATCCAGTTGGAGGCGCCCATGCCCTCGACCGAAAGCGGCAAGGTGCCCTGCCCGCGCAGCTGCTCCTCGATGCCCTTGGCCACGGCGTGGACATGCCGATCCGTGCGTCCGCTCATCAGCACGAGAAACTCGGTGTAGTCGACCTTGCCGCACACATCGATGATCTCGACCCCCAACGCCTTCTTGTCGAGGCCCGCTGCCGCGATGGCCAAGGCCAGCTGGCGCGCCTCGGCCGAGCCGCTCGGCTGTTCGGCCGAGGCGTCGACCGAGGCGTTGGGGCGCGAGTTGTTGCCGTCCAAAGCTGCTCCTGCCGCCCGGGTGCGCGGCGCGACGCCGCCTACCCGCTCGGCCGATCATGGCAGATGGGGGGCGCCCGATGCAAACCCCCAGCGACACAAGCCCGCAGCAGCGAGGCTGGTCAACGCCCGGCAGGGGTACTACCGTCGACGGGGTGAACGGCTCGCTGCTTCGCTCGGCGGCTCTGGCGATGAGCTGCGGCGCAGGACTGTGCGCCTGCCCGGAGGTCTCGTCAGACGGGAGCGATGCGCCGCTGCCGCCCAGCTCTGCTGTACCCGTGGCACCTGCCCGAGCCTCAGGGGCGGACTACCCCCCGCCCTCGGTTCCCGCCACCGCGTCGACGCGGCGCCCGGCTCCGGATCCGTGGGGCGATCTTGGCGCCGCGGGCGGCTCGCCAGGGGCTGACCCAGAGACCGCGCCCATCGAGCCCGAGCAGGCCGATGCTGGAGGGATTCGACTATGACGCTTCTACGAGGTGCGCTGCTCGCGCTGCTCTTCGGCTTGGGCGGGTGCAGCTCGGCGGCCCCGCTGCCCAGCGGCCCTCCTCCCGAGTACGAGCCCGCGCGCAGCTACGATGCTGGCACCAACATCGACGAGCTCGGCGCGATGGACGACCCGCTGCTCGGCCCCGAGCCCTTGCCAAGCGCACCCCCGCCCGCGGATGGGGGCCCGCCCGCCGCCCCCGCGCTGCCCCCGCCGCAGGCCGAAGGGCGCTAGCCATCATGCGCTTTCGTCTGCCGCTACGAGCCGCCACCGCCGCAAGCCTCGCGATTGTCATCGCCCTGCTCGGCTGCGCGGCGGGCCGCACCACTGTGCTGCGCGTGCAGGGCGTCGAGCACGATGCGCTGGTCACCATCAACGACCGCTATGTGGGCACGCTCGGGGAGCTGTCTCGCCGCGGCGTGGCCCTGCCGCCAGGGCAGTACCGCATCACCGTCGAGAAGGTGGGCTACTTTCCCCACGACGAGCTGGTCGAGGTCGGCGCCGAGCCCATGGCGATGCGGGTTGAGCTGGTCCAGGTGCCCGACTGAGCCCCTAGTGACGTAGAGGTCGAGAAGTTGTTGCGAACAGATC
>CAYTYV010000529.1:0-4502 GCA_964441055.1 uncultured Polyangiaceae bacterium | reverse complement strand
CACGGCGGCATCGCCGAAATGGCGTTCAGGTGCCCACAGACCGAAAACCCGGGCTGTAGGCCTGCTCGTTATCGAGGAGCAATCGAGCCGGGAGTTTGCCGACTGGCTCGACGGCCAGCATCCCAAACGCAGCATGGGAGGGCATCCCTGGGAGATCAAGCGCGGCGGCAATGCACCAGGCGGGCCTGCCCATCACCATTGCAGATCCCGAGGCCGTGCGCATGAGGCTGCTCGCCCAAGACAACATCGGCATCGTGCCCGAGTATGCCTCGCTGCACCGGGCGGCCTAGGACTTCCCCGAGGACCGCCACGTCTACGACGTGACGCATCTCGCCGAGCTGGGCCGGAAAAAGCGCCGCGTGATGCCCTTCATCACCTGGGAGCCCTTGCCGCAGCTCAAGGGATGCGGAAGGTAACCTTGACGGTCCGATCGTTGTGTCGGCGGAGCTTCAGCTGAAGAAGACGCTCTACCAGGCAATCGGCTTGTTGCTCTGCTTCGGCGTTGGGTGAAGCCACTCCGGCAGCGAGCACCCGGCCATCGGAGCCGACGTAGAGCGTGACGGTGAAACGAGCGAGCATCCCCGTCCAGCACGGTGTGGTCTCTCGGCGGATCCTCGCAAGGTACGGCCTGACTCGGTGCTCGGGCCACTCGGCTACGGGGTGGTTGGACTCGATGCTGAAGCCGTGCTCGGCGTCGCCCGTGCCGCCCACGGCTCGAGGCCAAGGCGTGCTGCGAACGAGCTCCAGAATGCAGGTCTCCGTCGCGCGGTCGCCGAGGGTCGACTCGGACAGGTAGACCTCAGAAGCGCTCCCATCGGTTCCGATGCGCATGGAGATCTTGAAGGCTCCTGCGAGCTCCGGGATGCGCCTCGCACCGCGTCGCGCACAGCGCTGCACGTCGCCGTAGATCCCGCGGAAGGTCTCCTCGACGTCGTACTGGCTCAGCGCGCCGACGGGGTGCCCGTAGCTCGAGGGTCCGCGATCGATTCGCTCGGGCTGGCCGGCTTCGACGTCCGGGGTCTTGGGGGTTGCGGGTCCCTGACAGCTGGTCGTGACAAACGCCAGCGTGCAAGCTGCTGCCAAACCGAGCAGGCACGTCATTGCGGCGGGTTCGTAGCGAAGCGCAGACGGCGTAGCCACGGCCGAGCCTAGCGCCGCAGGGGCGCTGACGCTACCGGCTGAATCACGCTGCTGGATCACGCTGGCTTGCCACCGCCCGAGCTCGGCGGCGGCTGCTCGAGCGGGGGCGGGCCGTCGACCGGCAAGCTGATCTCGAAGCGGGCGCCGCCGTCCACGGACTCGGCCAGGGCGATCTCGCCGCCGTGCTCGTGCACGATGCGCGCCACGATGGCCAGGCCCAGGCCCGTGCCGTGCCGCTTCTTGGTGGCGTAGGGCTGGAACAGCCGCTCTCGCATGCCGGGGTCCACCCCTGGGCCGTCGTCCTCGACGCCGATGCGAACCCGCTCTGCCGAGGCCATGCCGAGGTCGATGACCACCTTGGGTCGGTCGGGCGGCGGGGACAGCGACCGGATGGCCTCGATGGCGTTCTGCACCAGGTTGGTCAGCACCTGAACCAGCTGGTCGCGGTCGCCCAGCACCTCGGGCACGTCCTCGGCCTCGACGCGCACGCGGATGCCCCCGGTATCGGCGCGGGCATCGTGCAGGCCTGCCACCGACGTGGCGAGCTCGCGCAGATCGACCCTGCGGAGCTCGGGCGGCGGCATGCGGGCGAACTTGGTGAACTCGGTTACGATCTCCTGGATGCGGTGGACCTCGGCGAGCACCGTGGCCGTGGCTTCGTCGAAGTACGCGTTGAACTCGGGATCGTGCCGAGCGCGCAGCCGCCGCAGGGTCTCCACGGCCGCGCGGATGGGCGCCAGGGGGTTTTTGATCTCGTGCGCCACCTGCCTAGCGATCTCCCGCCGCGCGGCGATCCGCTCGGTCCGGGCCAGGCGTTTGCGCATGGCCGTCAGCTCGTCGATGGTCTGGTTGAAGCTGCGGGCCAGCTCGCTCAGCTCGCGCCCGCCGCGGCCGCGCACGGCTCGGGGCCGTCCGCGGACCACCTCGCGGGTCTGCTGGGCGAGCTCGGCGATCGGCCGCGACAGGCCCGAGGCGATGAACACCGCCAGCGCGATCGACACCAGCACGGCGATGGCGCCCGTGAGGAAGATAACCCGGTCGATCTTGCGGAGCGCTTCGACCAGCGGTCCGCGATCGATGGTGGCCGTCACCTCCAGCCCGTCGATCTCGGGGATCGCCAGCCGCTTGCGCAGCGTCGTGGCGCCACCATCCGCCCCGCCTTCCGGCTCGCCGCTCGCCAGCGTTAGCCGCACCGCTTGCGCCTCGCCGATGCGATCCAGAAGCGGCCCGATCTTCCTCGAGCCTACCAGTCCCACGGTGACCCCCGAGCTCGAGCGCGCGCAGTGAAGCTCGATGGCCGCCTCGGCTCCCTCGCCCACCAGCCGCGGCCGCGCCGTCGGGTCTGCCAGCAGCCGGGCGAGCTCGGGCTCCTGGCGGCCCACGCGCTCCGGAAGGCTCGAGCCCAGCACCACGCCCTCGGCCGTGACCAGCGAAAGCTCGTCAAGGCTCAGCGCCAGGCGCTGCTGCTGGACCAGCGCCTGGATGGCGATCCGGCCGCCCGGGCTCATCCGGGCCACGTCGCCCCCGGCCGCCTCGAGATCGACCACGCTGCGGTCCACCGCCGGGTCGTAGCGGCAGCGCGCGTGCAGCGTTTTGTTCAGCCGGGCGGCCTCCCAGACCAGCACCTCGCGCGTGCCGCGGCTGGCCGCGGCGATCCGCTGCTCAAAGGCGAGGTCCACCTCCCGACGGGCCACGTCGCGCGCCGAAAGACCCACCAGCGCGGTGACCAGCGCCGCGAGCAGACCCAGCGCGAAAAGCAGGCGAGCGGCCAGAGGCACGCGCCGAACCCTACCGAGCTTTGCCCGAAGTTGCTCCACAAAAACCGGCGAGCGGCGCGAGCCCGAGGCGCCGTCTGCGTCGGACGGGTGAATGCCCGGCAGGATTTCGTCGTCCAATCCCCAAGACCGCCGACGCCGCTCGGCAGGCCTTCGGTGCCAGAGCCCAAGGTGCGGGAGCAACAGACGATGAGGTCCACAGCGCTTAGATTGAGCCGTTCGGTCGCTTGGATGGCCGTTGCCGCGATCGCCACCGCAGCCGCCGCGGGTTGCGCGATTCGCACGACCGCGCCCATCCGCGAGGTTGCCTACGACTTTTCCGACTACGACTTCTACGATCGCGCCTACGCGCCGTCTCCGCGCTACGCCGAGACCTACGTCGAGTACGGCGAGCCCCCGCCCACGGTCGTCGTCGTTCCGGCCGGCCCCGCGGCGGGCAGCGCGCCCGCCCAGCCCGGCCCTGCCGCCTCCGACGCGAGCCCCCTCGACACCTCCAAGCCGACGCAGCGGATCCGCAGGCCCATCGTCCGCGTGCGAGCTCGCTAGCGCTCCGCTGGTGGCAAGCCCCCGGGCGTTCGGCCCAGGCGGCGCAGCAGCGTTCGCTTCCCCGTCACGCGTGTTGTATTACGGGGCTCTGCGGTCGGCACCTCGGCCGCACGAGCGCATCGGACCACAGCCTGGGGGCGCAGCGCCGCCCCGGGCCGTCACGCGGGATGGATCTCATGACCGACGACCCCTCGAGCATGCTCGCCACCATCGGCCAAATGCAGGACTTCGACCGGTATCGGCAGCTGACCTGGGACGGCAGCTTCGCCGACTACCTCGCCATCGTGCGCGAGCGGCCAGAGGTGACGCGCAACGCCTACCAGCGCATCTACGACATGATCATCCGCTACGGCACCGAGGAGTACACCGACTCCAAGAAGAAGCTCGTGCGGTACAACTTCTTCCAGGACGAGTTCGAAGGCGGTGCCGACGCCATCTACGGCCTCGACATCCCCTTGATGCGGCTGGTCAACGTGCTCAAGGCCGCCGCCCAGGGCTACGGCCCGGAAAAGCGCATCATCCTGCTGCACGGGCCGGTCGGCTCGTCCAAGTCGACCATCGTGCGCTTGCTCAAAAAGGGCCTGGAGCACTACTCGCTCACGCCGGACGGCGCCCTGTACACCTACGACTGGGTCAACCTCGGCTGCCTGGGCATGACCGGGGCCGAGGCCGAGCGCCTGCCCAGCCCCATGCACGAGGAGCCGCTGCGGCTCATCCCCACCGACTGGCGCGGGCGGGCGATCGACGAGCTGGGCCTCGGCAACGAGCACTTCCGCGTCGACGTCCAGGGCGAGCTCAACCCCTCTTGCCGCTTCATCTTCGCGCGGCTGATGGACCACTACGGCGGCGACTGGACCCGCGTCATGGACCACGTGCGGGTGCGCCGCTTCATGCTGAGCGAGCAGGATCGCGTGGGCATCGGCACCTTCCAGCCCAAGGACGAGAAGAACCAGGACTCGACCGAGCTCACGGGCGACATCAACTATCGCAAGATCGCCATCTACGGCTCGGACTCGGACCCGCGGGCCTTCAACTTCGACG
>CAYTYV010000528.1:0-4515 GCA_964441055.1 uncultured Polyangiaceae bacterium | reverse complement strand
TGCTTCTGCTCACCTCCAGTCTGAACGCCATGCCTGGCGCACGGGGCTCCGGTCGGCGCTGTGCGCCTTCCTCTGCCCCCATACCCCCACAAGGGGGGGGCTCTAGGGGACGGGTTGGGACCGCCAACGCTGGCGCCGCCGTCGTCTCCGCCGCAAGCCGAGCGCCGCGAGGCCGAGTAGCGCCCAACGAGCGGGCTTGACGCGACTTGGGCCCGGCAGCGCGCAGGTGCCTCCCAAAGCCTCCACGGTCGAGCCCGCAGCCCATGTGTCCACGCCGACCGGCAGCTCGCGCACGTCCAGCTTCACCCCTCGGTAGCGCACGTCCAGCCATAGCCGAGAGCCGCCGCTGCCGCGGGGAGCGGCGATCTCGAAGCGGAATAGCCCTGCGCGCACGCGGCTGGATCCCTGCCGCACGATCCCTCCGTCGATCGCCACGCTGAGCTCCTCAGGCGCCGCCCCCAGCGCAACCGAGCCGTCGCTCTGGCGAAGCTGGATGCTGCCCTGGACGGGCCAGTCCGGATCGGGGCGGAGGTAGGGCGAGGACAAGACGACGTAGCTCTGGGAGGCATCGACCCCCGTGACGCTATTCTGCTCAGCCTCGAGGACCTCGTGCGCGCCCTCCAGATCCAGCTCGCCCGGGCCGAGCTGGTAGTCCATGGGCACGGCCCCCTGCGGAAAGGCCGCGCCAGCCTGCAGGATATCGGTCACCTCTTGCTGGGTGAGCCACGGCTCGCGCTGGAGCAGCAGGGCTGCCGCGCCCGCTGCGTGCGGCGCCGCCATCGAGGTGCCGCTGGTGAGCGCGTGGGTGTCGTCGACCAGGTAGCAGGGGACCTCCGGCTCGGGGCAACCCGGCGCGTCGAACATGCTCCCTGGGGCCACGCGCGGATCGGCATCGCGGCTCATGGCCGCCGCCACGAAGGCGCCTGGCGCGGTGAGCTCCGGCTTCATGAGCCCCGCCGGGGTGGGGCCTGCCGCGCTGAAGTAGCACATGCTGTCGGCCTCGGGCTCCTCGACGCCGCCAAAACTCGCCAGCCGCAAGCTGCCCGTCATGCCCAGCGGTCGCCAAGTCACGCGGTTTAGCGCGCAGCCCACCGCCAACAGCGAGGGCGCGGCAGCGGGCACGCCGATTGTGCCCGCGGTCACCGCCTTGAGGAACGACAGGCCCAGCAGGCCGCCCGGCGCGGCCCCGCCCGTGCCCGTGACCCAGAGCAGGGCCATGCCCTTGCCGCGCAGCAGCACGGCCCACTCGTCGGTCGCGCTCCAACGGCCGTGAAAGGCCACCACCGCGCCGTTGGTCTCGGCTGTGAGCTGCGAGTTTTCGCCGACGACGTTGTTGATCACCGCGGCGGTGACCTCGCCGTCGTCGGACTCGTAGCCCTGCTCTTCGCCCGGTGCGGTCCAGCCGATGCGCTCATCGCCTTGCTGCTCGAGCGCTACCGAAACCTCGTCGCCCGGCTGAAAGGTAAGCCACACGTAACCCGAGCCGTCCACCGTGCCGCTCGACTCGGGCATGGTCATGGGCACGCGGGCCACTGCGTGGGGCGAGACGTGCACCTCGGTGTGGATGCCAAAGGGGCCGTCGTCGCCGATGCGGTATACGGCGCCGCTGTTGCCCGCTGCCACCACCATCACCCTTCCGGGATGCTGTGCGCCCACCATGGCTGCCAGGCCTTGCGCCAGTGCGCTCGAGCCGTCGTGGGGGCCGAAGTCGGAGCCCAGGCTCACGTTGACGACCGCGGGCATGCCCATCTGCTCGGCCCGCTCGAAGATGAAGCTCGCCGCGTTCAGGATGTCCGGATCGGAAAACTCCTCGGTCGCCGAGGCCGCGCCGATGATCAGCGTGGCCCCGGGAGCCACGCCCACGTAGCGGGGCGAATCCTCGCCCATGAGCCCGCCGTTTCCCGCCGCGATCGAGGCCACGTGCGTGCCGTGACCGGCCAGATCGCGCGGCTCGTCGCTCGGGTCGGCGGTAGCGAGCAAGGCGTCGAGGTCGTCGGCGCTGTAGATGGCGCAGGCCGAGCCGTTTGGATCGGTGCAGCCGTAGCGCTGCTCCAGCGCGGGTTGGAGGCCACGAGGCGGCTCGCGGGCCATCAGCCAGGCCACGCGGCTGCGGCCGTCGGCGTCGCGGAAGTCGGCGTGTGCCACGTCTAGACCGGTATCGATGATGCCGACGACCACGCCGCTGCCGTCGAGCCCCGTGGTGTTGCGAAACCACGCGCTGCGAAGGCGGATCTTCGAGACGTCGAGCAAGGGCCTGCGGGGCGGGGAGATGCGCGGGGCCAGCTCGGGATGGCGACGCTGGAAGGACGACAGCTCGCTCGGGCGAAGCCATAGCGCCCCGTAGCCTGGCGCCACGGGAATCAGCGACAGCTCGCGGGCGGTGGCGCCGCTCGGCAGGCGCACCAAAAGCGGCAGCTTGCCCTCGCGGTCGGCAAGCGGGTGCGGGTCGCGCTCGGGGCCGAGCAGCCGCACGATGTGGCGGGCATCGACGTCGCCCCGAGCGGGCATGGCAAGCGCCAGCAGCGCGGCCCAGAGCGCAGCGGCCCAGACCGCCGCCAGGCGACCGCCAAGGCGCGTTCGGCCGGGATCAGCCATCCTTGAGCCGCGGCAGCACCACCGCGATGAGCAGCCCGATGGGCCCCAGCAGTGCGCAGATGACGAACCAGCGACAACCGCCGCGCCCTTTGGTGGTGGCGACCCAGGCCCCGATGAGCCCGAAGACGAACCACAGCGGTATTCCGACCCAGCTCTCCAGCATTCCGAAAAGCTAGCCTGAATTGTCCACCGCGTCGCCCCAAGTACCCGGTTGAGTCATTCGGGCATGGCCCGCGCGGCGCATGGGCGAAGCCGCGGCTCTATCCGGGATGATCCCGATCGGTTGAACAACTACTCGAGCTCTAGGTCGCTAGAGTCCTTGAAGAAGGGCTTCGTGGCAAAACGAGCCAAGTTTGTCCTCCAGAGACTCCTGCGGGGGTTTGGGGGCGGAGGAAGGAGCGGAGCGACGCCCGGAGCCCCCATCGTCAAATCAATCCAAGCGGCAAGCAGAGCTCGCCCCTTGGGGCCCATCGGCTGGCCCTCACCTGTCTTGGGGCCAGTCGATGGGCCCCAAGACAGGTGAGGGCCGCAAGGGACTGGTATGCACGGCGTTCTGCCTAGCGCCCCTGAGACCGCAAGGCGTGCCCGATGAGCTTGTACAGCAGCCGCGCGCCCACGTTGGCATCCCACTCGTCGCCGTCAGGGCCGGGCGCGACCTCGCACAGGTCGAAGCCCACGATGCGCCGACCACTGCGGCCCACCGCCCCGAGGATGGCCGAGGCCTCGTCAAAGCCGAGGCCGCCGGGTACGGGCGTGCCCGTGTGCGGGCATAGCGCTGGATCGAGGCCGTCTACGTCGAAGCTGACGTAGACCTTCTCGGGCAGCGGACGGACGATGCGCTCTACCGTACGCGCGAACGGCTCGCCGTCGAAGCGCCGAGCCGCCAGATCGGCGCCGAAGAAGGTGTGGACGCGATCGCCCGCTCGCGTCATGCGCTCCTGCTCCTCCTCGCAGTAGTCGCGCACGCCGACCTGAACCAGCGTCGAGACGGCGGACAGCTCGGTGAGCACCCGGTACATGACGGAGGCGTGTGAGCCCGAGAGCCCCTGGTAGGCCTTGCGCAGGTCCGCGTGGGCATCGATCTGCAGCACGCCCAGCTCGGCGTGCCGACCCGCGTGCGCGGCCATGGCGCCGAAGGCCACGCTGTGATCGCCGCCTACCACGCCCACCAGCCGGTCTCGGTCCAGCCATCGCTCGAGCTCTGCCCTCACGCGCGCGTCTAGCCAGCGACAAAGCTCGTCGACGCGCGCGCGCTCCTCCTCGAAGGCCTCGTCCGGCTCGCCTGCCTCGGCCGCTCGCAGGATCGGTTGGGCCAGGGCAAGGGCCTGCTCGGCCGCGTCACATACGGCGCGATCGGCCTCGAGCATGGCAATGCCCGCCCGATAGGGGGTGCCGACCTCCCTATCGAGCAGATCCACCTGCCCGCTGGCCTTCACGATGGCCTCGGGAGCGCACGCAGTGCCCAGACCGTACGAAGCGGTGGCCTCCCAAGGAACCGGAAGCAGCACTACCGCGGCCTGCTCCGAGCTGTGGCCGAGGTCGAAGATGCCATCCGGGCTGGCCCGCAGAGCCGGATCGGACGGGCGAGGGGGCGCAGAGGCTGCCGAGTTCACCACAATCTTCGTACAACCGGTCTGCCCGACGGACAAGCCCGGCCGCGCACAATACGTCAATCTAGTTGACTTTACCGTCGTCTACGCTGATATTTTAAGTAGTTACATTCGCACGGGAAGGCCATCGAAGTTGTCATCTCGAACGAGGAGGAGGGGGAAGGAGGCAACGGCAAGCGCCTCGCCAGGCGGCTACCGGCTGCTCGAGAAGCTGGGCACGGGCAGCACCGCGGTCGCCTGGAAGGCCCGGGTTGATGGCTCTTCGGCCGAGGTGGTGCTCAAGGTGGGCAAGGAGCCGACCGTGGCCTCG
>CAYTYV010000527.1:0-4516 GCA_964441055.1 uncultured Polyangiaceae bacterium | reverse complement strand
ATGCTGCCAGTCGGGTACTCGGTGCAGATTGACCCGCTTCGGGCGGCGTCAAGCCCCAACGCGCCAGCAGCGGCGCGCCCGGTCGCTCCCTGCCCGAGCGAGCTTCCCGCCCGGGCGACCGGCCGTTTTCGGCAGGGAGCAAAATAGGCCACTAACTATTCAATTTCACAATATGTTTTCGGGGACACCAGCGCGCCCACGACGAGCTGGGCTCCAGCGGCGCCTACCATCGTCGGCTTGACACGGAAGGGCTTTTGACTAGGCTACGCGAGCCCGTTTGCCGGGCGTTGCGGGTGAGGCGGCTCGTTCGCGACGTGCCCGGACGATCTCTTGGGGGATCGTCTAATGGCAGGACGCAAGACTCTGGTTCTTGTTATCGGGGTTCGAATCCCTGTCCCCCAGCCAGCAAAGCGGCCTCGGCCGCCTGCTGTCGGTCCCATCGTCTAGCGGTTTAGGACACCGGCCTCTCACGCCGGCAACGCGGGTTCGATTCCCGCTGGGATCGCCATACTGCGGCTCTCGAGCTCTCAGCTCTAGGGCTCTGTGGGGAAGAGGGCCAGCCGGACTCCGCGCTGCTGCTACGGCCCGCCCAGCTCGTGATAAGATGCGGCGATGGCGCTGGAGCGTCGCAACGTCGAGCGGCTGGAGGCCCGGGTAGGCACCGTCCTCAAGGACAAATGGCGCCTCGACCGGCTGATCGGGGTGGGGGCCATGGCGGCGGTGTACCAAGCCACCCACCGCAACGGCAACGAGGTGGCCATCAAGATGTTCCATGCCGAGCGCTGCTTCGACCCCGAGCTCAAGCGGCGCTTCATTCGCGAAGGCTACGTCGGCAACAAGGTCAAGCACCCCGGGGTGGTGACCGTGCAGGACGACGACCTGAGCGACGACGGCGCGCCCTTCTTGGTCATGGATCTGCTCGAGGGCGAGACCGTGGGAGCTCGGCGCCTTCGCAAGGGCGGGCGGCTGCCGCCTGACGAGGTGCTGAACTTGACCGACCGGCTGCTCGACACGCTCGCGGCAGCGCACGAAAAGGGCATCGTCCACCGCGACATCAAGCCCGACAACCTCTTTCTCACCTACGGCGGCGAGCTCAAGGTGCTCGACTTCGGAATCGCGCGTCTGCACGAGCTGTCGCAGGGCGACTCGGCGGCTACCCAAGCCGGCGTGCTCATCGGCACGCCCTCGTTCATGGCGCCCGAGCAGGCGCGCGGCCGCCAGCGCGAGATCGAGCCGCGCACCGATCTGTGGGCGGTGGGGGCGACGATGTACACGCTGCTGACCGGCCGCTACGTGCATCGGGGCGAGACCGCCACCGAGACCATCGTGGCGGTGGTCACCCAGCGCGCGCCGTCGGTCGCCGAGAGCGCTGCCGAGCTGCACCCGGGCATCGTCGCTCTGGTGGACAAAGCCCTGAGCTACCACAAGGAGGACCGCTGGCCGGACGCGCGCACCATGCAGACGGCGCTACGCGAGGTCTACGACGTCCTGGCTCGCGGCCACGAGGGGTCGGGGCCGCCGAGCGACATCACCGCAGGCTTGCCCGCCACCACCCTGCCTCAGCCGAGCGATCCTGGCTTCAACGAGGGCGCGCGGGGGACCGAGCGGGCGCCCGTCTCGGAGGTGCGGGTCGTCGAGCACGAACCGCGACCCGCGGGAGGCGCCGACGGGCTCGAGACGACCCGAGGCATCGCGGCACCCGTGGCCAGCGCTGCGCCGTCGGCCCAGGGTGCCAAAGCCGCGGTCCCCACCATCCGGACCCGGCTGGGGCTGGCGTTAGGAGGCCTGGTCCTGGCCGCGACGCTGCTCGGGCTGCTGGGCGCGTTCGTAGCAGGGGCGGTGCGCGGCGAGCCGACCGAGCCCGAGAGCGGGAAAGCCGCGGCCACGAGCCCGCCCGATCTCCAGGAGCCCGCACCTTCGGCCGAAGCGCCCAGCGGCAGCGAGCAAGTGCAAGAACCAGAGCAAGTGCAAGAACCAGAGCAAGACGCGGGGCCAGCAGAACCGGCCGAGACGGGCGATGCCTCGACTGCCGACCACAGCGCAGGGCCAGCGCCGAGCGAGTCGCGCTCGGCGGCGCCCAAGGCCACGGCGCCATCGCGCACCCAAACGACCCCGCGCCACCAGCCACCCTCGGCGCCGCAGCCCGCGCCCGCATCCGCTGATGACCCCTTGAGCCGTCGACGCTAGCCTCGCCAGCCCATGCCTCGATGTGCCCGGCCGTTCAAGTAGTCCGCCCAGGAGATGGAACCATGAGAGCCTGCCTTTCGACCCTGATGAGCCTTTGCGCGGCTTGCGCCGTGATGTCGCTTGCCCCCGCAGCTCGCGCGCAGAGCGGCGCTCCAGCGGCTGAGGCGCTGTTTGCACAGGGCCGCGCCGCCATGGCCGCTGGCGACTACGATACGGCCTGCGCGCGCTATCGCGAAAGCGACCGCATCGACCCGGCCGTGGGCACCAAGCTCAACCTCGCCGACTGCGAGCATCGGCGCGGCAACCTGGCCACGGCCTGGGAGCTGTTTCAGGCCGCGGAGCGCGAGATGACGCCGACCGACGACCGGTTGAGCTTCGCCCAGGAGCAGGCTGCCGCCCTGGACGCGCGCGTGCCGAGGCTCACCCTGCGGCTGGCTGCGGGCGCGCCCGAGCAAACCACCGTGCGCATCGCGTATCTGCAGGTCGGCGCGGCAGGTTTCGGGGTTCCACTGCCCATGAACCCCGGCAGGCACGAGCTCGTTGTGAGCGCGCCAGGCTACGCCCCCCAGAGCCATACCGTCGTTCTCGCCGAGGGACAGCGCCGCGAGATCGCGATCGCACCTGGCCCGCAGGGCAGCGATGACGGAGGGAGCGCTGAGCCCTCCTGGATGGAGCGCCACGGCTGGTCGGTGGGCTTGGGCACTGGCGCCATCGCGCTGGCCAGCGCAGGCGCCATCCTGGGCGGCCTGACCTGGTCCGACTACGACGAGCTCGCCCAGCGCTGTGGCCAGACGGCGGCCGGCTGCCCGCAAGAGGACATCGACGCGGTCGAGACCAAAGCCACCGCCACCACGGTGCTCTTCGCGGTGGCGGGAGCTGCGGCCGCCACTTCGGTGGTGCTCTACCTGTTCGTCGAGGATGGGGACGAGCCCGAGCCGAGCGAGGGCGGGCCCGCGAGCGGCAGCGTCGCCCTCGGGCTGCAGCCGGCCGGAGCGTCGCTGCTCGTGCGGTACTGAGCCCGCGGCGCCCCGGGCGCGGCGATCATGGGGTAGAATGGAAGAGTCCGTGGCGCGCTCGCCGCTGAGACGCGCACAGGGCACCCCGGGGAGAATCGGATGCCGCAACGCAAGAGCACCACCCTTGTCGTCTTGGCTCTGCTATTCGCCGTCACCTGCGTCGCTGCGTGCGCAGCCGGTCGCATGGGCCGCGACGACGATGACGACGACGGCGCCGCAGGCGCGGGCAACGGCAACGCTGGAGGCACGGATCCGTCGACGGGCGGGCAGGCCGCCGGAGGCGGGGGCTCCTCGGCCGTGGGCGGCTCTTCGGCGGGCGGCACGTCGCCGCAAGGGGGAAGCGGCGGAAGCGGCGGATGCTACAGCGAGGGCTACGATCTGGGCGCCTCGCTCGCCGATCTGCAGGCCGGCTACCAGCAGAGCCAGTGGCTGCCGACCATGCTGGCCGTGCTCGACCGTCGCTACGACAACGGCCATCAGCTGCTCTACGAGATGCAGTACGATCCCTGGCTGCAGAACGACTTTCCGCTGTACTTCGATCTGAGCACCTGGGCGGGCCTGATGGAGTCGGTGGACACGGCCTGCCACGAGGAGACCCACGGCTGGGACTTCGAGACCGCCCTCGATACGCCGGGCTTCCACGCCTTTTTCATGGGCGACGAGCAGCTGACGGCGGCCAAGCTCGCCTTCTTCGCCCGAAGCGAGATCGTCGCTTGCGTCGAGGACGGCGGCAGCGTGACCTCCATGTACGACCAGGTCTATCTCACGGGCGTGCAGGGAAGCTACGACTTCATCTTCCTGGCCGACGAGGTCAATGCGTATACCAATGGGCTTGCCTGCGCGACCAGCATCGGCGACCAGCTCTCCGGTGGGTTTTCCGGCCGCGACGGGATCGCGGCGCAGCTTCTGTATCTATTGTGCTACCTCGAGCGCGCGCGCACGGGCTACGCCGGGCTGTACGCCCAATGGCAAGGCGACGCCGACTGGCAGGACTTCGTGCGCCTCGCCTGGGCCAGGGGACGGTTCTGGACCGAGGCCTCCGAGGCCTTCCCAGGGCTGGGCATCAACGACGACCTCATCTGGGATCGCATCGACACCTCGGGCCTGCTGGTCGAGCTCGAGCACTTCACTGGCGAGAGCGCCACGGCCATCGCCTGCAACCCGTAGACGATGATGCACGAGCGATGAGACACGAAGCGGCGCCTCGGGGCCCGCGTGGGCCGAGCTTGCTGGTCGGCGTGCTGGTGGTGCTGACCTGCGCCGTCGCACAAGCCGCACCGGGAAAGACCGAGGCGAGCGCCCTGGGCCTGGGC
>CAYTYV010000526.1:1486-4531 GCA_964441055.1 uncultured Polyangiaceae bacterium | reverse complement strand
GTGGTGTCGGCGTTGGCGCCGATGTCGGTGGTCTGGTTCTGGGCGACGTTGTGGAAGCCGTCGCCGTCGGTCGTTAGCCGATAGCCCTCGCCGCCGCCCACGCTCGAGCCCATCTTGAGCGCGGTGTTCTTGGTGGGCGTGGACAGGTGCACGTACTGCGAGCCGTCCTGGTCCTCCATCTCGATGCGGTTCAGCCCGCCCGTCTGCACCACGTTCTGGCTGCGGTTTTGCTCAGTGACCGGGCTTGGCGTGTGCGCGTTGGGTAAGACGCCCGTGATGGCGGGCCTGTCCGGGTCGCCGCCCTCGAAGGAGAGCATGACCTCGGCGCCCTTGCGCAGCGGAAAGTGGAAGCCCTCGGTGTCGCCGCCGTGGGGCTGGGCCATGCGCACCCAGGTTGACGCGCTGCCGTCGACCAGATCGCCCTCGTCGAACTTGATGCGCACCTTGTAGCGGCCGTGGTCGTCGAGCTGGGCGTAGGGGCTGTCGGCCTGGCCGTCCACGTTGGCGAGCTCGGTGCCGTAGATGCGGGGCTTGGGGGTCTTGCGCTCGGGGCGGAACTGCACGTCTGAGGCGATGGCCTGGACCTCGACGCGGTAATCCTCGTCATAGGGAAGCTCGAGGATGGCGCGCCATTTGTCGGCGTCGCCAGTTTGGTGGCAGAAGTGCTCGAGCCCGACGGCCAGGTGCTCGCGGTTGAAGTCGTCTTGCGGATGCTCTTCGACGTTGAAGAGAAAGCCCGCGTGCAGGTTCATCGCCCAGCCGTGTCCGCGGAAGACCTTGCGGCGGCAGGAAAGCTCCTCGGCGCGGACCCGGGCCAGGCGCTGTCCCTCGCTCTCGGCTGTGACGTTCTCGCCGTAGAGCACCACCTTTCCCCCGGCCCCGGAAAGCACGCCCTGGCTGGCGCTCAGCGGCACGCTCGGCTCGAGGTAGTCGTAGTCGTTGAGCGTTACCCCGGAGGGCAGGGCGCGGGTGCGGCTTCCGAATACGGCAAAGGACTCGCCCGCGCTGGTATCGCCAACGGCCAGCGGGCGATAGCGCACAGGGGCCTCGCGCAGCGGCTCGTGGGTGCTCTGGTGGTCAGTGATGACCAGGACCTCGCCGTCGCCCGTATGCTCGAAGAACCAGTAGATGCCCTCGCGCTCCATCCAGCGCGAGAGAAAGGCGAAGTCGCTCTCGCGGTACTGACAGACGTGGGCGCGCGTCTCGTAGCTCTCCTGCAGCGCCAGGCGGATCTCTCCGCCAGCCAGGCCGCCTTCCTTTAGCACGGCCTCGATGATCTCGACGATGGTGTTGTCGGTGAACACGCGGCTGTGAAGGCTCTGGGTGAGCAGCCAGAGCTTGGGCACCAGCAGCAGGCGAAACACCGTCGATTCGTCGAGCTCGTGCAGCCTGTCAACCTCGGCCACGATGCCCGCAAAGCAATAGGGCGGGCTCGCCAGCTCGAGCGCAGCGCGAAGCACCAGGCGCCCTCCGATGAGCGCGTCCACGTCCACGCCAGCATCGCGCGCGACGCGAATGTCGATCTGGAAATGATAGAGCTGGGACAGGCCTTCCCGGCCCTGGAATGCCAAGAGCTCAGTGGTGGCGGGAAAGGCCTCGGACTCGATGGAGAACAGCGGGTTCATGATGGCTCGTGCCTCGGCTGGAGGTTCGGCGTGGTCGCGGCAAACGGTGGGAGTCCACCCCTCGGCCGGTCAGGGCGAGGAGCGCTTGCGTCGCAGCGGATCGGCGTACAGGGCGTTCCAGGCCAGATGGATCGCCTTGGGGACCGCCTCGTCGCCGGACCGCAACGCGTCGGCCAGGACGTTGAGCACATCCCGCGCGCGTAGTACGTCCTCGGCGCCGAGCTTGCTGTCGGGACCGACCTTCTTCTGCATGAAGTGCTCGAGCTCGGCGTCGCGGAGCATCATCAGGTCGACCAGGCTATGCGCCAGGGTCCGGCGCTGCTGCACCCAGGGGCGCTCAGGTCCAGGAGGGATGTCCACTTCTGCCCGGCTGGCAGCAGGGCTCGCGTTGCCCACGGCGACCGCCGCTCCAGGGTCGAGCGGAGGAGGCGGGGGGCGGCCCTTGGGCGGGACGATGGGCGGCCTGGCGCGCCGGCCCACCCGGAAGGGCAAGGGCTGCTTTTCGCTGGCCGCGGCCTGCTCCTGCTCGCTGAGCGCCACGGTCGCGCCGACGGCAGAAGCCTCGTCGCCGCCCACCTGCCCGGTCTGCGCTTCGTCGAGCTGGGGCTTTTGCCTGGATTTGCCCGAGCCACCGTCGCTGCTGCTCATCGCCCCACCTCCTGATCGAGCCGAGCCTACCACAGCCTGCTCTGCGCCGTCCGAGCGTCCTAGCGCGATCGTGTAGACAAGTGTCCCACCTTAGGGCGGCGACACCAACCTGGTAGAGTGCCCGTGCCCAGACAAGGTCTCCGTTGTTGGCATGGGCGGACCAGGGCGGCCCAGGAGGTACCATGACGTCCCATCTTCGATCCTATGCCCGACTCCGGCACAAGCTGCATCGTTGGGTTGAACAATGGTCTCCGATCGCACCACGCCGCCACGATCCCGGGCACACGCCATCCGATACCCACAGCCAGATCCAACGGCCTTTGCCCGTGCCCGCCGAGGAAGCGGCCGATCTGGTCGTCACCCACGTCCGCCAGTCATCCTCGGCCGAGGCGAGCCCTTGGGTCATTGCGATCAAAAACGGGGTCATCACCTATGCTGGACCAGAAGCGGACGTGCCGAATCTCGTCGGACCGGCCACGCGCGTCATTGACGCCGCTGGCCGGGTAGTGCTCCCTGGATTCAGCGACTGCCACGTTCATCTGCTGGTGGGTGCAGAGCGACTCCAGGGTTGCGACGTGGAGGCCGCGAGCTCGCGCGATGACTTGGAGCGGATCATCCGCGCTATTGCCGACGATCACCCGGATCGACCGGTCCTTCACGTCTACGGGCTCCACTACCTGGGGGGGGCGGGGGGGGGCCGCGGGGGGGGGGGCGGGGCGGGGGGGGGCGGGGGGGGGGGCGGGGGCGGGGGGGGGGGGGCGGCCGCCCGGGG
>CAYTYV010000526.1:0-1476 GCA_964441055.1 uncultured Polyangiaceae bacterium | reverse complement strand
CCACTACCTGGATCCCCCCCTGCTATCCCCCCAGGATGCTCGCTTTCAGCTGGACGCCCTGGTGCCCGACCGGCCCGTGTTCGTCTATGCCCACGACCTGCACACTGGCTGGGCGAATACCCGAGCCATCGAAGAGAGCGGTTTGCTCGCGTCCATGCCGCCGTTTCCACCATTGGTCGAGCACCTGAAGCTGGAGCACAACGTCGAGCTCGACGACGAGGGCTATCCTACGGGCGAGTTCCGGGAGCCGGACGTCTACTTCCTGGTCGAAGGACCCCTTCGTGCCAAGTACCCGTTGACGGCGGAGCAGAAGCGTCAGTCCCTGCGCCAGGTCTGTGCGCACCTTGCTGAACGAGGAATCACCGCGGTCCACAACATGGGACTGGCCTTGCCCGAAGAGGATGTCGAGATCCTGATGTTGCTATTGGACTTGGAGGAGCAAGCACAATTGCCGATCCGGGTCTCCACGTCCTATTCCATCGTGCCCGATGAGCACATGGTCACGGATGTCCACATGGCCGCCGAGCTGCGCGACGGGCTCCGGTCGGCCCGCCAGCGCGAGATCACCCGGGAGCAGCTCAGGCGGCTCGTATTGGAGACCCTGCAGCGAGTCACGGATATGAGGCACCAGTCGCTGTTGGATCTGGCGGAGCATCATCCCCACCTGCGAGACCACGCGCACCTGCCCGCGCTGCACGAGATGTCCGGGCACCTCCGCTCGATCGTGCGCGATATCCACGCGCGAGCACACCTCGATCATGCGGACCAGCAGCCCTCGGCAAGCGCTTCGACCTACCTGGACCCGATGGGCCGGGTGCGATTCGATACGGTCAAGCTATTCATGGACGGCGTCATCGAGAAAGACACCGCCTTCCGCCTGGACCAGCCACCGCAGGAAGGCATTCCAGCCTTTGGAAAGCAACAGCTCGACGATGCGGTTTGCCTGGCGGACCAGGCTGGGCTGCAAGTGGCGGCGCACTGCATCGGGGACGGTGCCGTGCGATGGATGCTCGATGCCGTGGAATGCGCCCGTAGGAGCAATCGCTCCGTGAACACGCAGCGAGGGCATCGGATCCGCCACCGCATCGAGCACATCGAGATGTGCGGCGCCGAGGATGTCGCGCGCTTTGCGGAGCTGGACATCCTTCCCTCCATGCAGCCCTTGCACGAAAGACCGCCTACGACGATGTGGCACCAGAACGTGGGACCGGAACACTGGGCCACGGCATTCCCTTGGCAAGGCCATTGCCAATCCGGGGCGACCTTGGTATTCGGTAGCGATTGGCCGATTGTGTCGTGCAATGCTTTGGAGGCGATGCGGCGAGCGGTCAGCCGTCAGCCGTGGGCCCCCAGCCTGCCGAATCAGGGGTTGAGCCTGGAGCAGGCCACCGCGGGATTCACCACGAACCCGGCCGTGGCAGAGTACCAAGAGGAGCGCCGCGGTCGTTTGGCCGCGGGTATGTTGGCGGATTTGGT
>CAYTYV010000525.1:2839-4531 GCA_964441055.1 uncultured Polyangiaceae bacterium | reverse complement strand
GGAGATCCCCCATGTCCTGGCTACACGACAAGACCACCGACTTCTTGAAAGAGGTCGCCGACGTCAAAGCGCAAAAGGCCTTTCCCTTCTTTCGCCGCTTCGAGAACATCGGACCGCGGGTCAAAATAGGCCGCGGCAGCTACATCAACTTCACCTCGAACGACTACCTGGGCCTGTCACAGGACCGCCGCCTCATCGCGCGGGCCATCCGCGGCGTGGAGCGCTACGGCACGGGGCTGGGCAGCTCGCGGCTTCAGGCGAGCAGCGATCGGCACGAGGAGCTGGAGGCGCGCCTGGCCCGCTGGCTGGGCTACCCGAGCTCGGCCGTCTTCACCTCGGGCTACCAGGGGCTGGTGGGGCTATTGTCCACCTACCCGGACGACGACACCACGGTGGCGCTGGACAAGCTCAGCCACGCCGCCATCCTCGACGGGGTCTTTCTCGCTCAGGGCCAGTGTCCCGACCTCGAGCTGCGCTTCTTCAAGCACAACAGCGCCAAGGCCCTGCGCCGCGTGCTGTCGCAGTCCGACAAGAAGAACAAGCTCGTCGTGGTGGAGGGCCTGTACAGCGTGGACGGCGACATCGCGCCTTTGCCCGACCTCATCGAGGTGGCCCGCGAGTTCGATGCGCCCGTGGTGGTGGACGATGCCCACGGCCTGGGCTCGATCGGCCCGACCGGCCGCGGGGCGGCCGAGCACCACGGCGTGCTCGGCGAGGTGGACGTGCTCTTCGGCACCTTCTCCAAGGCCTTCGGCGGCGTGGGCGGCTTCATCATGGCCGACCGCGAGATCATCGACTTCATGAAGCTACGCGCCAAGTCCTTCGTCTACTCGGCCTCGCTGCCCGTGGCCCAGGTCGAGGCAGCGCTCGCCGCGCTGGACATCATCGAGAGCGACCTCGGCTACATCCGTCGGCTGGCTGAAAACCGCGACTTCTTCCGCCAGGGCTTGCTCGAGCTCGGCTTTGATCTCGGCGACAGCGAGACCCACATCACGCCCATCATGGTGGGCGACGAGGTCAAGACCATGACCTTTGGCGCCTACCTCTTTCACGGCGCCGATGTGATCATGATGCCCTTCATCTACCCGGGGGTGGCCCCTGGCAAGGCGCGCCTTCGCTGCAACGTGACCGCGGCGCACAGTCGGGCCGACATGGGCTATACCATCGAGGCCTTGGCCGCGGTGGCGCCCGAGCTGGGCCTGCTACCCCAGGGCAGCAAGACCTCCGCCAGCGGGTTTTCCCGAGCGCGCTGGCTCGCCGAGGGAAAGCTCCGCGGGCTGCGCAACGCTGGGCTGCCCTTTGCCCTGGGCGAGCTCGAGCGCGCGGGTAGCTGGCTCGGCAGCCGACTGCGCGGCCGACCGGGTGGCGAGCAGCCTTCTTGAACGAGCGAGCCCGACCCATGGCAACGCACCCTTTGGCAGGAAAGCCCGCGCCGCGCAGCCTCTTGGTCGACGTGCCCCGACTGGTGAGCGCGTACTACACGCACCGCCCCGATCCGGAGCTGCCCGCCGAGCGGGTGGCCTTCGGCACCTCCGGCCATCGCGGATCAAGCCTGGAGCGAAGCTTCAACGAGCCGCACATCCTGGCGGTCACCGAGGCCATCTGCGCCTACCGCAAGGCGCACGACATCGACGGCCCGCTGTTTCTGGGCGCGGACACGCACGCCCTGTCCGAGCCAGCCCGGGCCACGGC
>CAYTYV010000525.1:0-2739 GCA_964441055.1 uncultured Polyangiaceae bacterium | reverse complement strand
CCACGGCGTCGAGGTGCACATCGACCATCGCGACGGCTACACGCCCACGCCCGTCATCTCCCACGCCATCCTGAGCCACAACCGAGCCAGAAGCGAAGGCCGAGCCGACGGCATCGTCATCACGCCCTCGCACAACCCGCCCGCCGACGGCGGTATCAAGTACAATCCGCCGCACGGCGGGCCCGCCGAAAAGCAGACCACCGCCTGGCTGGAACGCGCCGCCAACGAGCTCTTGGCCGACGGCTGCCGCCGCGTGCGCCGCATCCCCTACGAGCGCGCCCTGCGGGCGGCAGGCGTCCGCCGCCACGACTTCGTCGCGCCGTATGTGGATGGCCTTGGCGAGGTGGTGGACATGGCGGCCATCGCCCGGGCCGGGCTGAAGGTCGGCGTCGATCCGCTGGGCGGCGCCGCCGTGGCTTACTGGCAGCCCATCGCCGAGCGCTACGGGCTGGATCTCGACGTGGTCGACGACGGGGTGGATCCGACCTTCTCGTTCATGACCGTGGACAAGGACGGACAGATCCGCATGGACTGCTCCTCGCCGCACGCCATGGCCCGCTTGATCGCGCTGCGCGACCGCTACGACGTGGCCTTTGGCAACGACCCCGACGTCGACCGACACGGCATCGTCACCCGCACGGGCGGGCTGCTGGGTCCCAACCACTATCTGGCGGCAGCCATCGGCTACCTCTTCCGCCATCGGCCGAGCTGGCCCGCGCGGGCAGCGGTCGGCAAGACGCTGGTCTCGAGCGGCATGATCGACCGCGTGGCCACCGAGCTCGGCCGCCCGCTTTGCGAGGTACCCGTGGGCTTCAAGTGGTTCGTCGACGGCCTGCTCGACGGCTCGCTGGGCTTTGGCGGCGAGGAAAGCGCGGGGGCGTCCTTTCTGCGCCGCGACGGCACGGTGTGGACCACCGACAAGGACGGAATCATCCTCGATCTGCTGGCCGCCGAGATGACCGCCAAGACGGGCCGCGATCCAGCCGAGCACTACCGCGAGCTCAGCGCCCGCTTTGGCGAGCCCTGCTACCAGCGCATCGACGTGCCCGCCACGGCCGAGCAAAAGGCCGTGCTCGGACGGCTGTCGCCCGCCCAGGTCACGGCCCCCGAGCTCGCGGGCGAGCCCATCCAGGCCGCGCTCACCAAGGCGCCTGGCAACGGCGCGCCCATCGGCGGCCTCAAGCTCGTCACCGAGCACGGCTGGTTTGCCGCCCGGCCCTCGGGCACCGAGGACATCTACAAGATCTACGCCGAGAGCTTCCGCGGCGAGGCGCATCTGCGCCAGATCCAAGACGAGGCGCAGGCCATCGTAGACGAGGCCCTGGCCGCGTCTGCAGGCTGACGGCCCTGGCCGCGTCTGCTGGCTGACGGCCCCGACTACGACTCCGCGCAGGCCTCACGGGCGCGCTTAAGCCCGGGCAGCCCCCCTTCGATGACCTCGTCGCGCATGCAGTAGGCCAGCCGGAAGTAGCCCGGCCGGCCAAAGCCAGCGCCAGGCACGGCCAGCACGCGCTCGGCGAGCAGACGGCGAACGAACTCGACGTCGTCGGCCAGCGGCGAGCGCGGGAACACGTAGAACGCCCCACCCGGCAGCACGCAGTCGTAGCCAGCATCGACGAGCCCCGCGTGGAGCTTGTCCCGCTTTTTGCGATACCGCTCGATGTCCACGGTCACGTCTTGCAGATCGGCCACTGCTCGCTGGAGCAGAGCGGGAGCGTTGACGAAGCCCAGGGTGCGCAGCGAAAAGCTCATCGCCGCCACCAGCTCGGCGCCGTCGCTGGCGTCGGGGTGCACCACCGCCGCGCCGATGCGCTCGCCGGGCAGCGCCAGATCCTTGGAGTGCGAGGAGCACACCACGCAGTCGCGAAAGACCGAAAGCGGCGGCGTGACCTCGGCGTCGTAGCTGATCTTGCGGTAGGGCTCGTCGCTGATGACGTAGATGGGATGGCCGTGGCGAGCCGCAGCGTCGTCCAACAGCCTGCCCAGCTCGACCAACAGCTCGCGCGAGTAGACCACGCCCGTGGGGTTGTTGGGTGAGTTCAGGACGATGGCCTTGGTCCGCGGGCCGATGGCCTGCTCGATGGCCTCTAGATCGGGCTGAAAGCGCTCGTCGGTCTGGACCACGCGCGGCTCGCCGCCGTGGTTGTAGACGTAGAACAGGTACTCGGCGAAGTACGGCGCCAGCACGATGACCTCTTGTCCCGGGTCGAGCAGCGCCTTGAGGGTGATGTTGATCGCGCAGGCTGCGCCAACCGTCATGATCACGTGGCGCTGGTCGACCGCCACCCCGCTGTCGCGCTCCATGGCCTCGGCCACGCGCTCACGTACCCAGGGGTAGCCAGCATTGGCCATGTACCGATGCATGCCCGGCTCGGGTTGGGTGGTGATCTCACGCAGCTTGCGGACGAAGGCCTCCGGGGGATCCATCTCCGGATTGCCCAGCGTGAAGTCGAACACCCGGTCGGGCCCGTGCGCGGCCTTGAGCTCGGCGCCCTGCTCGAACATCCGCCGAATCCAGGAGGCCTGGGACATGAAGTGCTGGATTCGCTTGGCGATCGGCACGGTCAAGCCCCCGCGGTTCGTCCAGCGGTAGGGAACACGGGACGGTCCCTGTTTCTCCGAGCGGAAAAAGAGGACGGTCTCTCAGTCGCCGACGGTCTTCTTGGTGACCTTCATGCCCGGCAGCACGGCTAGGTTCTTGGTCTTCTCGAGGTACTCGATCTTGTCCACCGTCATGAT
>CAYTYV010000524.1:0-4533 GCA_964441055.1 uncultured Polyangiaceae bacterium | reverse complement strand
CACCTCTGGAGCGAGCGTTGGGGTGATAGCAATATC
This sequence comes from uncultured Polyangiaceae bacterium, assembly GCA_964441055.1. GTDB lineage: Bacteria > Myxococcota_A > Polyangia > Polyangiales > Polyangiaceae > JACQWT01. The sequence goes on along the minus strand of CAYTYV010000524.1, from coordinate 4,497 downwards.
CAACGGTCGTACGATGTCGCCGTCGATAGCTCTGACAACGTACTGATCACGGGACGCTTCTTCGGCACGATCGACTTTGGCGGCGGCGGCCTCGTGAGCGCAGGTGCGGAGGACATCTTCGTGGCGAAGCTCGACGCGGAGGGCGAGCACGTCTGGAGCCGGCCGTTCGGGGATGGGTCTGCCCAGTACTCCGTCACGATCGCGGTGGACGGCGCGGACAACGTGCTCATTGCGGGGCACTTCGGCGGCACGGTCGACTTCGGTGGCGACGACCTCGTGAGCGCGGGCGATTACGACGTTTTCGTGGCCAAGTTCAATTCCAACGTGGGCCACATTTGGAGCCAACGCTTCGGAGACGAGGCAGACCAGTACTCGCGCGGCATCGCCGTCGACGGTGCAGACAACGTGCTCGTCACGGGGTACTTCGAGGGCACGATGAACTTCGGCGGTGACGACCTCGTGAGCGCGGGCTCAAACGACATCGCCGTGGCCAAGCTCAAACCCGAGGGAGGCAACCTCGAGCACCTCTGGAGCCAGCGCTTCGGCGATGATGCCTGCCAGCAGTCGTGGGCCATCGCGGTCGACGGGACGGGTAATGCGTTCGTCACGGGAGACTTCAAAGGTACGGTCAACTTCGGTGGCGAGGACCTCACGAACTCGGACGTCGGCGACATGACGTACGACATCTTTGTAGCTGGCTTCGGGCCATAGCCGCGTCGAGCCCTCGCCGACTCGCAGCCGCCCGGGGCGCCTACTCGGCCGCCGCGCGCATTCCATTGAGCCGCAGCAGCGTGCGATACGCCTCGTTGCGGTGGTGGCGCGCTTTTTCGCTGGCGCCGCGGATGGCGCGGCGGAGCTTGGTGACGCGCTCTTCGCCCGCGAGCAGCCGCTCGGTCAGGCTCTCGGCAGCATCGTCGGTGCGGTGAGCCAGGGCGCGTACGCTCTCGCGTAGGCCCTCGAGCTCCTCTTCGGCCTGGCTGAGATCGCGCTGGTGGTTTTTGCGCGCGCGGCGGAGCGCGCGGACTTTGCCGAGGTGGCCCGCGGCCTCGCGCAGTAGGGCCCGTTGCTTTTCGGGCAGCGTGGCCACCTCGGCCATCTCGCGGAGCCCAGTGGGCGTCAGATCGTCGAAGTCGTGGTTGCGGCGCAGGCCCTCGTCCACCTCGAGCTTGCGGGTGCCCAGGTGCTGGGGCGGCACGTCGAACACGGCAAAGGGCTTGCTCCGCTCGGCGTCGTACTCAAGGCCGTCAGCGCCTTTTACCAGGGCGTTGTTGACGAAGCCGAGGGCCAGGTAGACCTTGCGCGCGCTGCCGCTTCGGTTGGTCAGGGTGTAGTCGATCTCGTGGCGGCGGACGAAGTGCTCGGTGAGCCGATGCCCTGGGCCAAAGCTCAAAAGGCGCAGTTCCTCCTTGGTGCGGTCGCGGTCCTGGCTGATCTCGATGTCCTGGTCGAAGCCGTAGCGCAGAATGCGGGCTTCCTTGGGCTTGGTGCGGCTCAGCACGGACTCGCCTGCGAAGCCGCCCGCCTCGAACAGCGCGATGGGTCCCTCGGGCAGGGTCTGGGGCGTGTTGTTCTTGAGGTGCGCGGCCGAGCGCGCCGTCACCCCGGGCGAACGGAAAGTGGCGATGCGCTTTACGTCGATGTGCTCGTGGGCAAAGGGCAGCAGGGCCGAGCCGTGGGCGCGCAGATCCACCGCGGACTTCAGGCGGTAGTGGAAGAGCGCGCCCGACTCGACGCCCTCGGCTTGGGCCACGCCCGCCAGGTTGCCGATGGACAGGAGCGAGCTCGGGCTGTCGGCGCTCCCGGTCCCAGCCCCGTAGCCGATGGTGCCGATGGACCCGCGGCCGATGCCCTCGCCGCGGCCGCCGCCGCCCGCGCCAATGCCGCTGAGGCCGAGCCCGCCCGAGCCAAAGCTCTCGCCCACCATGTCGCCCCACATGGTGTCTACGGTGGTGTCGAGAAGCTGCGGCACGGTGGACAGCGGGTTTTCGGGCGTGACCAGCTCGCGGCGGGCGTAGCGCGGCGCGGCCAGGGGAAAGAGAAAGGAGTCGGGCTGGCCGTTGACCAGATCGATGTGGACCTTTTGCCAGTCCTCGTCGGTGTCGTTGTGGACCAGGGCCCAGCCCTGCAGCAGGCCTTGCTCGCCGCTGTCGCTCAGGACCAGCCGGTAGGTGGGGCGCCAGATGGGCGTCTCGGCGATGTAGCCCAGGGTCACGGGCTTTCCCGCCGTGCCCATCACGCGAAGGGCCCGCCGCGTCTGCGAGCCGCGCTCGGAAAGCGCGTCCAGGGCCGAGCCCAGCCGGGAGCTGAAGGCTGGATCGGTGGGCCTGACGCTGTCGACGTCAGCGGCGCTGAAGCGGCGGATCTCCGAGCCCGTGGTGAGTAGCAGCAGGGTGGGGGACTGGCGTCGGTAGCACTCGAGCACGGCCGCTTCCGATGGCCCTGGTTGGCCATTCGCTGCGGACGGCATGCACGTTTGCCTTTGCTCTGCCGAAGGCTCCAGCACGTCGATCAGCCGTCCGGTGAAGCGCCTGCCGCTCGCGCTCAGCTGCACCGAAGCGCCCTTCAACGTGGCGAGCAGTCGCGGGTAGCTGATGCTCTGGTCGTCGGCGCCAGCGTCGAGGCCGGCCAGGGCCATGGCCATGCCGCGGCTCACGCTGCTGCCGAACTCGATGCCCGAGACCGTGGCCTCGCCGTCTTTGGACAGCACCACCAGCGTCTTGAGCGCGTCGTCCAGGTGGCCGGCTGGCACGGGCAGGGTCAAGCCGTCTCCGGGGCCCCCGATGGCGCCAGTCCGCTCGAAGTAGCCCACCCCGGTCTCGTAGAGCCGCGCCCGCTTGAGCGGCAGCGGCGCCGAAGGGCCTGGCTGGCCAAAGGCGGGCGAAGCGGTCGCGAGCGCGAGCGCGGTGACGGTGGCAGCACAAAAGTACAGGCGCATGGCTCCTCCATGAGCAGACGTGGGCCCCGGCGACGAACGGGGCGCTCGTCCGACCTCGGTCCCACGTGGGCCAGACAACGCCTGGCGCGCATTGGTTCCAGGCGAGCAGGGGCTGGACGCGGCAGATCAGCCTTGACACAGCGCGCCGAGAGGAGATGTTAGCCGACGGGCCCTCCGCGTGCGGGTGGGCCCTGAGAAGAGGTCGCCGTGGCAAGCTCGCCCCCCTTTCGGCCGTCGTCGTTTTCGCCCGCCGTGCTGCGCAACGCGCCGTACGTCGAGCAGCTGTTCGAGCAGTTCAAAGCAGACCCGAGCAGCATGCCCGAGTCGTGGAGCGCCTTTTTCCAGGGCTTCGAGCTGGCGAGCTGCCCCCGGTCCTGCGCCGCCGCCGATCGGGCCCGAGCGCAATCCAATGTCAATGCGCTGATCGATGCCTATCGGGCCCGCGGGCATTGGGTCGCCCAGATCGATCCCCTGGGCAGCCCGCCCCAGGGCCATCCCGAGCTGCGGCTCGGGGCTTTTGGCCTGGGCGAGGCCGACCTCGACCGGGTCTTCGACACGGGCACGCTGGTCGGCCCGCCGCGCGCACCGCTCCGCGAGATCATCGCCATCTTGAGCGACACCTACGCCCGCAGCATCGGCGTCGAGTACATGCACATCCAGGATCCGGCCGTTCGCCGCTGGCTCCAGGAGCAGATGGAGCCCGTGCGCAATCGGCCGAGCCTCGGGCGCGAAGGGCAGCTCGCCATCCTCCGCGATCTGGTCAACGCCGAGCTGTTCGAGCGCTTCGTGCAAAAGCGCTTTCCCGGACAAAAGCGCTTCTCGCTCGAGGGCTCCGAGACCCTCATCCCGGCCGTGCACGCCCTCATCGAGCTCGCCAAGGAGCTGGGCGTGGTCGAGATCGTGGTCGGCATGCCGCACCGCGGTCGGCTCAACGTGCTGGCCAACATCCTGCAGAAGTCCTACGGCGCCATCTTTGCCGAGTTCGAGGGCGAGCTCATGGCCGACCACCCGGGCGGCGACGGCGACGTGAAGTACCACAAGGGCTTTGCCTCGGATCACGACGGCCGCATTCGCGTGAGCCTGACCTCGAACCCGAGCCACCTCGAGGCGGTCGACCCCGTGGTCGAAGGTCGCGCCCGCGCCAAGCAGCGGCGGCTGGGCGACACGGCCGAGCGCAAGCGCGTGGTGCCGCTGCTCATCCACGGCGATGCCGCGCTGGCCGGTCAGGGCTTGGTGGCCGAGACCCTCAACCTGTCGCAGCTCGAGGGCTACCGCACGGGCGGCACCGTGCACCTGGTGGTCAACAACCAGATCGGCTTTACCGCTTCGCCCGCCGAGGTGCGCTCCTCGGCCTATGCCACCGACGTGCTCAAGCTCGTGGAGGCGCCCATCTTCCACGTCAACGGCGACGATCCCGAGGCCGTGGTCTGGGCGATGGAGCTCGGCCTGCGCTTTCGCCAGCAGTTCGGCAAGGACGTGGCCGTGGACATGGTCTGCTACCGACGCCACGGTCACTCCGAGGTGGACGAGCCCGCCTTCACCCACCCCGTGCTCTATCGCCG
>CAYTYV010000523.1:0-4542 GCA_964441055.1 uncultured Polyangiaceae bacterium | reverse complement strand
CACCATGGGCAGCAGAAACAAGAAGGCCAGCAGCCCGGTCAGGGTCAGCTCCTGGCCCCGGCTGAGCAGCACCTCGGCTGGCCGTCCCGGGTCGACCAGCTCGAAGCGCAGGCCCATCTCGCTGTCCTCGAGCTGCTCGCGAAGCTCGTAGCCCGTGCGTCGGCTCTCGGCCTGGTCCAGCTCTCGCCGCAGCTGGGCGATGCTGTGCATGACGCTGCGCAGCCGCACCAGCTCGCTCGAGGCATGGCCGGGCGGCGCCTCGGCCACCCGCAGCTGTAGCTCCGCCTCTTCGGCACGGGCGCGCTCGAGCCTGCCCCTGAGCTCGGCCACGGTCGCCGCCATCGAGTCGGCCGCCGCCCGGGCGGCCGTTCGCCTGGACTGGGTCTGGTCCTCGGCCACGACGCGCCCCATGTGTCGGGCCACGGCCAGCGCCTTGTCGGGATCGCGTCCCGTGTAGGTGATGACCACCCGGGCCGTTCGCGGTGGATCCTCGGAGTAGCGCTGCTGGGCGAAGTAGTTGCGGATCACGTATAGCTCGATGTCCTCCCGCATGACCTCGAGCGCCAGGTTGGGATCGATGCCCTGCTCCTCGGGGTAGAGGTCGTACTCGTCGATGAGCGAGCGCAGCACCTGCCGCGAGAGCGCGACTTGGCTGAAGTACTCGGTGAGCTGGTAGCTGGTGGGAGGGGCTGTATTGGGGTCGAAGTTCGCCTCGACCACGCGAATGACCACCGAGGCCGGGAACAGCGGCTGCTTGCGGGCCTGGTAGGCAAAGGCCAGTGCCGTCGCCAGCACCGCGAAGATGACAGTGCGGAGCCAGCGCGCGCGCACCCGCCGATAGATGCTGGCGAGCTGTCGCCGAGCTTCGGCCCAGCCCGGCTCGTCGTCGACCCAGTCGGGGCGGCGTGCGCGATTGCGCGGCGGAGAAAGGCCGCGCGAGCGATGAGTGAGCATGGGCGTCATGCCGCGCGAAGCGCTCCCCGCAGGACCTCGTAGAGCGCCCCCGCGCTTTGGTCCCAGCCGCCGAAGCAGACCGCAGGGGCGAGCTGTTGTTCACCGTAGTGGGCGTCCAGGGCTCGCGCAAGCGCACCTCCGAGCTCGCGGGGAGAGCGCACCGACACCAGCTCGCCCCGCTCGGGCCGATCGACCACCGCGGGAATGCCCCCGACCCGAGTGGCCACCACCCGTCGCCCCGACGCCAGTGCCTCGAGGATCACGTTGGGGGTCCCCTCGGCCCAGCTCGGCAGCGTCAGCAGGTCGCAGGCGCCCAGCCACCGGGCAACCTGCTCGTGCGAGCACGGCCCGACGAACTCGACGGGCAGCCGCTGGCGGGCCACCCGCGCCTGGAAGTCGGCGCGGCTGACGCCGTCGCCCACCAGGGCCAAGCGCAGCTCAGGCCGACTCGGGACCAAGTCGGCCAGGGCATCGAGCAGCTCGCTCACGCCCTTCTGAGGCTCGAGCCGTCCCACGAACAGGATCCATTGTCCCGCGGTGGGCAGGCCGAGCTCTAGGCGCGCTTGCGCGCGGTCGCGCGGGCGAAAGAGCTCGGTGTCGATGCCGTTCATCACCACGTGCACCTTGGCCGCAGCTGCGCCGAGGGCCACCACCTTGTCGGCCAGGGGGCGGGAGGGCGTGACCACGGCAGCGGCGCGCGACAGCGCCCAGCCGAGCAGCGGCCTGAGCGAGCGCCGCGTCGACAGCACGTTGACGTCCGAGCCGTGGCACTTGACCACCGCGGGCACCCCCAAAAGCCGCGCTAGGGCCACGGCTGCCCAGCCGTCCGGGTAGGCAAAGGAGCCCAGCACGAGGTCGACCCGTCCGCGTCGCGCCAGCACCCAGGGCAGCAGCGAGGCGGCATAGCTCAGCCCCGACAAAGGGCGGCCTACCCGAGGCAGGTACACAACCCGTGGATGGAGCACCCGCAGCCCCTCGATCCACTCCTCGCGCGGCAGGCCCTGCAACCGACCGCTTGCCGAAAGGCGCCGCATCAGCCCCGCGCCCGGGAACCAGGGAACCAGCCCCAGCACCTCGACCTCGGCGCCGTGCCCTCGCAGGCCAGCAAACTGGTGGCGGTTGTACGGCGCCAGCTCGGGCTCCAGGGCATTGGGGAAGATCTGGGTGATGACCAGTACCCGCATGGCTCACGAGGAGTGCCCGAGCGCGACGCTACGCCGATGGGCTCACTGGATGTGGAACACCCGATCCAAGCGCAGCACCTTGAAGATGGACCGCGGCTGCCCCTGAACGCCGACCACCTCGAACTCGCCACCCATGCTCCGAACGCGCTTGAACAGCGAGACGATGGCGCCCACGCCCGAGCTATCCACGAGCTCGAGGCCCGACAGATCGACCACCACCTTCTTGGGCTGCGCCTGCGCGATCTCGTCCAGCGTAGTACGCAGCTCGGGCGCCGCCATGGCGTCGAGCTCGCCCTGGATCTGCAGGACAGTGGTCTCTTCGCTGGTCGTCTTGGTGAACATCATGGGGGCACGCCTGGTGTCGCGGGCCAACTCGGGCCCGGCCGGGCGAGCGGCTGCTCGCCATCAGTGCGAGCTAGTATATACCCGGTCGCGCCCGAGGTGGGGCACGGTCCGCCACGGCACGGCCGGTCGATGGCTCGGAAGACGACACGCCGAGCGCCCTGGAGTCCTCGAAGAAGGGCTTCAGGCAAAAATGAGTCCAATCTGTCCTCCAGAGGCTCCTGCGGGGGTTTGGGGGCGGAGGACGGAGCGGAGCGACGCCCGGAGCCCCCATCGTCAACAGCTTGAAGGCTTGCCGCGGGCGAGGCTCGATCCCATATTGGGCAGCGCATGTACTGGCCTCCCCTCCGCGCTCGACCTCGATTTTTCCGCTGCTCGCAGCCGCGGCCGTGCACGACTACCCGCGCGCGGGCGGGCCTGGGGCTGTTGCTCGTCAGCCTGGCGATCGGCTGTAGACCGGCTGGCGAACGGCCGCGCTCAGGCGGGCTGGAGCTTTCGCCCTGGGCCCTATCGACGGCTGCGATTCCTCCAGAGCAGACGACGGATGCGGGCAGCCGGGGCGGGGGTGCTCGCGCACCAGAGCGCCTTGCTGCCGAGGGCTTGCGCGCCGCTGGCGAAGCGGCTCCGACGGCGGCGGATGCCGATCCTCCATCCGCGGCGCCGATCGAGCGGCGGCTGTGGGCCCCAGCAGCGCTGGTCAAGATCCTGAACGAGCCCGACCGGGACGCCCCGGTTATCGGCGTGCTACGCAACGGCCAATCGGTGGCCTTGCGCGACGAGGCCCCCGTCAAGACGCGCAAGCTCTTCCGATGCGAGGATGCCTGGTACCCCGTCGAGCCGCGCGGATGGGTCTGCGTGGGCGGGCCGGGGCACGGCACGCTGGACGGCCGCGATCCCGCCGTTCGGGCCGCGGCCGATGCCCTGCCAGCCGCGGACCAAGCCTACCCCTTCGAGTTCGGCGTGTCGGTGGGGGCGCCTCGCTATCGCCGAATCCCCACGCGCGCCGAGCAGCGCCAAGCCGAGCCCGACCTCGAGCACTACCTCGCGAGCCTGCCCGCCGCGGATCCGGCTGAGGGCGGCGCCGTTGACGCCCGTCCGGTCGGCTGGGGCCCTTCCAAAGCGCTGCTCCGCTACTTCGCCACGGTCGATCCGCCACTGACCGTCGACGTGCCCGCCTACCCCGGCATGAAGCTCGCGTGGGCCCGACAGTTCGACGCCCAGGGGCGCACCTGGTTGCTCACGCCCGATCTGTACCTGGTCCCCAAGGACAAGGTGCGCCAGCAGCCCTTGCCCCCTTCGCGCGGCGTCGACCTGCGCGCTCGGCCCGAGCTCGCCCTGCCGCTGGCCTTCGCCTGGCTCGGCGATGTGGTCAAGCACGAGGCCAACGCCAAGGGCGAGATCGTAGCCACGGACGAGACGTGGCCGCGCGACAGCTTCGTGCCCATCACGGGCGCCCTGGCCAAGGGAGAGCGCGGCCGCTGGTACTACCAGATGCGCGACGGCGGCTACGCCTACTACCCGGAGGTCACGGCCATCAAGCCGCGGCAGCCGCCGACGGGCGTGGGACCCGACCAGAAGTGGGTGCTCATTCGCGTGACCTGGGGCTGGATGGTGGCCTACGAGGGCGCCACTCCGGTCTACGCCGCGGCCGTCTCGCCAGGCATCGACGGCATCAGCCCGCGGGCCCATGCCACTGCCAAGGGCAGGCACTTCGTCCGATGGAAGCTGCTGTCTGGCGACATGTCCGGCCGCGACCGCGGCAAGGACTGGTTCGTCGACGAGGTGCCCTGGGTGCAATACTACCAGGACAACTTCGCCATTCACGGCGCCTGGTGGCACGACGAGTTCGGCCGCCCCAAGAGCCACGGCTGCATCAACGTGGCGCCCGCCGATGCCCTCTGGCTGTTCGCCTGGATGGATCCGGCCATTCCCGAGGGCTGGTACGGCGTCAGCCCGCATTGGCCGATCGCGCAGAGCACGCCGCTGTATATTCAGTACTAGACGATGGGGGCTCCGGTCGTCGCTTTGCTCCTCCCTCTGCCCCCAAACCCCCACGAAATTT
>CAYTYV010000522.1:3400-4549 GCA_964441055.1 uncultured Polyangiaceae bacterium | reverse complement strand
GCCCGAGGCATTGTAGGCCACGCCCGTGCCGCCGTAGCCCGCGATGATGTTCATCTCGTCGACCACCGAGGAGTGGATGGCCAGGGTGTAGGTCTCGATGCCGTCGTTGTTGAACGCGGGAGCCGTCAGCGTCTGGCCGATGTAGACGATGCTGTCCATGCTGCCGCCGCACTCGTTGGGCTCGCCGTCGCTGAGCAGCACCACCACGACCTTGTCGTTGGGATAGGTGAGCAGCAGGGTGCGCGCGAAATTGTAGGTGCCTGCGAGCGCGCCATACATGGGCGTCATGTTGCCCACGCCCACCGTGGTGAGCGAGCCGGTGAGCACCGAGACGTCGTCGGGTAGTAGCGCCAAAGGTGGCGCCCCAGGCGGCACCTGGACGGGGTTGGACCACTGCGGGTCACAGCTATCGCCGTGGCCGGGCACCGGAAAGTAGTTGATGCCGACGTACAGTCCCGCGGACAAGGGGTCGTTGAGGAAGTTGCTGATGGCGGTGACCGTGGGCGACCAGTAGCCGTAGTAGCCCATCGAGCCCGAGCGATCGATCGCCAGGATCATGTGAAGCGGCGTGAGCGTTGCCTCGGCCGTCTCGGTCAAGCAGGTGTCGCCGTCGGTCAAGGCTCCGTCGCCGAAGCCCGCGTCAAAGCCGATACCGCCCGTGCCCTGGTTGCCCGCGCCTGCCGCGCCGCCCGAACCCGTGGTCGCCGCGCCGCCCGCCCCCTCTCCGCTATGGTCGTCGAAGCGGGAGCCGATGGTGGCGGTGCAGCCCACCCCGATGAGCGTGCCCACCAAAGTGGACGCCACAACGCCCCAGCCGAAATAGGTGAAGGCTCTTCGAACCATGGTGCTCCCGCTCCTGTGTTGTGCCGACTCACCTCGTGGTCGACGGGCAGCCAAAGGCGATCGAGATCGTGTCGCCCTCCACGCTCGACTCGATCATGTCGCAGGTGGCCGGGCACATGATGATCTTCTCGGGCGTCTCCGGGGGCAGCGGCTCGTAGTACCAGCCATGCCCCGTGCCGCAGGCCGCCTCGTTGTCCACCTTGGGGATGGTGATCGGATCGCCGGGCGGTGGCGGGGTGTAGATGACGTTGACCATGAAGGGATCGAACTCCTCGCCGCCCGGGTTATCCGGAATGACGTACTCGC
>CAYTYV010000522.1:0-3390 GCA_964441055.1 uncultured Polyangiaceae bacterium | reverse complement strand
GGCGGTGTCGCGGATCTCCGCCATCTTGTCGGCGAACTGGCTGATCCCACCGCTGACGTCGTAGGTCTGGCCCGTGCCGCCCGCCTGGGCGATGACGGTCATCTCGTCGACCACCGTCGAATGGATGGCGATGGTGTAGGTCTCGATGCCGTAGTTGTTGAAGGCCGGGGCCACGACGTTGTTGCCGATGGTGTAGATGTCGTCGGACGGGCACTCGCCGCAGCAGGGCTCGCCATCGGAGGCCAGCACGACGATGACCTTGTCCATGGGGTATTCGGCTTGCAGGCTCTGGGCGACCTGGTAGGTGCCCTCCAGCGCGCCGTACATGGGCGTGTTGCCATCGGGGTAGGTGGTGCTCAGCGGCCCGGTCAGCGCCGAGGCCTCGGCCGTGAGCTCGGCCAGCGGCGGGGCCCCCACGGGAAGCTGGAGGGGGTTCCAGTAGCTGGTCTGGCAGCTGACGGAGGTGGGGTCGGCTGGCGAGGGGAAGAAGCTCATGCCCGCCATGATCCCCTCCGACTGCGAGTCGTTGAAGAAGGTCGTCAGCGCGTTGACCGTCGGATACCAGTAGCCGTTGTAGTCCATGGAGGCGGACCGATCGACGAGCACCAGCATGTGGAGCACGATGTTATTGGCCTCGGCCGTCTCGGCGTGGCAGATCTCGCCGTCGGTCAGGCTGCCGTCTCCCCAGCCCCCGTCGAAGGAGACGCCACCCGTGCCGTTGTTGCCCGCGCCGTTGCCGCCGTCGTCGTCCCCGCGGAAACGGGCCTCGTCGGTGGCACTGCAGCCGTACGCCGTGCCCGCCGCCGCGGCGGCCATGAACGCTCCCCGAAGGACCCAAGCATTGCGCCTTTTCATTTGGCCTCTCCCATCCGGTTTTGCCCGCGCTCGGCAGCCGGTAGACCACGCGCCCGGCCATCCCTTGCGGCCAGCCGCGCGGTTCGGTCGCTCCGCGCAAATCGGCTCACTCAAGATGATACCCGATTCCTGCCCAGCGCGCATCGCTCCTTTGGCCCGCGCCTAGCGGACGGGCTAGACGGCGCGAAATCCGACCTATCGCGCCGTGCGGAAGGCCAGCTCGGTGAAGGTGGGATGGGCGGGGAAGGTGGCGGCCAGCACGTCCGTGGTGGTGCCGGATCGCACGGCCACCGAGATGGGCGTCAGCACCTCGGCGGCGTGCGGTCCGCAGGCGCTGGCGCCGATCACCGCATCGGTCTCGATGTCGATGGTGAGCTCGACGAAGCCCTCGGCAGCGGTCGGATCGCCCCCCAGGTGCGCGTCGAGGGCCGCCAGGTAGTCGACTTGCAGCCGTCGGGTAGGGCGATGTAGGCGCCGCGACTGCTCGGGCGAGATGCCCACTTGAGCGATCTGAGGATGGGTGAACACCGCCCGCACCCAAGTGTCCGCGTTGGTGGGGGGAACCGATTGATCCAGGGCGGCGCGGCCTGCGGTCCAAGCCTGGGCCTGGGCCTTGTTGGCCACCATGGGCGCTCCGGTGATGTCGCCCGCGGCGAAGATGTGGGGCACGGCCGAGCGGGCGTACTCGTCCACCGCCACGCCGCCGCGCGCAGGGCCGCTCTCGCAGAGCTCGAGCCCGGCCGCATCGAGGCCCAGATCGGCCACGTCGGGGCGTCGTCCGATGGCCACGAAGGCCTGCGCCGCCCGCAACGCGCGGCCGTCTCGCAGCGTGGCCGTGACGCCGTCGCCATCGGGCTCGAGGCTCCGCGCGGGCGTTCCCTCAACCAGCGTCACCCCCAGCGCGCTCAGCTTGTCGAGCAGCGCTCGGACTGGTCGGCGGTCTATGCTGGGCAGCACGCCGAACTGGTCCACCACCCAGGTGACCTCCACGCCGAGGCTGGCGAACGCGTAGGCGAACTCCGTGCCCGTGACGCCGCCGCCCACCACGCACATGGTCGGAGGCAACCGCGTCATCTTCTTCGCCAGCCGCGGGGCGATGATCCGGTCACCGTCGGGCCGAAGGCTGGGTGGAAAAACCGGTACCGAGCCCGTGGCCAGGATGGCCTTATCAAAGGCGAGCCGACGCGTTTTGCCCTCCGAGCTTTGCGAGAGCTCCCGCGGCCCCTCGATGCGGGCCTTGCCCGAGAGCACCTTCACTCCCGCCTTGCCGAGCAGGCCGGCCTTGCGGCCGACGAAGCGCTCGGCCGTGGCGTCGATGCCCGCCACCATCTGGGCGAATTGCTCGTCGGGCATGCGGCCGCGACCGTCGTGCCGCCGCGCCGCGTGCAGCAAGACCTTGCTCGGCAGCAGGCTGCTCCAGCCCGCGCGTCCGCCGACCGGTCCGTCGCTCAGCAGCGTCACGCGGCCGCCGAAGCGGGCCGCTTCGAGCGCAGCGGTGATGCCGCCCGGGCCAGCACCGATGACCACGAGCTGAGTCTTTGCCATGACGCTCTCCTTTGCTGAGCGTTGCTGGGGTAGGGCCAGGCTCCCCTTCAGGACGTCGGCCGGGCGCCCAGATCACCCTACGGCGTACTCCGCGAGAGTCCAACCGCAACTCGCGTCTGCGTATCTTGGGGGAGCGACGCAGCGGACCGGTTGCCGACTGGTTGCCAAATCACGTCGAGGTGCGCATATTGCTCCCACGGACGGTGCTCGGCGTCGGCCGGTCGCTCGCTCGCTCGCTCGCTGCACCAGCTCCTGGCTCCAGCCCACCAGAGACGGGTTGGGCGTGGGGGACAGAGAGGACAGAGTCATGAAGGACAAAGTGGAAGCCGCCTTGAACGAGATTCGACCGATGCTGCAGATGGACGGCGGTGACGTCCAGCTCGTCGAGGTGCGAGACAACGGGCAGGTGCTGGTTCAGCTTCGTGGAGCCTGCGCGGGCTGCCCTGGCGCCACCATGACGCTGAAGATGGGCATCGAGCGGGTCCTCAAGGAGCGGGTCCCCGAGGTCACCGAGGTCGTGTCGGTCTCGCCGTTCGGACCGCCGGGCGCGCCCGCAGTGTAGCCGGCTTCGTAGCCGGCTTCCGGCCGCCGCTCCGCGGTCGCTGCGTTCCGCATCCGCGCAGCCGCAGCGGCAGCGCGCCGCGTCGAGCGGGCTGCAACAGCCAGCTTTCTGCTCTCCGCTTCAGCGAAGCTGGGAACGAAGCTCGCCAGGTCGTTCGGGGCGGCTGCCCCTATTGTTAGTGCCCGTGCCCGTGCTCGTGCTCCTCTTCTTCTTCATACCCTTTGAACATAGCAATAATGTGTGCCCACGTGGTGTGTCCGAGGGTAGCTAGATAGAAGTGGACAATCATGAACGCGGCGAAGAATATCCAGAGGAAGACGTGGATAGCGTCGACAATCTGAATCCCCACAGGGTCGACAACAAAAGAAAATAGCTACGGGACCCACAGAAAGAGCCCCGTGACGATCTGGAGGGGAATGAGCAGGGCC